>CAJMAW010000025.1 GCA_905211485.1 uncultured Lentisphaeria bacterium | reverse complement strand
ATGGTAAAAAGGGTACGCAAATTATTGCGGATATAGAAAAACGCGAAAGAGAAAAAACCGGCATTAAAAACCTTAAAATAGGGTACAACAAGGTGTTCGGCTATTACTTTGAGGTGACAAATTCATACTCCGCGCTGGTCCCGGAGGATTACATCCGCAAGCAGACCCTCGCCAACGCGGAGCGGTATACCACGCCAAGATTAAAGGAGTTAGAGGACACCATTCTGAATGCGGAGGACAAGCTCTGCACGCTGGAATATGACTTGTTCTGCAGGATCAGGGATGCTATCGCCGAGGAGATGGAGCGGATCCAGCGCACAGCGAAAGCGATTGCGAAGCTGGATGTCTTTGCCTCCCTGTCCCTTGTGGGGGAGAGAAACGGCTATGTCCGCCCGAAGCTGAACGAAAAGGGCGTGATCGACATTAAGGACGGCAGACACCCTGTGGTGGAGCGGATGATCGACAATGATATGTTTGTGGCAAACGATACCTTTTTGGACAACGGCAGCCATTGCATCTCGGTGATCACCGGTCCCAATATGGCGGGCAAATCCACCTACATGAGACAGACGGCATTGATCGTGCTGATGGCGCAGATCGGCAGCTTTGTCCCCGCAAAAAGCGCCAATATCGGACTGGTGGACCGGATCTTTACCAGAGTCGGTGCTTCGGACGATCTGGCGAGCGGACAGTCCACCTTTATGGTGGAAATGAACGAGGTGGCAAATATACTGCGGAACGCGACCGCGGACAGTCTTTTAATTCTGGACGAGATCGGAAGGGGAACCTCCACCTTTGACGGACTTGCCATCGCGTGGGCGGTGATCGAGCATATCAGTAACCGGAAGCTGCTGGGAGCCAAGACCCTGTTTGCCACCCACTACCACGAGCTGACGGAGCTTGAGGGCAAGATGAGCAATGTGAACAATTACTGCATTGCCGTGAAGGAAAAAGGGGACGATATTGTGTTCCTGCGAAAGATCGTGAAAGGCGGCGCGGACAAGAGCTACGGTATTCAGGTGGCAAAGCTGGCGGGAGTGCCCGATATGGTGATCGACCGGGCAAAGGAGATCGTCAATCAGCTTCTGGACAATGACATCACCGAGAAGGTGCAGCAGATCGCCGTGGATACCAAGACAGAGGGCAGGGCGCGGAAGACGGAGCATTTTGACGAGGTCGACATGGCGCAGATGTCCCTGTTTGACACGGTGAAGGATGAGGATGTCCTGAAGGAACTAAAGGAGATCGATGTGAGCAATCTGACGCCCATCGATGCGCTGAATACGCTGTACCGCCTGCAGAGCAAATTGATCAACCGCTGGCAGGTCGGCAAGTAAGGGCAGTGGGAGTGACGGACGGCCGGAGAGGAGAACCTATGGCAGAAATAAATGTGCTTGATTCGGGAACCATCGATAAGATCGCGGCGGGAGAAGTGGTGGAGCGCCCCGCATCCGTCGTCAAGGAGCTTGTGGAGAATTCGCTGGACGCGGGGGCCACGAAAATCATCGTTTCCGTTGAACAGGGCGGACAGAAACTGATCTCCGTACTGGACAACGGGGAAGGAATGGATCCGGATGACGCTCAGCTTTGTCTCGAATCCCACGCCACCAGCAAAATCCGGGATGAAAGCGACATTTTCACCATCCATTCCTTCGGCTTCCGCGGCGAGGCCATCCCGAGCATCGCATCCGTATCGAAAATGACGATCCGGACACGGAGAAGGGAGTCCCCGGAAGGTTTTGAAATTGTCGTTCACGCTTCAAAGGCGCTTTCCGCGAGTCCCGCCGGATGCGCGCCGGGGACGGAAATCACGGTGCGGGATCTCTTCTGCAACGTTCCCGCCCGCAAAAAATTTCTGAAAAGCGCCGCAACGGAGGAACGGCACATCGTTGAAATTGTCACAAACATCGCCCTGGCGCATCCGCATGTGGCTTTTGAACTGCGTCTGGACGGACGCGCAGGCATTTCCAGCCCCGCGGCAGACTCCCTGGCCCCGCGCATCCGCGAACTGTTCGGAAAAGAATTCTCCGACGCCATGGTGCCCGTTGCCAGAACGGAATCCGGGATCCGGATCAGCGGATTCATTTCCAGGCGCTCCTACACCCGGCCTTCCCGTCAGGAGCAGAGGATTTTCGTCAATGCGCGTCCTGTCGAATCCGCCGCGGTCTACCGCGGCATCCGGGAAGGATGCGGCCCGACTCTCGACAAAGGACGTTATCAGGCGGCGATCCTCTTTCTCACCATGCCTCCCCGTTCCGTCGACGTGAATGTGCATCCAGCCAAGAGAGAAGTGCGCTTCCGGAATGAATTCGAGGTCATCTCGGCAGTAAGGAATGCCGTGACGGAAGCACTTCGTCTCTCGGATCCGGTCATTCCCTGCATCCCCGGGCGGATCTCCGGGTACGGAGTGACATCCCCGGCGGCATTCCCGGAAGAGGAAACCGGGGTTTCCCCCGAATCCGCCGGAAACGCAGGGGAAAAAGTTTCCGGACCCGGGACCGCATCATCGGAGCCGGGATCCTTCTCCTATTCTTCCGCACCGTCATCATTCCCGGGAACGGCATCCGCCGGACTTGCGGGAAAACTCTTCCCGGATGATGCGGATGATGCGGCGGGAGGCTCTTCGATCGAACGCATTCTGAAAACCGCGCTTGTGGAATACCGGGTTCTATCCTCCTTATCCTCTGCCGGATCCGCCTCGTCCTCCTCCTTCTCAGGACAGCCGGACATGCCTCTTTTCCATGCCTCCGCTCAGGGAATGTCTCCGTTCCCGGACGGAGGAAACGGCGGCGGCGGGGAGGAAAGCGGAACAACGACAGCGGCGGCCGTATCCGCAGCCCCGGGCTCCGGAAAATTCCCAGGCGCAGACAAGCTGCAGATTCTCGGACTCCTTGAAGATTCCTATATTGTCGGCTCCATTCCGGGAGGACTGGTCCTGATCGACCAGCACGCGGCGCATGAACGGGTGCTGTTTGAACAGATTCTGAAAAGAAGGGATGTTTCTCTCTCCCAGCGGCTCCTGATCCCGATCACGCTTGAACTGTCACGCGCGGAAACCGCCTTTGTGGAGAAAAATGCGGAATGTTTCGCAAAACTGGGTTTTGAAATTGAACCTTTCGGACAGAACACCGTCAAACTCAACGGCATCCCTCCGGCGCTCCCTCAGGACAACGTCGGCGGAATTTTCCGGGACCTGCTTGCCGGAATCACCGAGAGCGGCATCGCCGGAAGGGCCGAGATCAACCAGATTGCCCGCGCAGCATGCAAAGCCGCTGTCAAAGCCCATGACCGCCTTTCTCTGCAGGAGGCGGAAGCGCTCATCCGCGCCATGGCGGACTGCGAACAACCCTTCTCCTGTCCCCATGGACGCCCCACTGTGCTGAATATCTCCCTGAATGAAATCGAACGGCGCTTCGGAAGAAAATAAAAATCATAAAAAAATTCACTCCGCCTGCGAGTGAATCGTGAATTCAGAAAATTCATTCCGGTTTCAGATAAAATTTTCCTCTCCCGCCAACCCGGAGAAATGTTTTTTCCCCTCCCCGGAAAAATCCGGGGAATCCGTCATCGGCTTTTCAGGATCAGCAAAGACTTGAAAGGTTTTCCGGAATAAGGCATACACGTCGTCATTGCACCCTTGTTCCCTCCTCTCCCTGAGTGCTTCCTTTCCGCATGCAGCGGGAAAGAACGGTTTTCCCGGGACTGACTGACTTTCCCGGATTCCAGGATGTTCGGCAGAGCAGAGCGGTGGTGGAGGGAGGAGGGAAGAAAGAAGAGCCGCCCTTCTCCCCCTCCGGAGGGGGGAGCCCATCCAGAAAGCCTTCTTCCCTCCGCATGCGGGAAAGAAGCGCAGTATTGTTTTTTTCAGACTCTGCCGGAAGAAACGGGATTGCCCTTCACTGCGGCGACTGCGCGTTTGAAGGAGTCCGCGGAATTCCGTATCACCCTGTCCTCCACACAGAAGGCGAGCCGGAAATATCCGGGGAGCCCGAATCCCGTTCCCGGTACGGCCAGAATCCGTTCCGCGACCAGGGCCTGAATGAAAACAGTCTCATCCGCCGTCGGGGACTTCGGGAAGAAATAAAACGCTCCGCGGGGCATGGAGTATTCGATTCCGGCGGCATCCAGCACGGCCGCCATCAGATCGCGGCGGCGGCGGTAGACTTCCAGATCCACAAGGCTCCGGGCGCATTCCTCAATCAGCATCTGCCCGATGACAGGAGCGTTCACGAATCCGAGAATCCGGTTCGTCATGATCACCCCGGCCACCAGAGTCTCTCCGCCTTCCAGCACAGGATTCACAGCCACGTATCCGATCCGCTCCCCGGCCAGAGACAGACTCTTGGAAAAAGAACCGATCACCACCGATGCCGGATACAATTCAAATACGGAGGGAATTTCCAGGGAATCGAAATTCAGGAAGCGGTACGGCTCATCGGCAATCAGATATACCGTGCGGCCGTATTTTTCCGATGCCATCTTCAGGACCCGGGCAAGCTCCTCGAGTTCGGCCCGGGAATAAATGCGTCCGGTGGGATTGTTCGGGGAGTTCACAAGCACCGCCCGCGTCGCAGGCGTGACCGCTTCCGCGATTGCGGCGCAGTCCAGAGAAAAGTCCTCCTTCGTCCGGACCGGTTTCAAGATTCCCCCGCAGTTTCCCGCATAAAAGCCGTATTCGACAAAGTAGGGCGACGGGCAGATCACCTCATCCCCAGGATTCAGCACGGCGCGGAAAAACGCATTGAGCCCTCCCGCCGCGCCGCAGGTCACAATCACCCTCTCCCCCGGCACAGACACGTTCTGCTCCGCCGAAAGACGTTCCGCCAGCGCCCGGCGCGTGGACGGAAATCCCGCATTCGGCATATACCCCAGCGAAAACGGATTCCCCGCCTTCTCCGCAATCCCGCGCAAAGCGCGCCCGACTTCCGGCGGCGGCGGCAGATCCGGATTGCCAAGACTGAAATCATATACGTTTTCCTCTCCGTATTTTTTCTTCAGTTCAATCCCCGATTCAAACATCCGCCTGATCCACGAGGAATTGCCGAGCTGATCCCGGATTTCACGGGAAAGAAGTTCTTTCATTCTGTGATATACTCCATTCTTTGCTTCTGAATTGATTCGTCTGTTCCGGAGCATTGCAGGGCAATACAGAGAAGGTCCAGCGGGAAAATCAATTTTCCCCTTCCGCTCTTCTCCAGTTCCATTTCTCCGTTTTCCCATTCTGCCACTTTCATTACTGCAGCTAATGTTAATATAACGCTCCCGGCGGATTCTTGCAATCCTTTCTCAGAAGCGCACGTTCTTTTCCACCCCCGCACAGGGGAAAGGAGGAAAACAGGCCCCGGAAGGAAGAGAGAAGGGGAAAAAGCCGCTTTCAACTCTCTTTCAGGCTTCTTTCAGGCTTCTTCCAGGGGACAAGCCCGGATTCAGGAGAAGCGGGGAAGCGGACTCCTCCGCAGCGGGAAGAGCGTTTCCCTGAGCATTTATGAAAAGACCAATGTAGCGCCGCAAAAAATACACCCCGGAGCGACAGCGGCGCTCCAGGAAAAAAGAGACACGCTTTTCAGACATTTTTTCACTTTCCCTCTTTTATATTTCGAGAAGCGTGCTATCTTGCACCTGTTCCAGAAGCGTGCCATCCGCTCCCGGCTTCCGGGCCCGGATGAGCGGAATCACAAACGAATCACAAACGAATCACAGGATCTTCACACTCCCCCGGAGCTTCTAAGCGATCATGGCGGACGAATACAGGGAAGAAAAAGAAAACGCAAAGGGAAAGGAAGAGGAAGAGGGGAAAACCGGGAAAGGAGCTTTCCGCTTCCGGCATATCTTCCTGCTCGGGCTGCTGCTGCTCTTCCTGCTTGCGCTGTTTTCCCATGACAAAGCGGATCTCTCCGTGCTGGAAGGCGGCACATCCGACCCCATTCGCAACTGGATCGGGCCGCTCGGGGCTCAGATTGCAAGAGCCATGCTCTATCTGCTGGGGCTGGCTTCCTATCCGGTCAGCATTCTTCTGACGATATCCATTCTGCGGCCTTTTCTGCCGTATCCGTTGAAACGGCCGTCAGGCTACACGGGTGCGCTGATCGCCGTCTGTCTCGGCATCACCATTCTCATGGCCATGTGGCCGCAGGAATTCTGCAGGAGCACCGATGCGCTCGGAATCGGACGGGCGGAAACATCGGCGCTCGCGCTTTCGGGAGGAGTGATCGGATCCCAGCTGGCAGCACCCGAAACGGAATATATCAATGCGGGACTGATCCGGAATTACATCGGGACCGTCGGGACGGCGGTCGTCGCAATGATCCTGATCCTGCCGGGCCTCTTCTTTCTTTTCATGGCCGACTGGAAGGACCTGCTGACCGAACTTCTCCGAAGACAGCTGGAAAATTCCCGGAACTTCCCCCAGCACGCCATGGAAGAGGGAAGAAACGGCAGAACGGAATCCCTACGGGAAAAATCCGCTCCCGGCCCCCTCTCCGGCAGCAATGAGGAAGAGGCGGAACCGGAATCCGTGCAACTCGAACACACGGCGCATCCCCATCCCCCCATCCGCCGCCCCGGACTGGACGGGGAAGGAACTCCTTCCGGAAACGGCGGCACAGGCGATTCCCCGCCATGGGAGGAAAGCGGAACAACGGCGGCGGCAACGGCGGCGGCAGCACGCCAGGCTTCCTCCTCACCTCATCATTCCGCAGGCGTCTCCTCCGGAAACGGCTCCATGCAATCTTCTCCCGCGGCGGGAAATAAAGACGACGACGAGGACGAATATTACAAACCCGCTCCCCCGGCTCCCCTTCCCGGACAGCTTGTCGGAATTTCTCAGGGACGTGCAGGCACAACTGTCGTGGGGGGAATCCAGCCTCCTTTGTCTTCTTCCCCCGGCTCCCCTTCTCTTCATCAGCCCCAGCAGATGATGCGTCCGGCATCCGCCGCAGCAGCTGCGGCGGCTGGAGGGAACGAATTTCCATATGGGCATACGGCGCAGGAAAAAGAGGAGGAAGAGGGAAGGAAGGAATCCAGCTTCTCCGCTGCTGCACCCGGGAACGGCATGCCCGGACAACCCAGAGTGAAGACGTATGATCCTGAGAAGGCCAACCATGCGGAAGCGGCGGTAAGTTCCGGCGGGGGATTCTCCGCGGGGCAGTATCCTCCTCAGGCTCAAGGGGGAGGGAAGATCAGGCGGGGAGGATCTCCGCTCCAGAATTTCGGGGACTGCCAGGACTATACGCTGCCGCCGGTTTCACTGCTCGACAAGCAGAAGGAAAGCAAAAACGAGGATGTGGATCATATTGAGCTCTCCCGGGAACGCCTGCAGTCGACGCTGGAAAGCTTCAATGTGGACGGGCGTGTCAGTGAAATTGTCGTCGGTCCCCGTGTGACGCGTTTCGAGATATCGCTTGAGAACGGCGTGAAGGTGGAAAAAGTCACCAGCATCCAGAACAACATCGCCATGGACCTGGCGGCGGAAAGCATCCGCATTCTGGCGCCGATTCCGGGGAAGAACACTGTGGGGATCGAGGTGCCGAACAAGGTGTCGAGCGTGGTGTACATCCGTTCGCTGATGGAATCGGCAACCTGGCGCGACACGCATATGAGCATTCCGATCATTCTGGGGCGCGACATCGGAGGAGCCGTCGTGGCGACGGATCTTGCAAAGGCGCCTCATCTTCTGATCGCCGGGTCGACGGGTTCCGGGAAATCGGTCTGTATGAACACGCTGATTATGAGTCTTCTGTTCAAATTTCCCCCTTCCCGCCTGCGTCTGATTCTGGTGGATCCGAAGGTGGTGGAACTGGAAATGTACCGTCCACTGCCGCATCTGATCACGCCCGTGGTGAACGATCCGAAAAAAGTGCCTCTGGCCCTTCGCTGGGGCGTCAACGAAATGGAACGGCGCTACAAAGTGCTTGCCAAGGTGAAGGCGAAAAATCTTGCCGGATTCAACGGAAGGCCTCCGGATCCGGAGCCGGTGCTGGATGACGACGGAAACGTCATTCCCCCGGAACTTCCTCTTCTGGTCATCATCATAGACGAGCTGGCGGACATCATGATGACGGAGGCGAAAGCCGATGTGGAAACCTCCATCTGCCGGATTGCACAGAAGGGGCGCGCCGCGGGAATCCATCTGGTCATCGCCACGCAGACTCCCAGGAAAGACGTCATCACGGGACTCATCAAGGCCAATCTCCCGACGAAGATTGCGTTCAAGGTCGGTTCCAACATGGACAGCCGCGTCATCCTGGATGCCGGCGGAGCGGAAAAACTTCTGGGCATGGGGGATATGCTCTTCAAACCGCCCGGAGCGTCCGGACTGGAGCGCATCCAGGGATCCATGGTGTCCGACCCTGAAATCCAGAGAGTCGTGGACTTCGTTTCCGGACAGGTCGAACAGCATTTCGACACCCAGGTCGTGGCCGAGGACGTCGAAGTCAAAAACGCCGGGGACAATCCCTCCGACGAGGACGAGGAAGACCAGGAAAACTCCCTCCCCTCCGAATTCGCCAATTCCGTGGCGGCCAAATATCTCCAGCCCGGAGACGGCGACCTGATCCGGCGCGCGCTTGAAATCGTCATCAATGAAAACAAAGTCAGCACCTCCTATCTCCAGCGCCGTCTCGGCGTCGGGTATAACAAGTCAGCCGAAATCATCGATGTGCTCGAAGAACGCGGCATCATCAGCGGGCCCCTCCCCGGAGGACAGAAACGCGAAATCCTTGTTTTCGACGAATTGGAAAAAAACGATTGAAAGCTCCCGGAATGATGTTATCTTATCAGGCATGAAAACAGATCAGATCTTGATTCTTATTCAAAATTTCAGAAACAGAACAGCGGAACAGAACAGCAACGGATGCGCCATATCATGAACAGCAACAGCGGCGGCGGAGAGGAAAACAGACAGGAGTTCGGAACACAAAACGGACCGGACGACCTGTTCGCAGCCGTCGCAGACTTCCCCCCCGGCGGAAAAAACGGGGAGGACGCGTCTGCGGAAAACAAGGCACCCTCCGCCTCGTCTTCCCCCCTGCCTCTGAGCAGTCTCAGGGAAATGGAAGAAAAACACCGGAATGATGAAGAAGAGCTGGAGGAGCCGGACAGGGAAAATCCGCCTGTTTCTCTTGCAGAAGCCTTTGCCTCCTCTTCCGTCTCCGCCGGGGAGGACAGCGCAGAAGGCGGCGGATCATCGGGAACGGGAGATTCCTCCTTTCAGGAAGCGTCTTCCTCCCCGTTCATCACAGCAGGGAATGAAGAAAATCCCGCTTCTCATAAGAGAAGAAACGCTTCAGGCGACCCCGGCAGCGAAGAACAGCAGGAAGACGCGGGAAGACAGCCCCTGATTTTTTCCGAAGACAGCCCGCTTCCTCCCCGGGATCCGTTTCCGGATGATTCACCGCAGGTTCAAGTTATTGAAAAGGAGAATATCCCTTCCGGAGGAATCCGTCAGGAAACTCCGAACGCGCCCGCTCCGGCCAGAAAAGTGTCTCTCGGAGAAAATGCGTTTTCCGAACACTACACTCTGGGAAATCTTCTCCGCGACGCCCGGACGGCGGCAGGTTACAGCATCGCCGATGCGGAACGCTTCACCCGAATCCGCACCGATTATCTGGAAGCCATGGAAAAAGATGACATGAAGCGTCTTCCGCCGCCTGTCTATATTTCGGCCTACATCCGTTCGCTCTGTTCACTGTACAATCTGGATCAGAACGGGATTGATCTGGCAAATGAGAAGCTTCGCCATCTTGCCTCGCCTTCCGATGTTCCCGGGAAGCTGATTCAGGACATGGAGCAGGATTGTCTGGTGAATGCGGAAGAGGAGAAACGGGTACGGAATCTGTTGTATATGCTTGTTTCCGGGGGAGTTTTGATTCTGATTCTGCTCTGCTGGGGCGTATTCGCGTTTTTCTTTTCCGGGCGCGGAGGGGAAACTCCGGGCCGGGAAGCGCCGCCGGACAGCGGGATGCGTTCCCCCGTTCCACTTTCCGGGAAAGAGTTCCGTTCCGACTCTCTGGAAGAACTCATCGCACCGCAAATTCCGGAAATGCAGGTTCTCGAAATCAGGAAAAACTACTGACCTGATTGAGGATGATTCCATTCCTTCCTTCTGATGCGATGGGGAAAAAAAGGGTGACATGAAGACTGTTGAAGAATCCGTTTTCAAAACCATTCCCGCGACAGATCCCGCCCTGATGCCGGCCATTCCGCCCGGAGCAAGACTTTTCTGCGCCAGAATCAAGCCGCAGGATGCGGACATGCTGGCGATTCTTCGTCCGAACCAGTCCGGGGAGCTGCTCCGGCAGTACATCCGCCAGCCTGACGGCGCCGTTCTGCTCAAAGCCAGCAACCGGAATTCCAGAAGTTATCTGACAAGCGATGAGGAACTGGAAAAAACCGGAGGAGTCTTTGTCATTCTCCGTGTGGAATATGAACTTCCCGCGGCCTTCCGGGCAGATTTCCCGGATTATTCCCGGGCGCATTTCCCAGGCCCCAGGGATTTCCTTTTCGGAGGACTGTCCTCCGGGAGCGGCGTTTCCGTCTTTCACTCCTCCTCCTCCTCCGCTCCTTCTCCGCAGGATACCGCAAGAGAACCACAGGACCCGCGCGGCGCTGGCGCCGCCATGGCGGCGCCGCCTTCCGATTATCTGACCTTTGAGGAGGCTCAGAACCTTCTGAAACTGAAACGCACACGCATGTATTCCCTGCTCCAGACGGGAGAACTGGAAGCTTCCAAGGTCGGCAAACTCTGGAGAATCCGCCGTGCGGCCATCGACCGCTACCTTGCTGACCATGTCTGCCGCCTGAAAAAGCGCTGAAGGGTAAGGACGGAGGAATCTCCCGACGCAGAAGGGGAATATGTATGATCTATCTGCCGCGCCCCGGCAGGATCATCCCCCAGCCGCGGAGAAAACAGTGGAATACAAGGGAAAATCATTCCTGCAATGCAGCGCCACACGGGCGGTTTTCTCCCTGAACAAAATCAGACAACAGGAAAACAGTACAGACAGGAAAAGAAAGAGAAGAAAATGAGAAAAAAAGGAGGAAGAGTTTCAGGATGAAAAGGAGGAAAGAAAAAATCATCGTTCTGTTTTGTTGCGTGCTTCTGTTCTTCTCAGGCGGAGTGCTGCACTCCGCCGACAGCAATAATCATACAAAGACCACCGAAGATCTGCACAGGAAATTGCTCCGAATTACGGAAAAAGGGTATCTGGATGACTTTCTGAGATATTTGAAGAGCATTCCGCCGGACAGACTGCAGGAAATCATCAACAAAACCGATGAACGGAGCGGTGAAAACGCCCTTCTTATCGCCATCAACGAATTGGATCCGGACAGGGTGTATTCTCTTCTTCAGTTCGGAGCTGATCCGAATTACGTGTATCCTGCCTTTGCAGACGCCACGCCTCTGCTCCTTCTCGCCGCCAAAGACAAGGAGGACAAGACAAAGCATCTTGAATTGAAAGTGCTCCTGATTCTTCTGAAAGCAGGGGCGGACACGGAAGCAGCCGATTCTGAAAAGGAATGGACCGCTTTGATGCATTATGCCAGACGCCGCTTTGAAGAAGCGGCCGAAATCATGATCCGGCATGATGCCGACATTGCCTATCTCAACAAGAAAGGAGAAGGCCCCCTCACCGTCTTCGGGCGTGACAAGAAATCCCCCATTTTGAAAATGTTCAGGAAATACAACGCCCTTCCCGGAAGACAGGAGAGAATCCGGATGAAGAAAAAGATGAAGGCGGACTCGAAAATCTCTCTGGAAGACGCTCTCAAAGAGAAAGACATGAAAAAATTCCTTGACGGCATGACGAAGATCAGGGATGTGAATGCTCCTCAAAATGAAAAGGATCAATCTCCTCTCATTCTCGCAGTGCTTTCGGAAAATCCCGCCGCCGTGGAAATCGTTCTCGACAGAAAGCCGGATCCGTTCAAACAGGACAAAGAAGGAAAGGACGCCTTCCTGTATGCCAGGGAAATGTTTCTCGACAGCGACTCCTCCTCTTTTCCCCCGGAAAGGAAGCAGAACCGGGAGAAAATCTGGGAAATGATACGGGATGCCAGGGGCGGCACGCGCCGGGCGGAAACACTTGAGGAAGCCGTAAAGCAGAATCAGTCGGAACAGGTGCTCTCGTTTTTCCGGAAGACAAGCCCGCGGGAAAAGAAAGGGCTCCTGCGCGAACTGCTGCCTCTTGCCGCGCAATACGACTCGCAGAAAGCATTTTCGGAACTGATCCGCCTGGGAACGCCTCCGGACTTTTCCTGTGCCTGCCGGCTTGTCGAAGCCGGAGCGGATGTGAAGTATCTGGATGAAGTTCTGAAAAGCAATCCCACCATTCTGACGGGAAAAGATCCCGGAACCAGAGTCACACTGCTCATGACCGCGGCGGAAAACGGACGGATTCATCTGCTCGATTACCTGATCTCCAGACAGAAGGCAAGCAGTTTGAAGCGTTTTCTCAATGAACAGGACATCAACGGCATGACTGCGCTCGCCCATGCTGTCCGCGCAGCATTCAAAACGACGACGCGGAGCAGTTCCGCATTATTGACCGACAGCGTCCGGATTCTTCTCACTCACGGCGCCAGTCCGGACATCCGGGACAAATCCGGCAGAACTCCTCTCCAGAACCTGCAAAACGCCAGAGGGGAAAGGAAAAAAGACCTGAACAGAAAGGACTCAAACGGAGATCCGGGCGAAGACCTGACGGCGGATCTCGCCCGGCTTCTGAAAGAAGCCTCCTCACAGCAGAAATAATCCGTTCCGGGAAAAGCTCGAAAAACTTCAAAAATTATAAGAAGAAGGGTTTGACATTTCCTGTTTTTTTCTTATAATTGCCTTGGATGAAAGACAACCCTCAGCCAGGAGATACAAAATGGTCATGATTTGCCCCTACTGCGACATCGAAATCAATGAAAAACTGATCGAGGCGGAAGACGGCTGCTGCCCCGAGTGCGGCGCCCTGATCACTGCCAACACCGTCATCAACGAGGAAGATGATGAATATTATGACGACGACCTCGAAGACGATGACGAATTCGGCGCAGATCTCGACGGTGACGACGAATATGACGATTATGACGACATGGATGATTACGACGACAGAAACGACTACAAATAAAATCCAGCGCCGGACTTCTTCTTTTTCTTCTTCTTTTCCCCTCTCATTTCCTGCGCGTCTTTTCTTCTGCCCGTCCCCGCCATGCATGGTGTCCCCCTTCTTCCGCCATTTCATTTCCCGTTCCGACACAGCAGCAGCTGCCGGAAGAAGCAGATCCGTTTTCCCCGCCGGCAGAGAGCAGAAGACCAGAGGCAGCGCCGGAAGGCTCAGCGCCTTTCGGCTTTTTTCTCATTTTCCCGCTTCCTCCCCCCGCAGGAGCACCTGCCGCTGGTGAAGAAGACGAGAAGAAATTCCCTGTCAGGAAAAAATTTCTGTAACAAACTTTGCATATGGAAGGAAAACAATTCAGATGAAACCCAGAAACTTTGATATTGCCAATCCGGACTGGAAAAAGGAAATACCCGTCCCCGTCTTTGATGAAAATCCGGAATATCTGGATCTCTACTGGAAGGCCTGGGAACTTGCCCGGGCTCATGTGAAAGACATCCCCGGGATGCCGCAGAACCCGTATATGGACGAAGCCTTCATCGAGACCGACATCTGGATCTGGGACACCTGCTTCATGATGTTTTTCTGCAAATATGCGCCGAACGTCTTCCCGGGCATCGAAACGCTGAACAACTTCTATCAGCCGCTCTACGACGGGCGCGAACTTCCGGAACTTGTCGTTCCTGCGAACTTCCCGGAATGGACAGGACTGAAAGAAGGCGACCGGACACGGATTGTCATCCATATCCCCGACAATCCTCCCCTTTTCGCATGGGCGGAATACAATTACGCCCTCATGACCGGAGATCTCGAACACATCCGGACGCTTCTCATGGAAAAGCAATACCTTCAGAAACATTTTGCCTGGCTGGAAAGTCTGAAGGAACCTGTTTTTCTGCAGGGCCCCTGCCGGAACGTCACCTGTCTCATCAAACGCGAGGACGGCTATTTCTGGGAAGGCGGACGCAGCGGCATGGACAACACCCCCCGCGGACGCAGCGGAGAAAAGGCCGGCGTCGTCCACCGTCCGAACCATCCGAAAATGCTCTGGGTGGATGCCATTTCCCAGCAGGCCCTCTCCGCACTCTTCATCTCCAAATGCGCAAAACTCATCGGGGAAGACGCCCTTGCCGACACCTGGATGCGGAAATATGAGGAATTCAAGGCAAAAATCAACCGCCTCTACTGGGACAGCGGGGATTCGATGTATTACGATATTCATGAGGACACTCACGAATTCATGAAATGTCTGACCCCCGCCTCCTACTGGCCGCTCCTCGCGTGCATCCCCGACGCCGACCAGGTCCGGGGAATGGTGCGCTATCTCCAGGATCCGCAAAAACTCGGGGGCAAAGTCCCCTGGACCACCGTCTCGCGCGACGATCCGGATTTCAATCCGGAGAACGGCCAGTACTGGCGCGGCTCCGTCTGGCTCCCCACCGCATACATGGGAATCAAAGGACTCGAAAACTACGGATATCACGATCTCGCACACAGCTGCGCACGAAGAATTGTCGACCACATGAGCCGCACCTATTGCGATTTCTCTCCTCACACCATCTGGGAATGCTATTCCCCGAATAAAGCCGAGCCTGCCAGTCCGCCGGAAGGGAAAGGTCTGGTCCGGCCGGATTTCTGCGGCTGGTCCGCTCTCGGACCGATTTCGCTTTTCCTGGAAAACGTCATCGGAATCAGCGGGGTCAATGCGTTCACCGCCACGGTCGAATGGCATCTTCCCCCTGAAATCCGGGGAAAAATCGGAATCCGGAATCTCTCCTTCGGAGACACAGTCACGGATCTGCTTTATGAAAACGGACGCTGCAACATCCGTTCCAGCCGGCCCTATACTTTGAAAATCAACGGGAATGCCCATTCCATCCCCGCCGGGGATTCTGTACTGGAAGTCTCATGAAACAGCCCGGTCTGAATCTGAATTCATTCAGGAAAGGAAAGGGGCATGTCCATTTCGTCGGCTGCGGGGGAGCGGGAACGCAGCCTTTGATGAAACTCTTTCACGAAAAGGGGTTCGAGGTCAGCGGATCCGATCTTCTCGACAACGATGCCGTGCGGGAGCTGAAGGCACTGGGCCTGACCGTGGCACAGGGACACCGCGCTGAAAATCTGCCCCCTGCAGACCTCCCGCTCTTGCTGATCCACAGCTCCGCGGCGGGAAAGGAAAATCCCGAACTCTGGGAGGCACAAAGGAGAAACGCCCTGATCCTGAGAAGAGGAGAGGCTCTCGGGCTTCTCGCGGATCTCTTCCGGAAAACAGTGACGGTCAGCGGATCCCACGGAAAAACCTCCGTTTCCTCCATGCTGGCGTTCGCGCTTTCGGAACTCGGGGCGTCTCCCGGATGCCTGATCGGAGGAACGGTCCGGAACTGGCCCCACAACGGAGAGGCGGGAAACGGGGAGTTCTTCGTCGCCGAAGTGGATGAGAGCGATGGAACTCATGCGTGCATCCGCTCCTATCTCGGCATTGTGACCAATGTGGAAGACGATCACGCCTGGACTCTCGGCGGAGTGGAAGTCCTGATGGAAAACTTCCGGAACTATGCCGTCCATGCCGAACGTCTTCTGTATGTGGGGTCTCCGACGGCGGACCGACTGTTTTCCACCCATCCTTGCGCTACGCGGATCCCTCCGGAGGACAGCGGCGGAGAAAGCGTTCCGCTCATGACGACGATGGATCTTCTCTTTCCCCGGTCCGTCCTCCGGGCCTGGGGCCGCTTTCAGAAACAGAACGCCCTGACTGCGCTCGCGGCACTTGAAATGCTCGGATTCCCGCGCCGGGAAGCGGCGGAAGTGCTGAGCCGTTTCCCTGGCGTGGAGCGGAGAATGTCGCTCCGTTTCGACGGAAAAGCATTCCGGGTCATCGAAGATTACGCCCATCACCCCACGGAACTTGCCGCAAGCATGGAAGCATTGCGCTCGACTCATCCCGGACGGAGACTCGTGCTGATTTTCCAGCCCCACCGCTACGCGCGGCTTGAGCGTTATTTCGATGATTTCGCCCGGCTTCTCAAACAGGCGGACCGCGTCTTCATCACGCCCGTATTCGCCGCCTGGACCGCAAAGGGAAAAGTCTCTTCCGAAGATCTCGCGCAAGCCTGCGGGGCAGGAGCCTCCTTCCTGCAGGGGTCCTGGGAGGATATGGCGCGCAAGGTCCGGGCGGAACTTCATCCGGGCGATCTTGTCGCTGTCATCGGAGCCGGGGACCTGAAGGAAATCCTTCCTTTCCTCTGCAGAGAAGAAGACCCCGCTTGACCGGATGCATTCCTGCATCCGGGAGGGGGAGAGCGCGCCTTTTCACCTGTCTCACCGGTGTCTCAAGGGGAAAAAAACGGAAACGGCAGAAATGATCTCCTTCCTGCACCTTGCTTCTCACCGGGGAGGGGGGAGGAGGGAAACATGCCCATGATTGTTTCACTCTGACGCCCTGACACCTCCTCCGGCAGAAGGGGCGGCAGAAGAAGCGGACAGCAGTGAGGAGAGGAGGGATTCAAACGCGCGTCCGTAGCGGATATACGTTTCATAACGCCGCTGGAGGCAGAGAGCGCTGTCGTCCCGATTGTCGCTGTCATGGAAGACGGTGGCGACATGCGGCTCGATGGAAAAGCCGCCGTCATACCCTCTGGCGATGAGATCGGAAAGAATCCGCGCCACATCCCCGTCCCCTTCCCCCGCGAAGGTAAACTCCTGCCTGCCGGGTTCCGGACAGCGCCCGTCCTTGATGTGGACATACGCGATGAAGTCCCGGACGTCCCTGTAGAAATCCCAGGAGGACTGCATCTTCACATGCGGCCCCTTTCCGCTGTAGTCGATGTTGAATACGGGATTGCCCGTATCGAACACCAAGCGGAAATTCGGAGAGGGGATCCGTTCCAGCAGCCGAAGCGTGTGTTCCCTCGAAAGGCCGCCCCAGTTCATGCAGTTCTCATGTAGGCAGAGGATGTCCGCCTCCTCCGCCATCCTCACAATCACGCGCAGACGTTTCACCACTTCCTTTTCCAGGCTCCATGAGTTTTCCCGGAGTTCCTGAGGCACGGCAAAACTCATGATCCGGATCATGCGGATTCCCAGTTTCTTCATCCTCGGAAGCGCACGTCTCATTTCCTCATAGCTCGATTCCGGATCCTCCGTAATCGGATGACTCCAGTTGGCAACTGCGCTCCCGTAACAGTTGAAGGAAACTCCGGAATCGGAAAGCAGACGTTCGACTTCCTCAAATTCCGCATCGCTCAGAGAAGCCAGATTCTTTTCTCCGATCCGGCGTGTTTCAATATATTTCCATCCCAGTTCCCGCGTTGCCCGGATCTGCAGTGCCAGATCCGGAGACGCCTCATCCGCAAATCCCGTCAAGTACATATGAATGTGTTTCCTTCTGCAGCAGGGTGTATTTGTTTGCTGATTTTCTTCCGTCCGCCTTGATTCTTCCCCCCTTTTCTTCGTCGGGGCCCTCTCATTTTTTCCCTCCTCCGTGTCGTCGGCGCGGCGGAGGGTGGGTGGGGGACGGCGCTCAGTTGAAGGATTTCCCGAAATCGGAAGGGGGCTCCGTCTTCAAAGAAGGAGCCTTTTTCTGATATCTGGATCCCGCAATCAGTTTTTTCAGATGCTCCGAAAAGAGAGCCGAATCAATCGGCAGATCCACCGAACGCTTTTCGAGATGGGAAAGAAGCATGGCATTGCCGAGCTCCAGGCCGCGGATGCCTTCGACGGCGGGAGCGATCAGCGGGACGTCGTGAAGAATGGATTCCGCGAAATTTTCAATGATGTCGCGATGCATGTGTTCGTTGTACATGCGTGTCGGGATGGTGACGTCCCAGCATTCAGGCGAGCTGAAAGCCACGCGTGATTCGCGGCAGAAACGGGAAACGGGCGTTTCATTGCGGAGGAAAGTAAGTTTCCCGTTTTCGAGGACCACGCGCCCGCGGTCCGCCATGATTTCGAGTCTGTTGGTTCCGGGGGCCTCCCCGGTGGAGGCAATGAACACGCCCGTCGCTCCGGAAGGATATTCCAGATATGCCGTCACATCATCCTCGACTTCGATATCATGATATTTCCCGAAGGTCATGTGCGCGCTGATCCGTTCCGGCATGCCGAAGAACCACTGCATGAGATCCAGCTGATGGGGGCACTGGTTGAGCAGCACGCCGCCGCCTTCGCCTCTCCAGCTGGCGCGCCAGTCGCCGGAATCATAGTAGAACTGCGTGCGGAACCAGCTGGTGATGATCCAGTTGACTCTCATAATGCGCCCGAGTTCCCCGCTGTCGATCAGGCGTTTGATCCGGATATGGGCTGGAATCGTGCGCTGGCAGAACATCGCGCAGAGGCGCTGGGAGGGATACTGAGGTGCCGCCGCCACCAGACGTTCGGCATCGGCCTTTTCCACGGCAATGGGTTTTTCCACAATGACGTGCTTCCCGCATTCCAGAGCACGGAGAGCAAGGGGAACATGCGAATAATGAGGCGTCGCAATAATCACTGCATCGGTATCGGCTTCGCGGAAGAAGGTTTCGGAGTCGGAGAACTTCGCAAACGATTTTTCGTCGCGGTAACGTTCCAGGACATCCTCGCGAATATCGCAGATCGCAGTCAGAGTGCAGTTCCGCAGCTGGGAAATGAACTGAATGTGCTGACTTCCCATGTTCCCGATTCCGATGATGCCGATCTTTACTTTTTCCATGACGTGTTTCCTTGTTTCCTTCGGGGTAAGCCGGTGAATCTTTGATTCCCGGGAGACGCGGAACCGGCGGAAAAGCCGATGCCATACGCGTTCTTCCGGGCAGACAACGCAGTTAGCTGCCTGGCTTTACAGCGTTTTCTCAGTTTTCTTACAGTACCATGGCGGATTTCCCGTGGCAATGGGAAAGGCGGAGGAAAGTCCGGACAAAGTTGTACTCTTGTCCTTTTCATGATATTCTGAAAAATCCTTTTTGAGCTGAAATTTCTTGAAAATCCCTTTCCCGGTGCTATGTTCAGAAAAGGACAAGCATCCTGCGGGAGGAAAAGAAAACGGCAGGACGGAAAGGCAGAGGACCCAAATATGCTCTCCAAAGCGGAACTGATCCAGAATTCCATTATCGCAGACATCGAATCGGGACGTTTCCGGGAAGGGGAACGAATCCCTTCCCGCAATCAGCTGCGCAGGAAATTCGACTGTTCGCGCAACACCGTCGAACGGGCGGTTTCCTTTCTCTTGCGCCAGGGATGGCTTGAGGCCAGACAGGGACGGTCCACTATTGTTCGGAAAAGGAATTTTTCCCGGAAAGAAGGGGAAATCCGTCATCTGTACCTGATTTCCAGCGCCCCCGCCCCGTTTCATGAACAGGATATGAAAAACGTTTTTTTCAGCGAGGCCTCTCTTCCCATTCCCGTCACGGTCCTGAACACGGCGCATCTGCCTCTTCACAGCAGAAGGATCCGTTATTCCGGAGGAGCCGTCATCTGGCTGATGCCGGGATACGAACATCTCCAGCAGATGGATTCCTTTGCCGCGCTCAGAATTCCGCAGCTGCTCATCAATCGGTGTTTCCGCAATTACAGCTTCGTCATGACGGACTGCGCCGCGGGAATCCGGAACGGAATCGAGATTCTGGCCCGCTCCGCGGGACAGGAAATTGCATTCATCGGATGGACCGAAAACAGTTTCATGCCGTATCAGGCGGAACGGCTCCGGGCGTTCTATGAAGCCTGTCTCTCCCTCGGGATCCGGCTTCGTCCGGAACACGTTTTCTGCCGCGACTTCCGCTCCCCGGCAGAGGAAATGAAGGAAGCTGCCGCGGCATTCTTCCGTTCTTCCCCGGCAGCTCTTTCTCCGCGCGGAATTTTCATTCTGAACATCCAGCTTGCCTCATTCTTTCTCACAGCCGCGGAAGAGCTCGGGAAATGTCCGGGGAAGGACTTCCGGATGCTCACATTTGATACGCTTCCCGGTCCTCCGCGCCCCGGAATCTATATGCTGGAACAGCAATATCCGGAAATCTACCGCGAGGCTCTGAGATGGCTGAACGAAGGATTTGCCTCCGGAGGGAAGGCGTTTAATTCCCGCATCGAACCCCGGCTGATTTTTCCCCCGGACTCCTGAGGAGCGGAGCGCCCCAGGGCCAGGTCGGTCGGCTTCCTTCCCCCTCTTTTTTCCCCCTTTCGTGCGGAGCGAGCGAATTTTCCCCTTTTCTCCAGTAATTTTTCCTTTTTTCCCCGTTTCCGGAATCACAATCACGGAACGGGAATCTGAAGAAAGCCCTGGATTCCGGTAAAAATCATCTGGGCGGCGAGTGCGGCAAGAACAAGACCGGTCAGCTTGCTCAGGATCACGATCCCGCGTCTTCCGAGCATCCGTTCCAGGAGCGGACCGCAACATAGGATCGCTCCCAGGCAGAGCAGAGCGAAGAGAAGGGCCAGACAGCTGTTCAGTCGGTCTTCCAGACCTCCGGCTTCCGCCCCCATGACCAGCAGTGCTCCAGTCGTCCCTGGGCCGACGGTCACCGGAATCGCAAGCGGCACCACCGCGATATCCGAGTTTTCCGGATCCCCGATACGGGTTTCCGATGCAGCCCCGTTCACCAGCCCGACCGCCGACAGGAAAAGCAGCGCTCCTCCTCCAATCCGGAACGCATCCAGCGTGATCCCGAAGGAACGGAAAATCCAGTTCCCGAAAAAGAAAAGAGTCAACGACACGACAAGCGCCGCAAAAATGATCTTCCCGGCTAGACGGATTTTCTCCCTCTGAGTCCATCCGTTCGTCATTGCCAGAAACATGGAAAGGACAAAAAAGGGCGTCAGAAGAAAAAGAAACTTCAGCCACTGGCTCGTAAAATTCTGAAAAAACAGCATCGGATGCTCTCCTTTGACTCTCCCGTTTCTTCCCGCATTTCTTCTCATCAGCGGTTCTTCCGGAATTCATCCGGAATTCTTTTCCCGCGGAAAGGAAACAAACTATATTCCCCCTCCCGACAAAAAACAAGACCGCGAAATGCAGAAAACTTCCATTGAAAACTCTCCGGATCGGCATTACAGTTCCCGGGTGAAATTGGAAAAAGAACCCACCCCCGGTGAGAAGCATGTTTCGGACAGATGAAAAACAGGACTGCGGATTTGAAAACTTCACGCCGGAACTTTTTCTAGATGCAGTGGAAGAAGCGCTGGAAACACGTCTGACAGGCTATGCGGCGGCACTCCCGAGTTATATCAACCGGGTTTATGAACTGGAAGCCGTCAGCGGGGAACGCGTCATTGCCAAGTTCTACCGACCCGGACGCTGGACTCCGGAGGCCATTCTGGACGAACATGATTTCCTCTGGGACTGTGCCGACCGGGACATCCCCGTGGTCCCCCCCTATGAACTCTCCCATTCCTCCACGCTGGGATTCGCAGGGAACATCCCCTTTGCCGTTTTCCCAAAGAAACGCGGGAGAGAGGCCGAATTTGAATCAGAAGAGTCCTTCCGCAGAGTCGGAACACTGCTCGGGCAGATCCATGCCTGCGGCTCCCTCCGGAGGGCCAGACACAGAATGGACCTCACACCGGACTGTTTCGCCTGTCCCGCCATGGAGAGAATCTTCCGGAACGGGCTGGTCCACCCCTCCTGCGAATCCGCTCTCATGGATGTATGCGACAGGATCCTCGACATCGCCGATGAACTCTTCCGCGCCCCGGGAGATCCCCCCATTCGGATCCATGGCGACTTCCATCGCGCCAATGTTCTCAACCGTCTCGACGAAGGTCTGCTCGCAATCGACTTCGACGACATGCTCAACGGCCCTCCCGTCCAGGACTTCTGGCTCCTCCTCCCCGGCTCCAGCCGGGATTCCGAACCCGAACTCGATGCACTCCTGAACGGATATCGTCTCTTCATGGACTTCAACGAATCTTCCCTGAAACTCATCGAGCCTCTCCGCGCCATGCGAATGATGCATTATCTCTCCTGGTGCGCCGCCCAGTCCGCCGACCGCCGTTTCCGCGAACTCTATCCCGACTGGGGCAGCGAATCCTTCTGGCGCTCCGAACTCGCCGACTTCCGGGTCCAGCTGCGCCGAATCGAAGAAAGTCTGGAACAGTTCCCCTTCTGAGCGAGCGCCCGACACCTCCCCGGCAAACGGTCTTTTTTCTCCCCCTCCCCCGTTCTCCATTTTCCCTTCCTTTTCCGGAGAACAGTCTTCTTCTGCCCCCGCGGACAGGAAAAAATCCCTCCCCGGGAAAAAAGCCGGGAAAAGATGCTCTCTTGCGGCAGCAGGAAATCAACAAAACGGACACCCCATCCGGCACAATCCCCTGAGAGTTCCGGAATCAGCATCCGCATGTCAAAGAAAAATCAGAGAGATGCAAGAGGAGTTTTCGACCAGTCTATGACTTTTTTCCGCCCGTTTTCATCCACGGCCACAAAAGTGCAGGACGCATGGAAACGCGGAATCCCCTCCACCCGCACTTCGATGTCAAAACTGAAACTCGTATTTCCCTTTCTGGGGTGCAGCGCATAGAATTCCAGAATCTCCCCGGGATGAACCGGAGAGGAAAACTGGACTTCCGAAAAACGGCGGCTGACCATTCTGGGTTCACAGGCGGTCTGCATGGCGTAAATGGCGCCGGCCTCGTCCATCAGATAGAGGAGACGCCCGCCATACATGTTTCCGCTGTTGCCGATGTCGCTCCCGAGGCAGAGACGGGAAGAAATCTTGACGGCGCAATCCCTCACCCGGTCGGCATCGTCCGGAAGAACAGCAGGAACGCCCGTGCCTTCTTTTCCATCCAGAGGAGACATCATCCTTTTCTGACCGCCTCCTTTTCGCGTTCGGCACGTTCGCGAAGGGAAGCCAGTTCCGATGCAAGCCCCTCGCGGATCTCGCGGATTTTTTCCGGATCCTGCTCCGCCGCCAGACGACGGTCCGCGGAAAGATGAGCCTCCGCCATTTTCGCCTTGTATTTCAGATCAATTTCATTCAGGCGGTTTTTCGTTTCCTCCGGGACTTCGGAAAGCTGCCCGCCGCTGCGTTCGAGAGCCAGTTCAAAAGCACTTTTCATTCTGTCTTCACTCCTTCCTCCAGTTTCACAGAATTCCTTTCCAGCAGATAAAACAGAAACGCATTCATGACAAGCGCATAACGCATCTCTCCGGAACGGATCAGATCCAGAAGGCGCGACGGCTCCAGAAGAATGGTTTCAATATCCTCCGTCGCCTCCATTGCCGGATCTCCGGTCCGGACCGCCTCCTCCACAAGCACTGTCCAGGAGTGATTGTTCTGAAGAGCCGGATTCGGATTCACGGATCCGATCACTCTGGCGTTTTTCCCCCGGAATCCGGTTTCCTCCGCCAGTTCCCGCACTCCCGCCGCAACGGGATCGGGATCCGATGGATCCACACAGCCGCCCGGAATTTCCCATTCCACACGGCGGCTGCCGGATCGGAACTGACGAATCGCCACTATCCGCTTCTCCGGAGTCACGGCAATCACATTCACCCAGTCCGGCAGACGGAAGGTGATGAACTCATGCTCCACTCCCGTCCGGGGACAGCGGAGCACTTCGCTTTCAAGAGCCAGCACAGGAGTCCGGCACAATTCCCTGCGCTGTCCTGTGGATTCCCATTCCTTCGGGCCGTTCTTCATTTTTTCCATGCGTTTTTCTTTTCTTCCGTATTCTGTCCTGCCCGCTATGTCTCAACATGCCGTCCGCCGCATTATCCTCCCCGGCGGCGCATAAAAGGCCTCTCACTCTTTTTTCTTTTTCTCTCCTCCCCGGGGGAGAAGATGAAGAAGAGAGCCGCAGACGTGCTGAACCCGGCTGGAGCCTGCCGCTGCGGAGAAGGAAAGGCGGAGTTCATCAGCCTGTTTTTTTTTCAATCCGGAAGGGAATTGAGTTTGTCCTTCATCAGATGCAGTTCTTTTTCCGCGTCCCCGACAAGCTCCCGGACCAGTTCGCGCACGGGAACGACTTTATCCGCCATGCCGACGGACTGCCCCGCCATCAGCGACCCGTTTTCCACATCCCCGTCGACCACAGCTCTCCGGAGGGCTCCAACCCAGTATTTCTCCACTTCCTCCTGAGCCGCGTTTCTGTGAATCGTCCCTTCCTCCAATTCACGGAGCAGACGAAGCTGAAGGGCGCCGAAGTTCGCCATCCCTTTGTTGCGCAGTGAACGGACCGCAACCACGGGAAGTTTGGAATCGTACTGGGGAGTCGCCATGGCATCACGTGCATTGGCACGGCGAAAAGCGTCCTTGAAGTTCGGATGGGCGCAGCATTCCTCCGTCATGACGAAACGGGTGCCGAGCTGGACGCCGCCGGCGCCCATCATCAGAGCGTGGGCAAGCATTTTGCCGGTCGCGAATCCGCCTGCCATGAAGACCGGGATCTGCTCCGAAAACTTGAACAGAACCTGCTGCATCAGGACCAGGGCGGAAACGTGTCCGATATGGCCTCCGGCCTCGCTTCCTTCCAGGATGATGGCGTCCGCGCCGAAACGGATCATGCGTTCGGCTATCGAGGCGGTCGAGGCAAAACACATCACCTTCGCACCCGTCGCCTTCGCCGCTTCGACTTCCTTTTCCTTGGGAAAACTGCCGGCAAAAACAATATATTCAACGGGATTGTCCGAAAGCATCGCAAGGTGTTCGCGATAGGCGGGAGCAATCGTAATCAGGTTCACGGCAAAGGGTTTGTCCGTCAGAGAACGTGTCTGTTCAATCTGTTTCTTCAGGACGTCCGTCGGCGCATTCCCGCCGGCGAGGCAGGCAAAGCAGCCGCTGTTGCACACCGCCGCCACCAGATTCGGTTCGGAAACCCACGTCATCGCGCCGCAGATAATCGGGTATCTCACCCCAAGGAATTCTCTCCCGCGTTTTGTCAGCGCATCCAGCATCGGCGTTTCTTGGATCATTGTCATCAATCTTCCTCTTCACACAGTTTTTTCATCAGAATCATCAGAATGCAGATTCATCTTTTACAATACACTCTTCCCGGGGAAAAATCAATTTTCCCTGTCATCGTGCGGAAAAGGAAAACAAACAGAATGTCGGAAGGAAGCCGTCTCGCCGTCAGCCCCCAAGTGTCCGGACAACACTGATCCGCGCGGGGATCTGGCCCCGGAACGGGGGGATGGGGAAGAAAAAAACAGGGGAAAAAAGCTCAAAGGGTCAAATGGAATGAAAGGTAAAGAAGGAGAGAAAGGAAAAAGAAAAGGAGAGGAAAATTTTCTGATGAAAATTTTCCTCTCCTTCCATACTCCTCCATTTTGAAAAGGGTTCAGTTCAGAGACGCACCTTCTTGGCGCTGCGTGCGGATCGTTCCTCGGCGAAAATCAGGCGCAGACTTTCCCGTGTGCTCCACGGCGTCGCCAGTTCCGGCTGTTTCCCGCTTTTCACGCATTTCGCGAAATACGCGATCTCATTGAAGTAAGGATTCGTCTTGACTTTCAGTGGAAGTTTGCGGGTGCCTTTTTCAGGGCTGTAGATCACGGCCCCGTCCGGAGTTCCGATTTCGATGGTGGCCTTTTCAAAAACGGCGGCAAGCTGACCGCTGAAACGGGAACGGGCCCAGCTGCCTTCGGAACTGATGTACGGAATGTCCTGAGCATCGTAGAAATAGATGGTGATGGAATCATCAATCCCACCGGAATAGACATCCGTGCCGTAACTCATGACGGCGCTGGGCATTCCGAAAACGGAATTGATGAAGTCCGCATCGTGCAGATGGAGGTCGAGCAGGGCGCCTCCGGAACGTTTAACGTCCCGGAACCATCCGCCGGGGAGTCCGCCGACCCGGCGCATGTCCAGGCGCAGAAGCTTCCCGTATTTCCCGCTTTCATACGCCTCCCTGACCGCGTTGAACTCCGCGGAAAAGCGCAGGCACTGGGCAATCATGAGAAGTTTCCCGGTCTTTTCGGAAGCGGCGATCATGGCGTCGGCATCCTTCAGATTCAATGCCATGGGTTTTTCGCAGAGGACGTTGAATCCGTCGTTCATCGCGCGGATGGCATATTCCGCATGGAGATCGCTCGGGAGACAGATGTCGATATAATCCAGATCCGGCTCGTTCCGGATCAGCTCCTCATAGCAGAGATACTTGCGAAGGGAGCAGATATTGGTCTTCCCGCTGTTGCCGAGGTTGATTGTAATATCGGTTTTTTCCAGCTGCGCGGGGTTGATGTCGCAGACCGCCACAAGTTCGCAGTCCTTCTGCTCCGCATACTGGCTGGCATGGCAGTGCCCCATGCCGCCGAAACCGAGAATGGCGGCTTTCAATTTCTTTTTCATGGTCTGGAAAGTCCCCGGGGTTATTTCACTTTGCTTTTCAGGAAAT
The DNA here is from genome assembly GCA_905211485.1 of uncultured Lentisphaeria bacterium. Taxonomy (GTDB): domain Bacteria; phylum Verrucomicrobiota; class Lentisphaeria; order Victivallales; family UBA1829; genus CAJMAW01. The sequence continues at coordinate 1,429 of CAJMAW010000025.1, read as the reverse complement.
CGACCGCCATGCGGATGTCGCCGACGGGATCTTCGCCGCATTCGCGTTCGATTGTGAGAAAACCGTCGTAACCGATTTCGCGCAGGGCGGAAAGGTATTCATCCCAGGGGACCTGGCCCTGTCCGAGGGGGACTTCCTTGAATCCGGCGGCGCGGGCCGCAATCTGGCGGACCGAACCGTCCGGATTGCGCAGTCCGTAAAATTTCGCCGCGCTGCCCGTATGGACGTTGATCGCATCCTTCGCATGGGTGTGGACAATGTACGGCGCCAGAGTCTTCACCGCATACACGGGATCCTCGGCGGAAACGCCGCGGAGATTCGCGGGATCCAGATTCACACCCAGACCTTCGGAATCCACAGTCTCAATGAAATTCTTCAGGACATCGGCCAGTTCCGGACCGGTTTCAATGGCGAAGCGGCAGCCTTTGGAACGGGCGTATTCCGCCACTTCCCGGACAGATGTGACCATGCACGGATACACAGGATCCTGAATGCTTTCCGGAATGCAGCCGATATGGGTCGTCACAATCCCGACTCCCAGTTTCACGGTCCCGTCGATGACCTTCTTGCAGACCTCGATGCGTTTTCCGCACTCGTGCGCCACCTGGAACGATTTCCCGCAGATGTCTCCGCAGACCGCGCTGATGACGATTTGATTTTTGTCGCAGCGTTCGCGAATGGCTTTGAGTTCATCGTCCTTGAGATCCGTGAAATTGTATCCCTGTCCGCCATGTCCGCCGAGGAGCTGCACGCCGTCCGCGCCGAGTTCCGCCGCATAGTCGATGCATTCCAGCAGGGGTTTCCGCAAAAGTTCCGCAATGATACCGATTTTCATTTTTCCATCCTTATTTTGGGTTCGTCTGACAAAAAACGGCTTGATTTTCACCTTTGCCATATTAATTTTAATCAGTTTAATGAAAATGACATGGATAAAAACCGCATGTATGATGTCAAAAAAAGGGATTCCGCGGCACCGTGCTGCCCGATTTCCTGTTCCCGTCCGGAATTTGCCACCCCAGGAGAGAAGGCGGACGGGGCGGAGGCAGACGCTTCAACCGCCGTTCACCGCATTCCTTCCGGCGGCATGCAGACCATCCACCGGAACTACGGACTCTGGATCATCGGCGGCGGCTCCGGAAAAACGGGGGTCGACAGTTTCGACTTCTGCAGAAAACGCTACTTTGAATTCTTCTCCCTCTCCCACATGTACGACGGGGCTGGAAAACTCTGGCTCGCACCGGACACGGAAATCGAAATCTCCCCCGGCGACTGCGTCCTGATCTGCCCCGACGTCATCAACCGCTACGGCGGCTCCCGGGACAAACCTTATGTGGAAGATTCCCTGCGCTTCTGTGGACCCGTGGCGGACATGCTGATGAAATCAGGCATCATCTCCAGCGGAACCTATCCGCTCGGACGGATCCGCAGG
>CAJMAW010000024.1 GCA_905211485.1 uncultured Lentisphaeria bacterium | reverse complement strand
CGAGCGAATAGTAGAAACTCTTCAGCTGACGACCGAGTTTCGCAAGCAGTTCCGGATTGCTTTCCTCCCGGAAAAGTTCTTCTCTGCGGAGATTTTTTTTGAGTTCGGAATAGCGTTGTTTCAGTTGAATATTGCCGGGGGATTCGCGGATTTCCTTTTCAAAGAGAGGGAGCGCTTCCTGGAATCTGCCCTCTTTCATCAATTTCAGGGCCTCGGAGGGAGCCGCGGCAGCGGGAGAAGCGGCGCGCTCGGCTGAACTGACTGCTTCGGAGTTTCCTGCTTCGCTGGATGACGGGGCCTGGGAATTCTTGATCGCATCCTCCTCCTCCGCAGACAACGTGAATGCCGAGGCCAGAAGCAGAGTTCCGGAGCAAAGAGCGGCTTTGAGTTTCTTTTTCATCATGAGACGGATCCATCCTTTCTTTTTTTTGTTGTGATTTTGTAGAGAAGGTTTGATTATATGGACTCACCGGAGGCGGTTCTCCGCTCCGGAATGAATCTTTCTTGCCGGGGGGAGACGCTTTTCCGAGTGCAGAAGCTGAAGAAGACGGGCACGTTCCGGATCTGTTTCCGGGAGAGCGTCGATGATCCAGAGCGTGGCCTCGCCCGTTTTTTTGTGATGACGTTTTGCCAGATCCAGGAAACGGGTTCTTTCTCCGCCGCATCCGGAGGGAACGGAAACGCTCAGGAGAGCATACTGGCGGACGAGTTCGTCCTCCGGAAGGTATCCTGAACCGAGGGCCTTTTCCATTTCCGATTCGAGTGCCCGGGTGAAGGATTCATATTGATCTTTCGGGAGGAGTTGGAAGATCCGTTTCCAGTCCGGCTTCCGGAAGGGGACGGAACGGAAACAGCGCCGGAAGCGTTCTTCCGTACTGAGGCCCTTCCCATAAAGGAGGTGGAGCGAAATCTCCTTTTCCGAGGGGGATAGACGTTTCAGCGCCGTCTGACAGCCTTCCGGATCATACCGTCTGAGGAGTATCAGACGTGCCAGTTCAAAGTCTTCCTCCCGATTATCCGGGAGATCTGAGCTTTCATCATCCCGATCCCGGCATTCGAGAAACTTTTCCGCCGCCTTTTTCCGCGCTTCGGGTGCCAGAGATTCAAAGAGTTTTTCCAGGAACGGAACCTCAAAGCGCCGGATGCCCCCTTTTTCTCTGGAAAAAAGATTCTGAAGAAGCATTTCCGCTCCTTCCCCCCGCATCCGTGGGGGCAGTGCTTGGAGGAAGGCGAATCCGTTTTCGAGAGGCAGTTCCGGATCTCTGATCCATGCGGAAAGGAGAGCCATGCTCATGCCGTCCGGCACTTTCTTTCTGCTTTTCACGGCAGCTCTGCTGAATGCTCTGAAGAGAACGGAATAACGGTATTCCCCGGGCGAGACTCCGCGGAGAAGATATTCCGCATCCTCCTCCGCTCCCGGGATCCGGCAGAGAATGCCGACCAGGAGTTCCCGGGAGAAACGGAAGGTTTTTTCTTCTTCCTCCTCATATCCCAGGATTCCTCCGAGTGTGGACTGCTGGAAATTTTGTATGCCGAAGGAGCCTGCTGCCTGCTGACGCTGCCGCAGCAGGAAACGGAACAATGAATCACGCAGGAGCATGGGAGAAGACGAGCCGTTCCCCTGCGCCATTGCGGCGAGAAAGCTTTCCCGTTCTTTCCAGACAGGGGAGAGGTATCCGAGATATTTCCGGGCCTCGCGGAAACGCCCTGATTCCCGCAGCAGAGGGACAAGTCGCATTGCATGGAGGATGCGTCCGGAGGGATCTTCCGGCGCTTTGTGATTCAGAAGCGTTTCCAGATACGTTTCCCAACGCCCGCTCTTTCTTGCCACGTCATGCATCAGACGGTACATCGGGAATGCACTTGGCTTCATTTCCCACATCCGGACAAGAGAGTCCAGCGCCTTGTCATATTCTCCGGCGCCTTCCTGAAGAATCGCCAGAAGAAGCAGTCTCCGGGGGGAGCTTCCCAGAATGAGATTGTCGTTTTCCAGGGATTTGATCAGTTCCCTTCTGGCTCGTCTGCCTGCTTCGCCGGACTCTTCGCTCCCAGATGCGGCATAGATCCTGTTCAAGCCGCGCAGACGGTCGATTTCCATCAGATTGAATTTCATCAGGTCCATGTTCCCTTCCTGATTCTCAGCCAGGGAACAGAAGAAATCCGCCGCCAGGAGCCGTGCGCTTCCGGGATTCCCGTTCCGGTGTTTCAGATGTGCAATCAGAACAGGGAAAAAAGACGACTCCGGATGCCGCAGCATCCATTTCCCGGCAAAGAAAAGTTTCAAATCCGCCGCCGCATCGTTTTCCATCCAGAGCGCCGCTGTGCGATGAAGAACGGCAACAGGCGTTTTTTCCGGGAAAAGCATTTCCCCTTGTCCGCGCAGAAACTGTTCCGCTTCTTTTCCGGGATCCTGTTTCAGAAATCCGATCAGGCGCATCCAGAAATCGGGCAGGCGTTCCGCTTTGATTTCAGAAAAGATTCCGCTCAGGTATTCAACTCTCTCTGCCGCCGGACGGGTGGTGAACTCGCTGGCGACGGCCCGGGGATCTGGAGCTGTTTTCCCCGCAGTTTTTCTTTTCTCTCCTGCGGGAAGATTCCTTTTCCCCCGAGTTTCTGAGTCCGGAAGAGGCTTCGGTTTCGGTGGCGGTTCCGGATGCAGCAGGAATTCGATTCTTTTCCGGATTGCGGTCCATTGTTCCTTCTGGAGGGAGGAGTGTTCCGCTTTTTGTTCAAGGGATTGGATTTCAGGCAGGAATCGTTCCGGGAAAAGGAGCGCCTGATTGCAGAAGGCCCGCTGAAGAGCTTCGAGACTGCTGATTGCACGGGATTGACTGCTTCCGCGTCTGGTTTGCGGTTTTTGAATACCGCTTGTCTCCTGCTCCGGTGTGCTTTTCCCCGCTGTCTTTCCAGTTGTTTTTTTCATTGTCTTTTCCATTGCTTTTCCGGCGAGTCCGGCGCCGGGGGGGGAAGGAGGAGAAACAAGACGTGAGATTCTGATTTTCAACGCCTTCAGATTTTGCTCCGCCGCTTTGAGAAAATTCCTCCGGAGCTCGGCTGCGGATGCAGAGCGGGCGAGAAGTTCGGGATTGTCCTTTTCCAGGAGAAGCGCTTCGGAACAGATTCGTTCGGCATCGCGGAAGCGTCCTGCGGATTCGTATGCGTCGGCAAGGGTCAGGATCAAGGTCCTGTCTCCGGAGAGATCCGCCGCATTCCGCAGACATTCCTCCGCGTGGATGAAAGAGCCGTTCCGGATCAGGACTTCTCCGAGAGACAGATAAAGTTCCGGTGAAAGGATTTCGTCCAGATCCGTCAGCAGATGAGCGAAATGGAGCGCTTCCTCCTCCTTTCCTTCCAGAAGCGCCTCTTCAAAGAGCGTTCTCAGGATCAGGCCTCTCCTCATCGGGGCTCCGGGGAGCTGGGAGAGCCGGAGACGTTTCAGGTCCTTCCACAGCTTGAGTTCTTCTGCGAAGTCTTCTGCAAGACGATGGAAAAAGAGATTGCCGGGATCTTCGTCAATTCGTTTTTCCAGTTCCGTGAAGGCTTCCAGAAGAACGTTTCCGGGGGCATTCATGTTCAGGAGTCCGTCGGCCATGATTCCGGCGAGTTCCGGATCCTGAGCCTGTTTCAGCCCCTGCAGGAAGAAGGCGATGCTTTCCTTTCCCCGTCCGAGGGCCTGTTCTGATTTCGCCTTCAGAAGATACAGTTCATAGCGTTCCGGTGAAAGGGAGAGAGATTTCTCGTAATCTCTGCATGCCGCCTCATGATCTTTGAAATGGGCATGGACGTTTCCTGCGAATTCATATGCGGATGCCAGCTTCTCTCTTGTTTCCTTTTCTTTTATCTTTTTCTTTTTTTCGGAAGCCGCTTCATTTTCGGCGCTGTTAAGAATTTCCTTCAGTACGTGTTCCGCCAGAACCCTGTCCCCTGTTTCCAGAGCAAGGATGACGAGTGTGCGCAAAGAGCTTTCTTTCTCCTCCGGATGGAGAAGGATAAGTTCTTCAAGGAGTTTTTTCGCGGCCCCGTAATCCTTGAATTCCAGCAGGAAGTTGAGTTCCAGGCGTTTCCATTCCAGAGGATTTTCTGAATTTTTCATTTGTTTGCGGAGGAGGGCGGAGAGGGTCTCTTTTTCACCTCCCGCGGCGAGTGCGCGCAGATGGAAGAGGAAGGCACGGTGGTCTTTTTCCTGGAGCTTTTCCCCCGCTGCCGTGACGGCCGTTTCCCGGATCAGTTCCGGGAGTTTCCGTTCTTTCCGGCAGAGGGAGATGATTCGTTCCATGGCCTGTCTGGCCTGCATTTCGTTTCCGCTTGCTGTCAGGACCTGTTTCCAGAGTCCGGCGGCGCGGAGATTTTCTCCGCGGGATTCTTCGAGCATGGCTGCCCGGATGAAGGCTTCCACGCTCCCGGAGCGCAGATAGATCCGGAGCGCCGTGTCCGGATCTCCGGCCTGTTCGCAGGCATCGGCAAGATTCAGAAGATTTTCGGGCGTGAGACCGGGTTTTTCCGCAGATTCCTTCAGGAGTTCCAGGGCTTTCCTCGTATCTCCGCGTCTGCGGAAAAGGCGGATCAGTTCAGACTGAGCAGCCCAGGAATCTCCGGGCGAAATTTCCGGAATCCGCCGGAGTGCCTTTTCCGCGGCGCTGTAGAGAGCCTGTGCTTCGGCGTTCCGGGAGATTTCCATGAGACTGTCCGGATTGTCTTTTCCTTTTTCGATCCGTTGCAGATAAAGTTCCTCCGCCTTGGTCCGATCTCCCTTCAGCAGGAGCGCCCGGACCGCAAGATTCAGAGGAAGGAGCGGATCCGGAGAAGAGGAAAAATGAGTCAAAGAATCGGAATTTGTTTTATCCTGCACTTGAAACGCGTCTGCCATTTTGAAGAAACGTTCCGTCTGAGAACATTTTTCCGCAAGACGGAAGAGACGCAGTGTGCTCCGCAGATGATTCCCCCCGTATTGTTCCAGCAGATTCATGGCTTCTTCGTTTCTCCCCTGTCTTTCCAGTTCGTTTGCAAGAAATTCTGCTTCTTCCGGAGAAGGGGGCTTCTGTGCATTGCCGCCCGGAAGGCCCGGAAGGGAAAAATGTTCGGAAAGCGTTTTCCCCGCTCTTCTTGCGCATTCAAAGCGGAGAGAGGCGGCGAATCGGCGGTCGCCGGGCGTATCTGCGGCTTTTCCTGCCCTGGCATAGAATGATTCGGCGGATTCCAAATGGCCGTCTTCTTCAAGCAGGAGGCCGCGGCGGAGAAGAGACTGGAAATCTCCGGCATGCCCGGGAGGGATCGGGAAGAGGAAGAATCCTGCAGAGAAAAAGAGAAAAACGAGGAGGAATTTTCTACCGGAGCGGATTGTCCGGTGGAAGGAAAGGAGCGGCGCTTCCTTCCTGTCGTCCTGGAAGCGCCTCATGGCGAGCTGGAGGAGCAGAAGAAGCCCGGAGAGGATTCCCAGGGGAAGACGGAGAGGGTGATCCTCCATGAGAAGAGTCCTTGAGGGAATGAGTTCGGAAATCCGTCTGCTTTCCTCTGCCAGGAGCGTCTCCTCCTCTCCGGATGAGAACGCGTATTCCGCATTGACCGCGATCGGAAAGGGAACGGGGTTCCCTTCGACTTCGAGTTCGTAGATTCCGGGAGGAGGTGCGGGACGTTCAAATAAAAAGATTCCGTTTCCGTCGGGGAGGAGAGTGTATTCCTCTTCTCGAAAGCCGTTTCCCGGAGGGACTGTTTCCTGAAGGCCGCCCTCCGGACGGAAACGCAGAGTCAGACATTCCAGATCTTCCAGACTTTCCATCCGGATGCGCAGCATCTTTCCGGAGGATCTGTTGACCGCCAGGACCCGTTCCGCTTTTGCCGGATCGTAAAGACTTCTTGCCGCGGCGGAAAAGGAGGGAGGATATTCCTTTGCATTCAGGAGTTCCCGGTTCCAGAGGGGATCCAGTCCGGAATGAACGGTTGCGCAGAATCCGAGCGAATTGCGTTTGATGGCAAGGAAGGGATCGTTTTCACCTGCGGAGAGGAGGCATTGCGCCTCCTCCTTCAGAGTCGCGGGAAGAATGCCGTGGACTTTGAGTCCGGGTGGGAGTCCGGAGAAATACAGTCTGCTCCCTTCTCCGCTTCCCGGTGTCAGAAGGAAGTCGCCTTCCCGGAAGGGGGGGAGGGCGTTTTTCCCGGACTGGCGGAAATGAAGTTCCGGCAGGGCAAAGCGTCCCGCGGCGTTGTAGAAACGCCCGTTGCCCCAGAGTGCGAGCTGGGAAAGAAAGGTGCTTTCTCCCGGGCCGACCATGACGCAGGAAGTGGTGATGTTTTCTTCCGCCATCTGTCTCAGAAGAGTTTCAAAGTCTCCGTATTCGACTCCTCCGTCGGTGATGACAAGCACATGCTTCAGGCGAGTGTGACTGTTCTTCAATGCCAGGAAGGCTTCACGGATTGCCGGAAGGATGACGGTTCCCCCGCCTGCGTTCAGACGATTCAGCGCACGGCGGAGTTCATAGTGATTTGCTGCGCTCTGAAGCGGAGCCGCCCAGCGGCGGCGACCGTGGAATTCCACGATGCCCGCCATGTCGCAGTCCCGCAGACTGTCGAGCGCAAGACGAGCCACCTCACGGGCGATGTTGATCCGCGTTCCGGACATGCTCCCGGAACTGTCTATGATGATCACAAGCGACGCCGTCGGGCTTTTCTCCTGCGTTTTTCCCTCGTAGCGGACCGGAAGAAGCTCCTCGAATTCCTCCGGCGTGTTTTCCAGATCGAACGGGGTTTCTTTTCCCGCGAAAACCAGCATTCCCGATCCTTTCCTAACCGCTTCCGCAATCTTCAGCAGACTCTGACTGGAAAGAGCTTTCCCCGCCCCCTCACAGAAAATCAGGAGGGAATAAAGAGATGGATCGTCTGTTTCCCCGGCGATCTCCACCCTGGCTGACGGCCCGAGAAGCGCTTCGATCCTTGCCTTGTCCGTTTCCGGTGCGGAGGAATACAGAAGTGCCGGAGCCGGAGGAAGAATTTTCACGGTGCAGGAAGCTGTCTTTTTCCCGTTGATCAGCAGATCCGTCCTCAGGAGTCCCGGCGCGTGTTTCAAGGGGAGGAAAAGAGTATATCCGTTTCTTCCTGTCCGCGCGGATGTGCTGAGTTCCGAAAGAGTTCTGCCGTCTTCGGACCTGAGTGCCAGATGAATGCCGTTTTTCCCGGAAGAGATCAGGCTGATTTTCAGAGGAAGTGTTTCCCCCGTTCCGCCTGAAAGAGGATATTCCAATTTTTCCAGAAGCGCGGAGCTTCCATCCGGGAAAGACGTCTGCGGCACTTCATCCGGCAGATGAATCCGGACGGGGATCTCTCTGCGAGCCAGCCGTTCGCTTTCCAGACGCAGCGCATCCGTTTCCCCCTTCAGACGGCTGAACAGATGGATTTCTCCGCCCCCTTTCCGGAGAATCCCCGCGCCCGCCCGGCGCAGAGCGGATGAAGGACTCCCTTCAAAAAAGAGCGTTTTAAACGGAAGGTCCGAGCGTTCCAGACCTGCCGCTTCGACTGCCTCCCGGATGAGAGAGTCAGGGTTCTTTTCGTTGCTTGCGGATGCGGAACGGTCGATCAGGAGTATCGCAGACGCTTTTCCGTCAGTCAGGCGCAGGACCGGGTCTGCCGCCGAAAGAATCAGAGCCGCAAGCAGAAGACTCTGGCAGACTCCGGTCCAGCCGCCCCGCACAAAACAATAATACAGCGGAGCCGCCGGAAGTGCTGCCAGATACCAGGGATTGCTGAAGATGAAAGGGAATGCCGTTGTCATTTCATGCTGTTATCCTTCTGTTCCAGAGATAGAAATCAATCAAAAGCGCAAAGATGGCGGAGAGGAAGCAGAAATTCCCGAGCGGCAGACTCCCTGAGGGACCCGCACGGAAGAAAGCTTCCGGAACCTTCATTTTCTGAAGAGAATCGGGGCGGGGAATCCTGTACGATTCCTCTATCTGAATAGACAGGGATTCAAGCAGTTCCTCCATCTCCGTTTCTGGGTATTCCCCTTTATTTGTTTTGTCTTCTTTCTGAAAGGCGGGGAGGGGGCTGGTCCGTGGGCGGAAAAGGAGGTCTGCCGCCTTTTTCTCCTGAGCCAGTTCGATACCGGGAAGCTCTTCCAGCACTCCGTAAAATTCTTCCGGGACGTCTTCCGCAAAGATGGAAAACGTTTGGTCCGGGCTTCCTTTTCCCGGATCCGCATCCGTTTTGGTCCGCCCCGGTTTTCTCTCCGCCTTTTCCGGGGAAGAGGTGGCTTCGACACGGAGAAAAAGAGCGTTTTCAGGCATCCATGGAGGGGGTTCCGAGCCGAAATACAGGATCCGGCCTTTTTCTCCCGCGAGTTCAGAAGCCAGAAGGAGAGCCGCTTTCCTGTCTCCAGTCTCTTCATTCATTTTTGTTTTTTTCTTTGGATTTTCCTTTTTGTTTTCCTTTTCCCGGAGGAATTCCGTCCTCTTCCCCGTTTTTGCCGGGAACACGGCATTGTCCGCATCGGGGGAGGAGGGAAAAATGTCTTCCGGCGGAATCGGGGGGCGTTTCCCCGCTTCGCGGAGGAAAAGGGGAGCCGCATCCGCAAAAATCAGAGTGCAGCTGAGAGTGTCGAGCGAAGCGGCAAGTTTTGCGGCCTCTTCGAGTCCGTCCCGGTCCGCTGCCAGGACCACTGGCTCCAGCTTTTCATAACGCCATATCGGTTCCGTCAAAGCGGCGGCGAGGAAAAACACGGCCAGGAGAAGCGGGAGAATTTCAGCGATTCTGCTCAGTTTTTCCCAGAGAACCCTGCGCCGGAACTTTTCCTCCGGATCCGTCCAGAGCATGAGCGAAGCGACTTCCATCCGGGGGTGACGGTTCCGAAGAAACTGCAGCAGAAACAGTCCTCCGGAGAGTGCTCCCGCGGCTGCAGAAGCCTCAAGCGGCGAGATTCCCTGAAACAGCATCATAAGACTTTTCCTCCTTCCGGAAAGAGCTCCTCCATGAAACGCTTCAGCAGTTCGGGAAGGGGCGTTTCCGCATCGAAATCATATCGTCTGCTTCCGATTTTGAATGCCGCGTTTCCCAGAATGCGTTCAAAGAGGCTCAGGCGTTCCTGATAGCGGCGCATCCGCCCAGGATCGGCGGAGACGGGAATTTCCTTTCCGTTTTCACAGTCCCGGAGCTGGAAATCCTTTGTGAAATCCGGGGTCCGTTCCTGCTTTTCAAAGATGCGCAGCGGAGTGAATCCGCTTCCGGCGGCAAGAGCCTTTTCCAGATGCCGGAATCCTTCCGGATCAAAGAAGTCGGAAACGATCCAGACATGCTGGAACCGGGGTGGGAAGCGGAAGGAGAAGAGATCCTGCTGGCCGCGTTTCTGAGCTTCCTTGTCCGGAGTTGATCCGAAGGTTTCAGAGAGTCTGTCCAGAAGAGCGGGGACGGAAAGGTCTCCGGGACGGAAATCCACGGGGTCTCCCGCTGTTCCTGTGACACGCAGAGAAACGGGATCTCCGCATGCCAGGAGCGTTCCGCCTGTGAGAGCCGCGAGACGCCAGGCCGTCACGGCGCGGCAGGGACGGAAACGGATGGAGGGACTGTCGTCCAGAAGGATCAGATGTTTTCTTTCCGGGAAGTGCAGGCTTTTCCGGAGGAGGAGTTTGCGCGTACGGCGGAAAAGATTCCAGTCGATGCGGCGGGGGTCGTCGCCGGGTGCATAGGGGCGGTAATCGTGGAATTCCGGGCTGTCTCCGATTGTCTGTGAAAGATGTCTTCCGTGCATGGGGATGTGTTGTTTCCGCCGGATTTTTTCCGGAGGGATGCTTCGTTTGAACAGAAATTTGTTCAGTTCGGGAGGGAAGAGTTCCTGTCTCTGGATCATTCGCCGATCTCCGAGAGAAGGTGTCCGAGGATCTCATCCGGGGTGATCCGTTCCGCCCGTGCCGAGTAGTTTAACGAGATGCGGTGTCTCATGACAGGCAGACAGGCTTTGCGGATGTCTCCTGCGGAGATGGCGGTCCGTCCGTCCAGGAGCGCATGAGCCTTTGCCGCGAGCACGAGTCCCTGTGCCGCCCGCGGGCCGGCCCCGCGCAGCAGGTATTTATGCGTTGTCTTTGTGGCGTGGCGCGAGTCCGGCTGTGTGGCCATGACCAGACGGACCGCATAGCTGCTTACGCTTTTTTCCGCCAGAACTTTGCGGAGCGTCCTGCGCATTTGGAGGAGTTCGTCTCCGGAGCAGACGACGGAAACACGGTATTCTTCCGTTCCGGTTGTCAGGTCCAGAATTTTCCCGTATTCCTCTTCTTCGGGGTATTTCAGAAGGAGTTTCATGAGAAAACGGTCGAGTTCCGCTTCGGGCAGCGGATAGGTCCCATCCTGTTCGATCGGGTTCTGTGTGGCAATGACGGTGAAGGGCTCTGGAAGGAAAAGTGTTTTTTCCCCGGCTGTGATCTGATGTTCCTGCATGGCTTCCAGAAGGGCCGACTGTGTTTTCGGAGTCGTCCGGTTGATTTCATCCGCCAGTACGAAATTGGCCATGAGGGGGCCCGGACGGAAGAGTAGTTCCGGAAGCCCCTTTTCGTTTTCCAGCAGCTGCATGGCTCCAGTGATGTCCGCCGGCATCAGATCCGGAGTGAACTGGATCCGCGAAAACTGGAGATCCAGCGTTTCCGCAAGTGTCCTTGCAAGAAGGGTTTTCCCGAGTCCGGGAACTCCTTCCAGCAGAATGTGCCCCCCCGCGGTCAGGGAGACCAGAAGGTCTGTAACAAGCTCTTCATGCCCCACAAAGACTCGATTGATTTCCCGTGCGATCTTCCGGAAGCGTTCTTGGAAAAGACTCAGTTCCATAGCTGTGTCGGAATCCGTTTTAATTTCCGTATTCATTTTCGTTTCTGTTTCCATATCTGTTTGTCAGTTCTGTTTGCGAGTTCATTCTTCTGTATATTCTGCTCCAGGAAACGCATTCCCGTTCCGGAACTGGGGAGGGGGGAGAGCTTTTCCCAGAAGTTTCCGGAAGGGGAGGGGAAGAGTGCGTTTCCTTCCCGCGGGTTCATCCGCCCGGATCTGCGGAAACAGGGAGGAAGTGAGGGAGCCCGTTGAATTCTTCTCGGAAGCGGAAATGAGGGTGGAATCTTCCTCAGGGAAAAGCGGATCCTTGGAAGAAGGAGGAGTCCGTTCCGTGAAGCTGATGTCTTCTCCGCGGGAAAGCTGTCCGTTCACGGTGTCGGGGAGGGGTGTCACGGGAAGCATTGAAGCTGTTCCTCTCGATTTTTTGTCTCCGCTTTCCCCGCCTCTGCCTTCGGGGGAGGGGGTACCGTCTTTTCCCGGTTCTTCTTTCCCGAGTTCCCGGCTTGCCGGGGGGGCGTTGTCTGACAGCATGATGCTTGCGCCTTCATGGGGAATTTCCCGGGATTCTTTCGCGGATCTGCGCTTCTGCTTCCGTCCGGAGGGGGGACGGTTGAGACTGCCGTTCCCGCTGTCGTGAGCGGATTGTGAGAGTCTCGCTTCGTCCCTGCCGTCCAGGGCGCTGCTTTCTCCGGAGGAAGACGGGAAGGGCCGTTTTTGAGTTTTGTCTTTCTTCGGGTGATCCGTCAGCTTTTCCGGGATGATGTCGGGATTTGTTTCAGCAGGGACGCCGGGGGTGTCCTGGCGTCTTTTCAGGGACGGGATTCCGGAATCGGGAGAGGATGAAGAACTGGAATGGTCTTCAGAGAAATTTTCCGTCTGCGGTGTTTCCGCGGAAGGGGTTCCTCCCATGGATTGTCTCCGGCTGTTTTTCCCCGCTTCCCGGGAAAGAAGGCCGTCTTTTTTTCCCATATCTGCCTCCCTTTCCGTCAGCAGGGGAAGACGGCTCCGGAAGAAAAGGGAGTTCCGCTTTCTGGGATTTTCCGTGTCTGAAAGAGTTTCTGTCTTTTCCGGGCGGGAGTCTCTCCCCGATGCAAGACTGGGATTCTTCCTTTCCTCCGCGGATTTCTTTTCCGAAAATGGAAGGCAGAGGCAGAAAGCAAGGATTCCTCCTGCAAGAAGGAAGGCCTCCTTCCAGCGCATTCCGGAAAGAGTGAGTTTTTCTGCGAGGTCTTCTCCCGGATTTTTTTCTTTATTCTCCCGGACACGTCGCAAGGTGTTCAGTCCCTGAATGAGCGCATACCGTTCAAAAGGGGTTTCCCCATTTCTTTCCAGGATTTCAAACGCGTTGACAATCCGGGATTCGGAGCGGAAGCTTCTGTCGAATGCTCCGGCGCAGTCCTTGCGGGAGGGAAGACTTTTCAGGCACAGCAGAAGAATGAATATCAAACAGCAGAGCGGGAAGAGCCATGTTTCGTGCAGCAATTCTTCGGAGAGGGAGAAACTTCCTCCTGCCGTACTTCCGGCTTCATTCCCGTCCGCAGATATGATTGCCGTACCCGCCGCAAAGACCGCCGCCGCTCCTGATGCCGAGACAAAAAGAAGCGGAGACCAGGACAGGAACACCTGTTTCAGATGTTTCCGGATCGTTTTCCTGTGAAATTGATTCAGTTCAGACAGGAATTGAAGTTTCAGCTCATTCATCTCGTTTTTCATGACGGATCTTTGCGTGGTTCAGGATGAATTCCTTTTTTCAGGGTGAATTCCTTTTCCTTTCTTTCCATGACGGCGTTCAGACGGCCCCGCACTTTTGTCTACCAGAGAGGGCCAGTTTCCTGACCTTTCTTATACGGGTTCCAGTCCGCCTGGCGCATGATTGTGCCGTCCGCCACCATTCTCAGATTGCCGTTTGCCTCTTTGTACTGACTGCCTCCGACCATGGAATGTGCATACCAGCGGCTGGAATATCCGGCGGCGCTGTAGGTTTTCGGCATGGAGGAGTCCGGAGTGCCGCTTTGCTGGACGCCGACATAGTTGTTGTTTTCTCCCAGAATCACCTGTCCTCCGACAGTCCTGTTGGAAAAGACCGTGCGGATGTTCATCCGGATGCGTTTTCCCGTACTGGCGTCTGTAATGCTTGAAGGCGTTGTGCTGTACTGCCCGTTGATTTTCGTGAGCGAGTTCATCTGCACGTAGTAAGTGGATTTGACATAGGAGGGGAAGCCGGGGCATTTCCAGACTTTTCCTCCCGGCACATAATGTCTGAGTGCGGCAGACATTCCGTAGATTTCCTCCGTCCCTCCCTCTCCGTCGACTTCTCCATACGGCACGCGGAGTACCAGAGCCGGATTTTGTTTCCCCGTGCCGCCCATCTGCTGATAGCTTGGAACGTTGTCATAGTCGTTGATATACATTCTCCATCCCGTCGATATCTGCCGGAGATTCGATTTGCAGGAGGTCAGCTGCGCGATTTTGCGCGCCTCCCCCAGCGCAGGCATCAGCAGCCCCGCAAGAATGGCGATGATCGCAATGACGACCAGGAGTTCGATCAGAGTGAATGTTCTCCGGGCGCCTGAAGCCCGGGATCTCCCCTCGCAGAAAATGAATTCCCGTTTTTCCGGCTGATGAATGGATATTCTCATGTTTCCTGTTTTCCTTTCCTTGATTTTATGATATTTTTCTGATTGTGCTGCATGTTTTGCTGTCTCGGACTTTTTCCTTTTTTCCCTTTCCCTCTTCCTCCCTCATACGGATTCATCCTGAAAAAAAGAAGAATGGAAGGAGGAGAAACAGGAAGCTGGGGGGACCTCCTCTTTCCGGGAAAAGCGTTCCCTGCTTTTTTCAGACGGAACTCGCAGGAGATCCGTCCCCGATGATTCCTTGATCCTGTTTTCGCGGGAGACAGAGAACTCGGACTGAGCCGGAAAACTCCTGTGCTCCGAGAATCCTTCCTGTTTTTCTTTTCCGGGTCTTCAGCTTTCCTGAATGGAGACGATTTTCCAGCTCCCGTTTTTTTTCGTCATGGTGACTTCGACGGGGATGCCTCCGCTTTCAAAAAAGCCGTAGAGCAGCAGACGTTCCGGCGCATTGTCAGGGATGACCCCGTAGATTACCGAAAATTCTCCTTTGAGATTTCCGATCCAGTCCGCATAGAGCTCCATCTGATCCCTGTCCGGAGTTTTTTCCCATGCCTGTTTGAATTCCTTCCATCGGTTTTTCCTTCCTGATTCGAGCATGCGGTCAAGGACCGCTTTGCCTTCGGCGACGATTTCTCCGGGCGCATCAATGGAACTGCTCTTTTCATTCATCAGAAGACGGCAGAAGAGAAAAGCGACGGCGCCCGCCGTCAACATCACAGTCAGCAGAACTTTCCTGTTCATATGGCAGAGTTTGTTTTTCCTTTAGTCTTTATGATTCCAGTTTGTTTTTTTATCCGGGCTTGTTTCACTTTTTCTCCTTTTCCTCAGCTCCGGAGTACGGCCGGGAATGGAATCAACAGTTGTTCCCGGTCATCCGGCTCTTTCAGGAGCGGGAAAAAGTTTCTTTCTTTTCAATTCATCTGGCTCTTCTCCGGAACATCCTTTCCCAGAAGGAGGCGGACTGATTCGATAATCCCGCGTGAGGAGTAAGTTGCTCCGCTGACGGTATCGACTTCCAGCCCTTCCGCCTCTTCTCGATGGAATCCGCACCACTCTTCCAGCAACATGCTTTCATCGAGGATTTTTCTCATATAAGGCGGATCTTCTTTATTCTCAAGTGGGAATACGGTAATTACCCTGTCTTCCTTATTCAGAGCCACAGCCATGGGAAGTGCTCCGTTGAATCCTTCCGCTGTCGTTTCCGGAGAGGTGCTGTACAGCAGATATCCGGCTTTTTCCCCTTTTGAGTCAAGGACAGACGCATATCCCTTTCCTCCGCGGATTCCTTCCATGCGGATACTTTCTCCTCCGGAGAAGAGTTTGAGAATTTCTTTTTCCCGGGATTTCATCCATTCAGGAAGGCCGGATGCCCCCCTTTCTTGTTCTCCTGAAGCCTTTCTTTTTTCTCCGGCGGTGACTTCAACGGACAGAGCAGGATCCGGCGCTTCGGAACAGCCTGCCAGCGTCAGCAGAGCGGAACAGAAAAGAAGAAAAAAATGATGAGAATGCCGATGAGAATGCCGATGAGAATGATGGCCCCGACGGGGATGAATGCAGAAGATTCCGAATCCCCGCGAACCGTTTTCCGTAGAGAAGACAGGGAAGGAACATTTCCCTGTTTGCCGTTTCCTTTCTGTCTGTAGTTTCATTTTCCGCAGTGTTTTTCTTTTCTGTTTTCAGGAGATTTCTTTTTTCAGGTTTTCCACCCATTCCGCGATGCGGGAAGGGGTTTTTTCCGCTTCATTGGTATCGTCGAGTGCGAGTCCGATGAACATGCCGTCCTTTTCTGCGGCGGAGGCGTTGTGGGTATATCCGGCCGAAGAGGTTTTACCGATCAGCACTGCGCCGCGTTCCTGAACTTTGTCTGCAAGGATCTGGATGGCGTCGACGAAGGTGTCCGCGAATGAGTTCTGATCCCCCAGTCCGAAGACAGCCGCCCTTTTCCCTTTCAGGTCGACACGGTCCAGAAGGGAGATTCTTGCCGCCCAGTCGTCCTGCAGTTCGCCCATTCCCCAGGTTGAGCTGCCGAGGATCAGCAGTTCTGCATTGAAATCCGCTTCCGTCGCATCCGTGATGTTGACTGCGATCGTCCCGAACGCCTCCGCAATCATCCGTGCCGCATTTTCCGTGCAGGAGCTGGTGCTCCCGTATATGACTTTTACTTCAGACATGTTGAAAAACTCCTTTTATTTGAATGGTTTCCATTTCACTTAGACAGGTTTCCAGATCCTGGTATCGTTTCAGGATGATGTCGGCTTTCCGTTCCACTTTCCGGTAAAGCTCCATCAGGCGCAGT
Organism: uncultured Lentisphaeria bacterium; assembly: GCA_905211485.1. Classification (GTDB taxonomy): domain Bacteria; phylum Verrucomicrobiota; class Lentisphaeria; order Victivallales; family UBA1829; genus CAJMAW01. The sequence continues at coordinate 12,386 of CAJMAW010000024.1, read as the reverse complement.
GATTCCTCCGCTTCTCCGAAAATTCTCCAGGAGCCTTTTCTTTTTCTGCTGCCAGCGGTTTCTTCCGGCGTTTTCCCGGAAAGAAAGCCGATCACGTCCTTCGGAGGATAGCCGATGAAAAATCCCACCTCATGGGAAAGTCCGTTCCTGCAGCGTTCACTCAGCGTTTCAAGCGATTTTTCCAGTGAGGCGGGATCGGTATATCCGAGTTTTTCCAGTGTCCGGGCAGTTTCCTGATTTTTCAGAGTCTCCTTCAGAAGCTCAGGCGCATAGAAAAGTACCAGCGCGCTTTCTGAATCCTGTTTCAGAATGTGGAAGCTCAGTTTCAAAGCGTCCAGAATTTCCTTCATGGAAAGGCAGATTTCTGTGTCTTCCCGCGGGCATCCTCTCTCCTCTGCTCCATTCCAGGAATGTCTCAGGCGATAGCAGGAGGATACACGAAGCAGTTCTCCCGATTTGATCCCGCTCCGGACTCCTGCCGTCTTCACCATGAGAAAACGCATCATCCCCTTTTTGTGAACCTTGCAGAAAGGATTCTCTGAATTGGATCTGTCCATTGGATAAGATTTTTAAAAAGTTAGTTTATTCTAAGTTAGGAACGCGCTTTTTCCCCTTCCTCCTTGGCAGAGTCGTTTTTGAAGGGGAATTACGGATAATATAAGGGGGGAAGTGGAAAAGTCAATTAGAAATATCTAATTTTTTTAAAATTTTATATTCTTCTAACTTTTTTACCGGGGTCTTTTTTGCGCCGTTGTCTGAAAAAAGCCTCAGGGTATTGGGAATGAGATGGAAGAGAAAACTTTTTCCCTTGAATTCCGGAGCCTTTCCGCTGATTTTCCGTTCATCAACGTGCATCGGAAACGGAAAAGGGGAGGGGGAATCAGAAGATAAGAAGGGGAATTTTCTGCTTTCCGGGGAGAGAAGAGGAGAGAAGAAGAGAAGGAAAAGGAAAGAAAAAGAGGGGGGAGGGAGAGAAAAATAGATGAAGGATGTGTCAGAGAAAAAAAGCTCCTTCCCTTCACCCCGGCCAAGACCGTTCAAGAGCGGGGAAAGGGAAGGAGGATGTTGTTTCCCCTGTGGACAGGGGAAAGGAAATGCCTGTCGGACTCAGTTGTTCCCGAAATTCTTCTTCATATTGAACTTGAATACCGGGGATGGCAGAGACTGTTTTTTCTCTTTGCTGCGATATACCAGGAAGGCATAGAGATCGGTTTCCGCCTTGAAGTTCCGGATATGGAAGGGAGCGTTTTTGAGATTTCTTCCGAGGAGAAGAGCCCCGCTTCCATCAGGGTTCCGGGAGACATAGAAATCATATTCCACGGCTTCCGGGATGGGACGGATATGGAAGATTCCATTAGTGCCGTCATTTCCCGTTCCCGGTTCCTCGACACTCAGGATTTCAGGCTTAGGCAGAGACTTGTCCGCCCTGGCTTCGAGCTGAACGACGGGATTGGGTTCCTTGAACCTCCTGGAAGGAGGCGGCATGCGGAGATTGGCAGCCTGGGCGGCGCGGGGAGCCATGGCCTCAGCAGAGGGATATTCTGCGAACATGTCCCCGATGAGGACGGCCTGCGGCTCAAGCTTTTCCAGGGAATTGACATGGATGAACTGCTCCCGCCGTTCGACGATCATTTTTTCAATACTGAGCGGGTAATCGACCCGTTCATCTCCGCCGTAGGCCGCCCAGGAAGCCGTTCCGTAAAGGCGGAAGGAATCCCAGGGTGCGTTTCCGGGGAGAGGAATCTTGAGGAGACGCCAGCCTTCAAAATTGAGTGAGCTCAAGCTTTTCGTGTCGTCGCAGTTCCATTCGTTTCTGACTCCGCAGCTGATCCATTTTTCCCCCTTGGCATCGCGGAGGGAAAAGAGGATTCGTCCCCAGTCCCCGGTGCCTTTGACATGGATGTTCAAAGTCTCGGCCGTTCCGGGAATGATGATTTTCTGTTTCGGGACGAAAGTCGTGTAATGAGGCATCGTCCCTCTGTTTTTCTCCTGCGGACCCAGAAGGACGGAGAGGGCTTTGGAGCCGTATTTTTCAGGCACTTCCACAATGGACGTTTCCATTTCCGCGGGGAAACGGCGGATGAAATCCACGGCGGCTGCGGTGTAGTCGCGGTCGTTTTCCTGGATCTGTTCCCATTTTCCGTCTCCGGGATTTGCGATCCGGGTGACGAATTCCCCGTTTTGCGAATCGCTGTGATCCGGTTCGCCGGGGAAGAGAAGGGCTTCAGAATCGGCTCCGAGTCCGTAGACGATCACAGGCATGTCGGAGATGGTGATTGTGGAGTCCTTGCCGTCAACGGGATTGTCCATAAGGTCGTATGCGCTGAAGGGCGCGCCGATCCGGAGCGGGCGTGTGCCGCGGATGGTCCAGATGAAGTGAACCTTCTTCTGCGGATCGCGGACGTCTTCAAACTGAAGTGCGTAGAGACTCTTTTCCTTCAGCCGCAGCGGACGGACGAAGCGGAGCGGTTCCAGATGCCGGATCATGGTTGCAATGGTGCTGTACAGCACATGGGGATTGAGTGTCGCATACCTTCCGATCGGTCCGCTTCCGTAATGCTGTTCTCCCCAGTAACTGGCCGGAGCGCTGCCCCCGGGAAGGGAAAACTGCCTGTTCATGCCGTATGCGCCGAGCAGCAGCATGGAACGGGGAACATAGGACGCCAGTTCCCGTTCGCTGAGCGCACCCTTGGAGTTGAGGACGCCCGTGAAACAGGGGCCTTCAATCGAAACCAGAAGTGGATCCCGGTCCTTGACGTATTTCGACCAGTTCTGACGGAACTGCCAGAGACGGTGAATGACCGTCTGATGCAGCTGCATTTCAGGCATGCGGTCGAAGACTCCGGTGTCGTAGAGAGCTCCGTCGATCTGATCCTTCAGCACCGGGTCGGAGAGGAAGGGAATGAGGAAGTTGGGGTCGCCCCAGGGGGCCATCACCTTGTAGTCGGGATGTTCTTTTTTCAGGAGGGGGATGTTTTTCCTGAGGCCGTCGCGGAGTCTGGCGTATTCCTGAGCCTTGGAGGCGTTCAGATTTTCTCCGGCGACGGGTTCCACATTGTCGCTGTAAGGATCCAGAGCTTTTTCTCCGTAGAATTCCGGCAGCGAGCCTCCCGTGTAGATTCCGAAGGCGGGTTCCGTTCCGAACGCGAAGAATTTTTTCTGTTCCAGATCGTTTTCCAGCTTAGGCGTGTCGGGCGGGAGTCCCAGTTTTGCAAGAGTGTTTCTGCGGTTTTTTTCTTCGTTCTGTTTTTTCTTTTCCATTTCTTTTGCATAGTCCGCCGTGGGCCAGAGATCTCCGGCGAAATAGCTGCGGATATGCCATTTCTTCGCGGTTTCGTAGGCGGCTTTTTCTGTGACGGGGTCCGGAATGCGGAACCCGGTGGCCTTGAAGCCGGATTTGCCGATGAGATCGTAGAATTCCGGGCCGTCCACCGTGTAGTGGCCGCCGCCCCAGTTCCAGACCCCGAACATGAATCCGGGATAGTCTTCCAAATCAGGATTGCTGTTTTCACGCGCATGGAGATAGGAAAGAGTGCGTTCCTGACGGTAGGAGGCGTCTCCCGAAATCTTCAGCGTCACAAAATGATGTCCGTAGCGCTTCAGCTTCAGATCCAGTTTCTCCGTGAGGCTTTTCCCCGGCGGCAGGAGGACTTCCCTTTCCGTATGCGTTTTTTCTTTTCCGTCCCACGAAACGCTTTCCAGCTCAAGTTTCAGCTTCATGGGCTTTTCCGTGTGGTTGCTCAGTCCGGCGCGGTAGAAGACAGGCTCCGGAGCCAGCCAGACGTTTGCAAATTCACCCGGTTCAAAATCCACCGAAAGCGGCGCTTTTTCCAGCGTCGCGGCAAAAATCTTGACGGCGCTGGGAAGTCCGCCGCCGAGCCGGCTGTAATAGAACGGATCCGGATAGCACTGGTAGTCCAGCACATCCTTGGTGATTTCAAATTCCAAATAGGGCAGGTCCTTGAACTCCTTCAGAGCTCCGGTGTCGAGCGGGACGGTGACGAGGCTCAGTGTTTTTCCGTCCACCTGAATGGATTCGGCATTCGCCTTCGCACTCAGGAAGGGAACCGGAGGACTTTGGAAATCTTTTGGGAAACCCGCTCCGGGACGGTAGAATTGAACGGTGAAGCGGTCGATGGCCGCCGGCGTGTTTTTGATGGATGCGGCGATCACGTGCAGGGCCGTGTAATCGTTCTGCGGAACGCGGAACTGGAAGCGGGTCGGGTTGTTCTGTGAAGCGGCGGCGTGATCCCAGACTCCGCCCCAGCGTCCGCCGAACTCCCCGCCTTCACTTCTCGTATTGACGAATCGGCTCCAGCTCTGCCCCACGTTCAGGGCGTTGCCCTGTTTCCATTTCCGGCCGAAGAAGAAGGGGATCCCCTTGACTTCGGCGATCTTCCGTTCCGGGAAGCTGTCCTTTTTGAAGCCGACATTGAAATTGTATTTCGGAGTGAGATCCAGTGTGGTGAAGCGATCCGGATTCCGGTTCTTCTCCCCGGAGAGTTCCTGGATTTCCATATCCCGGAACTGGAAGGAGACCGGGGCTGCTTTCAGCGTGGCGGCGTAGAGACCGTTGATGTGAAAATCATACTGCCCGCCGTTGGCGCAGATGCGCATGTTCATGTCCTGCTCTGTGAATTCAGGGATGCTGTACTGGTAGAATTTGCTCCAGTTCAGGAGGTTGTCATCAATGGAGAAACTGTCCTGAAGGACGCCGCGGACTCTGCAGTTCAGCTGGGTGACGGGTCTCTGTTCCGCATCCTCCCACACGGAAATCCGGTAAGTTTCCGGACCGGTGTAACTCCATTCGATTTTTCCTTTTCCACAGAGAATTTTCAGGAAGCCGCGTTCTCTGAAGCGGACCGTCAAGGTCAGTTCGTCCCCGTCTGCCGGAAGATCCGGGAGCTGAAAGGATCCTTTCCCTCCTGTCGGGAGTTCCAGTAGGACGGGCAGTTTTTTCCATGCCGTCTCTTCCGCTCCCGTCCGTAGTTCCGCGGACTCAAGTGCCGGGAAGCAACCCATCCCGAATGCCAGCAGCGGGAAAAGAAGTCTTCTGATTTTCATGATGCCGTTTTCCTTGAATAAGATGTTGTTGATATATACACTGGGGGAAGATTGCCGATGATCCCTCCCGGGGACGCTGAGGATGGATATCGGGTGCTTTCCCGCGGATAATTTTTCCTGTGGATGATTTCCCTTATTTCACCATGGATTCCTTCTGAACCTTTTCCGGCCCGTATGGGTGCTCTCATTGCAGTTGATGGAATGATTCCCTGAAAAAACGGACCTTTCCCTGAAACCTACTTTTCCAGAATCACATATCCGCCGGCTCCGGTTTCCAGACGAATGCTGAGAAGACCCTCCGCGGAGGTGCTGTCCAGGAGTTTTCCGGGAACACAGCGGATTTTTCTGTATTGTCTGTCCGGAAGAGTCAGCGTGATTTCCCGTGGTGTCCCGCTCCAGTTGGAGAGTGTGACAATGTCGGCACGCGGAGACTCCGTCAGAATTGCTTCCACCAGGAAATGATCGGTTTTTACGGAGGGAGTCAGTCCGGCTTCCCGGAGGATCCGTTTCATGAGATTCCGTCCGTCAGGCGGATAGATTCTGTCGCTGTGGAAACTGTCTTTGCGGGCACTCTGAGTACGGATGTAGGCGAATCCGGGCATCAGGCCGCAGAAAACGATTTTCCCTTTGCCGAAGGGGTGAACACTGGCAAGGGCGCGATCCTGAGAATCGGAAAGAAACACTGTGCCGCTTTCCACCTGCTGGAGGCCGTTCGGAAGCGAGAGGGAGAAATCCTCGCCGGAGAGTGTGCCGAAATGGTTGGAGGGATCCTTGATTTTTTTCGTCTCGATCTGTGCTTCCCGACGGCGGAGACCGGTCTTTTCATCGAAGCCGAGATTCCGTCCGTATTCGTCGTTTGTCAAGGCTCCTGCGGTCATGATGAGCGTGCCTCCGTTTTCGATCCATTTCAGGAGAGGCGTCAGGAATTCCTTTCTGATGTCGGCATCGGTGACAAACAAATGCGTATAGGCTTCCAGTCCGTCCCGCAGATCCTGCTCCTCGATCACGTCCAGGCGCACTCCCATATGACTCAGCAGCAGGTGCAGCCACATGCGTTCGCGTCCGTACGGGTTTGCGAAGTTCAGAATCTGGCGGATGTCTCCGGTGACGGAAAGCAGCAGCGCCGCATCTCCTTTTGCGACCGTCCCCTTCATGAGATCCTCTTCCACCTCCCCCGTGGGGAAGGTGATGTTCTTGATACCCTCATGGATTTCCGGCACATGGCTGACGGAATCCGATGCTCCTGAATAACTCGGCCCGTAGCGGAAGAATCCCATCCCCCGCGCGCCTCTTCCGATTTCGGAAAACCCCTTCGCCTGAATCTCCCAGGAGGAACGCCCCGTGATGATATTGAGCATTTCAAAGGGAGCGGCGCTTTTCCGGCAGGCGCCTCTCATGACATCCGTGATGTACCCGGCCACCTGATAGGTCGGGAGAAGGTTGCTCCAGTCTTCGGTTTCTCCGGAAGTGAGGGCGCCGGAATTGAAAATTTCAAACCAGTCGGCGCCGAACTGCACCATGTTGCCGTTGCTGACGAGTTCCGTGGCGAAATTCACTCGCGTTTTCAGGCCTGGGGCGAATTTTGTGACGATTTCCGTGCAGGTCCTGAGAAATTCCGTCATCAGATGGTTCCGGTAGCGGACGCTCCAGTAGAACAGGGCTCCGTTGGCCGGATCACGCGTCGGCTCCGCTTCATCCAGAGAGTTCAGTCCCAGCTCTTCCGCGGGCAGCTTCATGCTTTTCAGGTAATTCCGGAATCCTTCGCGGCATTTCCCCGTTTCCTTCACGCAATCCAGAACGTGCGAGACCCCGAAGGCGGGTTCATCCATCACGCCGATGGAGCGGCATTTTTCCAGAATGCCCGCTTCCCGCAGAGCGGAGATCTTTTTTTCCATGGTCTTTTCCATCGTTTCCGTATCGGGTGTGCAGATGCAGCCCTTGGTCAGGTGGAAGAGAAATTCCGCATCGCTGAAGGTGTTGCCGAATCCGGCATCGCGGCCTTTGGGGGATTTCAGGATGGTGGAGTTGGCATTGTTCAGTCCCAGATTCGCCTGAGCCTGAAGTTCGTTGTCGATGGCTTGTGAACTCCAGATTTCCTCATAGAGTGCGAGTGTGCCGCCGAAGGGGAAGAGGACGGGGCGTTTTCCCGCGGGCATCGGATGAAGACGGGAATTCTTCAGAGACGTTTCCGACCAGTCCCTGTCCGTTTCCAGATGCCTGGATGCCGGATCCAGTGTGAAGGGACACTGCAATCCCGGTTCGGCATGAAGAATTTCAGCAAAGATTCCGCTTTCATTTTCCGTTGTGGAGAATTCGATTTTGAAGAAATGTTCCGATTCGTCGCCGCGTGCGTAGGGATTCACCGGGATTCCTGCGGCAAAACGTTTTTCCTTCGCATTGTTTTTCAGATGTTCCGAGAGATAAAACCATTCGGAACTTTCTCCGGGTTTGAGAAGCTCCGGATTTTTCCTGCCCGGAAGCGCTTTCCCGGGAAGTGCGATCCCCGCGGCCTGAAGCCGGAGAGGGGTCTTCTCTTCCTTCAGAACGGTCCCGCGGACGAAGACCGGGTGGAAATCGAATATATGGGGATGATACGCTCTGTCCCCTGTCAGCAGGAGGCAGTCGATGCTTCCGGCAAAGGGATTTTCACTTGTTCCGGAGCTTTCCCCCTGTGCGTCATGGGGGACTCCGGTATTTTTTTCAATGGAAACGCGGAGTTCTCCGGCCGGGGCCTCGAATTCCATGGAATCCCATTGAAAGTCAAGGCGGAAGTAACGGTCGTGAAGGCGTGGAATGTGTTTTGCGGCGAAGACCTTTTCCGCAACTTGACGTCCTGAGGAAAAAACGCGGACCGTGAACGCTGTGGCGGAGGCGCTGTTTTTCTGATTGTCATCCACATAGCGCACCCAGAGATGGAGCTTCTTCCCCTCCGGGACCTGAAAGACTCCTTCCGCCTTTCCCTTCCCCTCCGGACTGCCGGAGAGCATTTTTCCTTCGGATGCGGCCCCGTTGAAGCGGTTGAAGGCGAGAGTGCGTTCGATGATTTTCCAGGAGGCGGGATCAAAGGAAAGCTGTTCCGCCTCCAGAAGGACGGCGTCTCTGGGGGCGGGGCCGAAATGGGGTTCAAGATGCTGAAGTTCATTTTCCGGAATGGGGCTGTCTTCGAGAATTTCACTGAAGGGGTCGTCCAGATCCATGCCTGCCGCTCCGGAGGGAGCGGAGAGAAGAGCGGGAAAAAGGCAAAGAAGGAGAATCGGAACGTTTCGGACTGCAGGGACAAAAAAATCTATGCGCTTTTTCATCATGAGTAGTTCTAACGTTAATCAAGGTTGGCTGTGATATAGGAATTATAGACGAAATTCAGGAAGTAGTGGTTTCTCCCGGGCATTTCCCGGATGCGGATGACGGTGGAAACGGCCGGAGCCTTGGCATGTCCGTCCATATAGGCGTGCGGAGCCACCCGGATGTGCCTGTAACCCGCCTGGATCTGCATGGAGCAGTTGAGCATGGGCTGGATGGAGGGGGGATTGCAGTAGCCGTAGACGTCAGTGGCTTTGTTGACATGGGGCTTTCCCAGGTCGGAGAGTTTCTGGGGGATGGCCATGTATCCGCCGTTGGTATAGCATCCGCTGTAGTCCTGATAGCTGGGATGGTCGCCGCGCCCGAAGATGAGGGTGTAGCTGCTGATGATTTTTCCGCTGCTTTTGACTTTTCCCGCAGAATCGGAGGCGGAGACGTTGCCCCCCGTGGAATTGACTTTCGGGGAGGGACAGCGTACCACTTTGCAGTTCGTGATCCGGTCGGTTTCTCCTGAGACGGAGAGATAACGGTTCAGGTATCTGCCGTTGTACTCATTGTTGGCGATGTTCCCATAGTTGCCGATGCCGTCGGGCCCGTATTCCTTGTTGTCGTTTGCGTAGTTGAAGAGGGCGACGGCGATCTGTTTTGTGTTGCTCAGACACTGGATTGCCTGAGCGCTTTCCTTTGCCTGTTTCAGGGCCGGCAGAAGCAGTGCCGCCAGAATGCTGATGATGGCGATGACAACCAGAAGTTCCATCAGCGTGAAACGGCAGATCCGCGCTGAGGCCGATGCCGATGGAGCAGCCGGGATTCTTTGTCTGTTTCTCATTCCAGACTTGGATGCTTCATTCAGAAAGTCATTTCTTTTCATATTTCGTCCTCTCTTGACTTCCCGTTGTTCTCCGGGGATGATGGGGTGGTGAGGGTTGGAGTGACATATTCGGAAGATGATGGGGCGGATCCCGCCCGCGGAGAGAAACTTTTTCCAGGACGGGATCGTATTCCGCCAGGAATCCCTCCTGAAGTTCCCCCGAGAGCAGACGCCGGAGCAGATCAAGAATATATAGGGACGAGTCCGCATCGTTGGTATGGCAGGCAACGGGATTGAATTTCTGCTGATAGGGGAGAGGGAGAAACGATTTGTCGCTCATCATGACCGTAATTTCCGGGCAGCGGCTTTCCGGAATGCCGTTCTCCATGAAAAACTGCGCGAGTCCCAGATACGTGTGAAGCGTGGTGACGAGTCTCTGCGGCCAGGCGTGATTCTCTCCCCACGCCCGTTCGATTTCCGGAACGCCGTAGACGGAATTGGCGCAGACTACCGAATTCTCATCCCAGAGGAGATTGTAACGAGTGGAATAGCGTTCCGCTTCGTCGATCAGGGTCCGGGTGATGGGCAGGAATATGGCCCCCAGGATCAGACCCACGCTTTTGCTGTGGCTCTTGTCCGCTTCCAGAATGTCCCGGAGGGATTTCTCAACGGAAAAGTGAAAATTGTTGGAACCCCCGCTGAAGAAACGGTTCCCCACCGTCACATACTTCTTCCCGCAGCGCAAAAGTGCTTCCAGTGTTTTGTTGTTCCAGGAGCCTGTGACCGCCAGCGCGTCACATTCCTCTGCGATCCGGGAAATGTCCTGATCGCAGGCATGTTCGTAAAGCAGCACTGTTTCCGAAGCGGGATCCGCATATTTGGTGAAACCTTTGAAAAGGGCTCCATAGAATTTATTGTCCGTGTCATCCCCGATGATGACATAGGCGAAACGCTGAGTGTGTTCCCGGTTTTTCGGAGCGGGCGCTCCCGAGAATTTCCGCTCCGGATCCAGACTGACGAATGTCCCGCTCCCGACCTTCCCGTCCAGAAGCTTTTCCCGGGAGAGGCGCTGGAACGCCGACAGTATCACCTGACGCCCGACCCCGAATTTCGCCGACAGACTCCGGACCGATTCCAGCCGTTCCCCTTTCCGGAGTTTCCCGCTGAGAATTTCCTCCCGGAGCAGATTCGCTATATACTGCGACTTCGGGGCATTCCTGAGAAAGATTCTCTTTTGTTCCACTGTTTTTTCTTCAGATTCAGATATCATTTCCGCCTCTGTCATGCCTGTGTCTGTGGATGCTCTGTTGCTCATATTCATCCTTGTCCCTCTTCCCGTCCGTCTTGCCCCGCGCTCACAGAAAGACTTCCTCTTCTGCGTTCGTTCTGCTTTCCCGCCGAAGGCAGAAGCAGAGACTGGTATGAAAATATGCCTCTGCCTCTCTGTCCCATGCTGAGTGACGGAGGGGGAAAAATGTCTGTCATTGAAATAAAATATATGTCACTATATGTCAATATGCAAGTCTTATTGGTCTTTTTCCCTAAAAAAAGGGGGAGTGTCATAAAATGACATAAAAAATAGGCGTGTTACATTGCTCTGCGGAATCAGCATGCGGAATCGTCAGCTGCTGCAGGGAAGGCAGGATTGGATTTCTCCAGGGGCTGAGGCTTCGGATCCGATGCGGAAAGAAACGCATCCGTTTGCTTCCCCGGGAGGAGAGAGAGGGGAGGAGAAGAGGCGGGAAAGGAGGGAAAAAGGGGTGGAAGAGAAAGGGGAATAGAGGAAAAAAGGGGGATGGAGGAAAAAGGGAGGGATGGAAGGGGAGCCTGTGCCTTTTTTCACGCTGGAGGGAGGCGTTTTCTGTGAGTTCCCGTTCCTCCGCCAGCAGCATGGCAGCGGAGGAGTTCCGGCAAACGGAGAACGGGCAATGGGTAAGAGAGGTAAGAGAGATAAAAAAAAGTCCCGCATCCAAAAGGAAACGGGACGGAGAAAATCCATACAGGGAACAGGATTTTTCCTGTTTTGCGGAGAACCCGTGCGCATTCCGCATGAAAGACAGAATGCGCAGAGGCCTGCATTCCCCGGAAAATGAGAAAAATCAGCGGGCGTAGTATTCGACGACGCGCATGACTTCGACCTGCACCGGAATTTCTTCGAGCATCGGTTCACGCACGACGGTCACCTTGAGCTGATCCTTGTTAGTTTCAAAATACGCCGGGACCGTGGCATTGACCCCTTTGGCGATTTCAGCGATGGTGGGGGATTTTTCCGCGTTGATCGTGATGACCTGGCCGGGTTTGACCTGGTAGGATCCGCGGTCGACGATTTTCCCGTTGACGAGAATATGTCTGTGGTTGACGAACTGCTTTGCCGCAAAAATGGTGGGCGCCATGCCGGAATGGTAGACGACCGAATCCAGACGCAGTTCAATTCTGCGGAGCAGCTTTTCATTGGTTCTGCCTTCTCCGCGTTTTGCCGCGAGATAAGCCGAACGGAGCTGGCTTTCCGTGAGCGCGTAATGAGCTTTGAGCTTCTGCTTTTCCTGCATCATTTCGCCGTAGGTGGAGAGTTTCTTTCTCTTGGCGTTTTTCCCCTGGAGTCCTGCGGCATAGGGTCTTTTCACGCTTGGGCATTTCGGCATGTTCCAGATGCAGTAGCCGAGCCGTCTGCAGAGTTTGTGTTTTGCTTGAGCTTCTTTCATCCCGTCCTTCCTTTCTTTTCTAGAAGTGTTGATTCTTTTGCGCGGAGGCGTCAAGCTCCTGTTACCGGGGGCCTCAGCGCAGTTCAAGATGCGGACAAGCCATTAAAATAGCGTCCCGGCTTGAATTTGTCAAACCGCGGAAGTAAATTTCCGGACGTTTTTCCCGGAGGATCAGGAAAACAGCGGTAAAAAACAGAAAACGGCAGATCCGGGAACAGTCAATGCGGGAGTTTCTGCGGATGATGAAAGGAAGGAAAGAAATACAGGGAAGAAAAACGGTTTTTCCCCCCGGGAAGGAACCGTCTGCCCGCTTCGGCATCGGGATGACCGGATCCGGGAGGATCTTCTTTCTTGCCGTCATGACGGGATTTCTCTTCCCGTTCCTGAACTCCTGCGTGACGGGGGCGCATCCCATGGAACTCCTGCGTTCGGACCTGCTGGAACCTCCCTCTCCTTCCACAGAGCAGCTTTCTTCCCGGGCGGCGGAGGGGGAAAACAACGGCGGGGGG
>CAJMAW010000023.1 GCA_905211485.1 uncultured Lentisphaeria bacterium | reverse complement strand
TTTCCCGGATCGCGCTGGCCATGAATAGCAGCGTGGAGTCCATCCAGAAGACGAACGCGATGGAATCCGACGACACAGCACTGAGAATCGGAGAGAAACTCAAAATCTATAAAGGAGACTGGAGTATTGAAATCGATCCCGGACAGGGCGAGCTGCGTCTGCTTGATTGCGGCCGTCTGTTCAAGATCTAGCCTCTTCCCGTCGGCGACCGCGCGGAGCGCGGAGAAGGCAGCTACGTCATCCGCGGGAAACGGAAATTTCCATCCTGGCGCAGTCCGGAAGGGAAACTGTATTCCCCCGGTGCAGCGGGAAACATCCTGGGCAGCGGCTGGATGGAACTCAGACGGACTGACGGGGGAGAGGGGAACGGGAAACGTTCTGCAGCCGGAACGCCGATGGGAATCCACGGGTCTGATCCGGGGGCGAACGCCGGATTGACCGGGAACGGTCCGGAAGTGCTCTCACCGGGATATTTCCGGGTGAGCAATGAAGATATGAATGAACTTTTTGCGGTGGTCCCGTCGGGAACGCCGGTGAGGGTTGTCGGCCCGGGAAAGTCGAAATGAGTATTGGAGGCTGAAAAGCATGGCAGAGACAGTTCTGGAATTTGAAAAGCCGATTGCGGCGCTGGAGGCGAAGCTGTCCGAATGGGAGCGCCTGAGCGCGGACAGCAATTTGAATGTGGATGAGGAACTTGCGGCCCTGAAACGCAAACTCGAAGACACCAAGAAGAATGTCTATGAGAACCTGACTCCCTGGCAACGAGTTCAGCTTGCCCGTCATCCCGGGAGACCGTATACTCTGGACTACATAGACCGCATCTTTACGGATTTCATGGAGTTCCACGGCGACCGGCGCTATGCCGACGACGCCGCCATTGTCGGCGGTTTTGCCCGCTTTGAAGGGAAACCCGTCATGCTCATCGGCACCCAGAAGGGACGCAATACCCGGGAAAGCGTGTTCCGGAATTTCGGCTGTCCCCATCCGGAAGGATACCGCAAGGCCCTGCGTCTGATGAAACTGGCGGATCTTGCCGGACTGCCTGTGATTACGTTTATTGACACCCCGGGGGCATTTCCGGGGGTGGCTTCGGAAGAACGGCACATCGGGGAAGCGATAGCGGTCAATCTCCGGGAGATGTTTGCGCTGGATGTTCCGGTTCTCTGTCTGGTGATCGGTGAAGGCGGCAGCGGCGGAGCCCTCGGAATCGGAGTGGGGAACAAAGTTCTTCTGATGGAAAACGCGTATTATTCCGTCATCACCCCGGAAGGCTGCGCCGCCATTCTGTGGAAGGACCGCGCCTACTCGGAAAAAGCCGCGGAGGCGCTGCATCTGACCGGGAGGGACTTGCTGAAACTCGGTCTGATCGACGGAATCATCCCGGAACCCCTCGGCGGAGCGCATAAGGATTATGACAGCGCCGCCGAAAACCTGAAGCAGGCGATCCGGGAAAATCTGGACCAGCTGTGCCGGATGACTCCGGAACAGCTCCGTGAAAACCGCTATGCGCGTTTCAGGAATATTCAATTTTTCAAGGAAGCTTCCGTTTGAAATGAACGACAGCAGAATCTTGTCGGAACTGTCCATGAGACCGGCTCATCCCGGCGACATTGAAAACATCTGGTCGCTTCTGGGAACCTATGCGAAGGAGCGTCTTCTGCTGCCGAGAAGTCAGGAGGACATTGCCTCCAGGCTGAAGAACTTCCGGATTGCGGAACTGGACGGAGTCTTTGTCGGCTGTGTCGCCATCCGGGATTACGGAGGGGGGCTTTATGAAGTGCGTTCCCTTGCCGTGGCAAAGGAGTTCAACAATCACGGGATCGGATCGGCCATTGTGACCGCAGCATGCGATTTCCTCCGCGCAAAGGGAGAGCCGGTACGGCTCTTCGCCCTGACTTACCGCGCGCATTTTTTTGAAAGACTGGGATTCCGGATTGTGGACAGAAGCCAGTTTCCCGAAAAAATCTGGAGCGATTGCGCCATATGTCCGAAGAGAAAGAACTGCGACGAAACGGCGGTCCTGATCCGTCTTCCCTGACAAAGTCTCAGCCGGGTATTCCGGAGAACCCTGCTTCCGCTTCCCTTTCCGTCACCGCCATTTCCCCGGCGGAGTCCGGGTCTTCGTCTTCCCCGGGCCAATTGTCCGATTTCCCTGCATCTGCTTCCGGGGACTCTGCGGCATTCTCTCCGGAATCCGGCACCGCATCATCAGCGGAATCATCGGCATCCCGGCCGGAGGAGAAACACCGCGGAGGAGGAGGGGGAGGAAGGGAAAAGCCGGGCGCAAAACACGGACACACCCCGAGCGAGGCGGAACATCTCCGGGACGCCTTCAAATCCGTGCGCGGGGACAAGATCGACCTTTTTGTATACGGGACGCTCGTCAATGAACACCATGTGAAACTTCTTCTGAACCGTTCCGTGGAAAGCGTGCCTGCGACACTGAACAATTACATGCGGGTTGTTCCTCCCGGCGCCTTCTACTTCATTGTGAAACAGCACGGGGCGTCCACGAGCGGGAGACTTCTGAAACAGATTACACGCGATGAACTTGCGAGGATCGACGCATTTGAGGACGAGGGCAATCTCTATTTCCGGAAAGTGGTGGTCGTGCGTGATGCGGACGGTGCCCGGCGCCGCTGCATGACCTATGTCGGCAACATTCCCGCCCTCCAGAAATCCTTCGGCAAGGAAATCATGTTTGAAGACCGCTACAGCCTTTACCTGGAACGGAAAATCGACAGCATTCTGGAAAGGATCGAGCCCTCCCGGCAGGAAATCACCCGCCGTGCCCTCCGGGAACTGATGGGGTCTGAAGTGGACAGTCTCATCGAATCTCATTTTGACGGGAATTACATCTGCAACTACATCATGATCCAGTCCCTGAGCGATGCGAAGCCTCCGCTTCTGGTCAACATTCTTTCCAATCCGGAGCTTCTTCCGTATGCGGACAACTACATGAAGCTTGCGTGCAAGCATATTATATTCAATCAGTTTGCAGATATTATCCGTCATCAGTTTCCGGATACTGTGCGTCTTTCAAAGAAATATTTCCGTCACGGTCTTGCCGTGCTTCTGGCGTTTCTGTACTACAACCGGCACAAGACGCAGATCGAGGATCTGATGAAACGCAGCTCCCTGGACCGGGTCGTTCCCGGCCGTCTCTACCGGGACTACGCCGTGCTCTGCATCGGCTTGGTGGAGGAGGTGTACAAACGCGAGGACATGCTGGAACTGATTGATTATGTGGATTCCAACTGGTATTCCACTCCGACGCCTCTGGGAGCGGAACTGGAGTTCAGCTTTCTCGGCGCCCACGCGGTCAATGCGGAACCCGGAGAGGACAAGGTCTACGACGGATTCTACTGGTTTGATGATTTTGATCTCCAGCGCCGGACCTGGCGTGTGGGAGGGCATGTGGATTCGCACAGAAACATCGGCCCTGGGACAAAACGCCACAGAGGATTTTTTGAATATGCGCTCGGACGTTTCAACATTGTGGGGGATCTTTCCCGGCCGCTCTTTGACTGCCCCTGGGCGATGTCCCGGCTGATCAACGAGGCGGTGCGTTTTCTGGACATTCCGCCGCACAGTCTTCATATTTCCATGGAACTGAGCGGGTCCCGTCATTCCAACATTACGGACCGCCCGCACCGGGAAAGCGATCTGGTCTGTCTTCTCCTGCTGGGCGGGGATCTGCACAGGGACGAAAACGGGAAAATGCGCGAATGGAGGATTTACAACAATGAACTGGATACCAATCTGAGGAAATCGCTTAATTTCTCGGACCGGAAACAGCATTACAGCCGTCTGGAACACAATGAGTCGGATATGTCGGACGTGATGGAATACAAATACATCCGTCTGCGCCGGGAGGAGACGGATTACCGGAATCTGATTGTCGCGCTGAAAGGATATCAGTTTGAGAGCCACGGACGCCCATTGAACATTCCACCGTCCGGCTGTCCAGAACTTCCGGAACAGACTTTTCTGCGACGCTGGGCGGCCAATCCCCAGCCGGTTTCCCCGCTGGAAATCCAGACTTTTGTGGAAACCGTCGAACGCGGGCTTCTGGAAGAGCACAACGCCCTCACGCTGGACCGCAGACGGAGAAATGCCCTCGCCGCCATCCATGCCATTCTCACGGAAAGGAACAGAAAACTTGGAGACCCGGACGACCAGAACTTGTGACAACCGCCCCATCGGCGTCTTTGATTCCGGACTGGGCGGACTGACCGTTGCGTCTGCCATGCGGCGCAGCCTTCCAGCCGAGGATATCGTCTATCTCGGCGACACCGCGCGCGTCCCCTACGGCGACCGTTCCGTGGAAACCATCCGGAAATTTGCCGAACAGGATCTCGATTTCCTTGCCGGGAAGGGAGTCAAAGCCGTGGTTGCCGCCTGTAACACGGTTTCCTCGGTGGCGCTGGAACATATGAAACGGCGGATCCCCTCAATGCCGGTGCTCGGTGTGATCGAATCCGGAGTCGCCGCCGTGGTCCGCTCCGGAGGACGGAGGATCACTGTGCTCGGAACCCGCGCCACTGTGAACAGTGATGCCTACCGGAGAGCCATCCATGCAGCAGATCCCTCTCTTCTGGTGGAAAGCATTGCGTGCCCGTTGTTTGTGCCTTTTGCAGAAGAGGGAATCACTTCCGGAGACCTGCTGAGGGAGGTGTTTCACCTGTATCTCGGAAATCTCCGGAAAACGCCGCCAGACGTCTTGCTTCTGGGGTGTACGCATTACCCGCTCCTTCAGGAAGCACTTCGGGAGTATCTCCCTGATTCCGTTTATATTATCGACAGCGCAGCAGCCGCGGCCCAATCCATCGGAATCTATTTGCAGGAGCACTCCATCGCGGCTTCCGGGGAAAACAGAGGGAGGGATCATTTTTATGTGACGGATTTCTCCAGCGATTTCCACCGTCAGGCACGTCGTTTTTTCGGGCGCGATGTCCGGCACGTGGAAAAAATATCTCTCGCCTGAAATCGTGTTCTCCGGAGCAGGGAAGAAGCTTGAAGAGGCTTGAAGAAGCGCGAAGAAATGGGAGGAACGTGGGGGTGCCGCATAAAATCCATAGCAATATCTTCTATTCCAGTAACCTATATATTTATCCGGAATTGTTCCGCATGGAATCTGCTTCCATGCGTTCCACGCTTGAGCGTCTGCATCTGCTCTCTTCCCGTCCCCCGCTTGCTCTGTTTCTGCAGGGAGAGCCGGGGACCGGAAGGAAAACTCTGGCGCGCTGTTTTCATTTTCTTTGTTTCCATGCACTTTGCCTTCATTCGTTTCGGGACGCTTCCGGAATGATGTACCGGGAAGTGGATTGTTCTCAAATTTCTCCCGAAGAGCAGTCTGCGTTCTTTTTCGGCGCCGAAGGGATGAATGGTGGCGGCGGTCTTTTCCGGGAGGCGCTTTCGGGAGAAGGGGCGGGAGGGAGCTTTTTCCTGGAAAATATCCGTCTTC
Source organism: uncultured Lentisphaeria bacterium (assembly GCA_905211485.1). Taxonomy (GTDB): domain Bacteria; phylum Verrucomicrobiota; class Lentisphaeria; order Victivallales; family UBA1829; genus CAJMAW01. The sequence continues at coordinate 22,996 of CAJMAW010000023.1, read as the reverse complement.
TGAGTCCGGATGTGCAGAGAAGACTGAGGGCCCTGGCGGAAGAAACCCTTTCCGTTTCCCGGCGGAAGAAAAGAGAACCCCGTCTGCTTCTGATGACGAGTCTCGGCGCATGGAAAGGAATCGGGCAGGACAGCAGCTCTGAAGATCCGTCGGCAGGATTCGATTCCGGTTTTGCGGAACTGTTTTTCCGCAACCGGGTGGAGCTGCCCCCGCTTCGGGAAAGAAGGGATGACATTCCGGTTCTGACGGAGGCGCTGCTCCGGGATTTTTCAGGAAAAACAGGACGGAATCTTCACGGGGTTTCCGACCGTGTGCTGAGCCGCCTTCTGAATCATCCCTGGCCGGGAAATGTCGCGGAACTGAAACAAGTTCTTGAGAGCGCGGCGCTGAGGACGGACCGCGCACTGATCCGGGAGATATTCCTCCTTCCCCCCCTCCTTTCCGGCCGTCGTTTCGGAAGCGATTTTTCCGCAAAAGCGAAGAGGGAGCTTTCGGGGAAGGACTCGGGATCCTCTGCCGTCTTCTTTTCCGGCGCCGGGGAGGAGGAGGTCCATTCCCTTGCCGGGCTGACCCGCGCCGCAGTGCAGAAGGCCCTGCATAAAACAAACGGCAATAAAAGCCGCGCCGCCGCCCTGCTTGGAATCCACCGTTCCACCCTCTACCGGAAATTGGGAAGGGGACTTTCAGGGAAATAACTGGATTTCTTTTCGTTTCAAACAAAAAATCTATTTGAAAACGAGAATATGATCAGGAGTTGATTTGTAATCTTTGCCATCCGGATATATTTTATATAAGGGACGATGGAAAACGTTTTTTCCCCTCCTCTTTTCCTGAGAAACGGAGAAGTCCCGCTCCCTGCGTTTTTCCGCAGGAGTCTCGGGGGAATGGAGGAGAGGAGAGATTCTCAGAATGATGGATTCCGGGATGGATCTTCCGGAAAATCAAGGCGGTGGATGCGGATGAGTCATACATGGTCGGCGACTTTTGAAATCAGCAACAAGCTGGGACTTCATGCCCGTCCCGCCTCTCTTTTCGTCCAGGCGGCCTCCGGGTTTGACAGTGAAATCCGGGTGGAGAATCTGTCCACTTCCGCCGTAGCGGACGGGAAAAGCATGATGTCCATGCTGATGCTGGCAGCCGCGTGCGGCACCTCACTCAAAATCACAGCGGAAGGCAGTGACGCCGAATGTGCCGTGAAAACACTTGGCGGGCTGGTCAGTCGGGGATTCGATGAGGAATAATGCTTCAACGGGGAAGGATTCCCCTGTCAATAATGCCGAAACTTCTGCGGGAGAGGAGGTAAGGAAGAAGGAGATTCTGTTTCACGGAGTTCCCGCTTCCCCCGGGATTGCCATCGGGCAGGTGCTGCTGGTGGATTCAAACCAGGTGGAGGACAAACAGGAGAACGACCGTCTTCTGAGGGATGAGGAAGTCGAAGGGGAAATTTCGCTTTTCAAGGCGTCTGTGGACAAGACCCGCTCTGAAATTGTAGAGCTGCAGAAGCGGATCCAGAATTCCCTGGAAGAGCGGGAAGCAAGTATTTTTGACGCGCATCTGCTGATTGTCGATGATAAGATGCTGATGCAGGAAGTGGTCGATCTGATTCAGAAGAAACATCTTCCTGCCGATCATGCGTTTTCGATGACCATTCAGCGCTATATCACCGCCATATCCACGATGTCCGATCAGTATCTGAAGGAGAGGGCGGACGACGTCAAGGATGTAGCCAGCCGCATCATCAACAATCTGAAAGGGCTGGAACGTCCGGTGCTGGATCATCTTCCCGGGCCGGTTGTCATCATCGCCCGGGATCTGACGCCTTCCGACACCGCGCTTCTGGACCGGAAAAACGTTCTTGCCTTTGCCGTGGAAACGGGAAGCCGGACTTCTCATACGGCGATTCTGGCCCGTTCGATGAAAATTCCAGCGGTGGTCGGCATGCAGCGCGTGTATGAAAAGCTCCGGAATGGCGATTCTATCATCATAGACGGTTTCATTGGAATTGTCATCATCAATCCGAAGAAGGAGACTCTTGAACTCTACCGTTTGAAAATCAGCAGGAAAGACAAACTTTATTCAGAACTTCTGAAGGAAAGCCGTCTTCGTGCTGAGACGATGGACGGCTACTGCATCCAGCTGGCCGCCAATACGGAAGGGCTTGAGGATCTCGACGACATCAAGCGTTACGGAGCCGAAGGGATCGGACTTTTCCGCACAGAGTATCTGTTTATGAATACCGCCGAGCTTCCGGACGAGGAGGCGCAGTTTCAGGTCTACCGCAGAATTGCGGAGGAGATGCAGGATCAGCCTGTTGTGATCCGGACCCTCGACCTCGGAGGGGACAAACTCTCATCGTCGCTTTCCGGGTCTTATCATGAACCGAATCCGTTTCTCGGACTGCGTGCCATCCGGCTCTGTTTTGACAAGCCGGCGATTCTGCGGACCCAGATGCGTGCCATTCTCCGGGCGGGAGTCTTCGGGACTGTGCGGATGCTCTTTCCCATGATCTCCTCCGTGGACGAGGTGGAATGGCTCCTTTCGATGCTTGCGGGGGTCAGAGAGGAACTGATGAGCGAACATCAGTCGTTTGACGGATCCATGAAGATCGGACTGATGATCGAGATTCCTTCGGCAGCGATCATCGCCGAGGATCTTGCGTCGCGTGTGGATTTCTTCAGCATCGGGACCAATGATCTGGTGCAGTATTCTCTGGCGGTGGACCGTGGAAATGAGAAGGTTGCGTATTTGTACCGTCCGACGCACCCGGCGATTCTCGAACTGATCGGGAGGACGGTTTCCGCTGCCAGAAAGCACAATATCTGGGTCAGTGTCTGCGGCGAGATGGCCGGGGATCCGCGCCTGACGCCGATCCTTCTGGGACTCGGAGTTCAGGAACTGAGCATGAGTCCGATTGCCATTGCACCGGTCCGCAGAATCATCCGGAGAATGAAAATGCATGACGCCGAAGCGCTTGCTGAAAAGGCCCTTGACTGTGAAAATGCCGACGAATCTCTGCAGCTTTCCCAGGAAATGGTTACGAAAATCGCGCCGGATATTGTCAATATCCATAAAGGATTTTAACAGGTTGCAGCCGGAAGCCGAGCCGGATGGCAGCCCGAAGGCAGTTCAGAACAGAAAATAGAATCTGAAAATGGGGAAAGGAGCAATACAGCACATGGCTTCCGCAACTGAAATTCTTCTGGAAACTTCGCTGGGGAATATCCGAATGGAACTCTTTGAGAAGGAAGCTCCCGTTACGGTCGAAAACTTTCTGGGATACGTGGATTCCGGTTTTTACAATGGGACGATTTTCCACCGCGTCATTCCCGGCTTCATGATCCAGTGCGGCGGAATGGATGCCTCCATGAACGCAAAAGCCACCGGAGCGCCGATCCGAAACGAAGCCGGCAACGGACTCTCCAATACCACCGGAACCGTGGCAATGGCCAGAACCGGAGTCATTGACAGCGCCACCAGCCAGTTCTTCATCAACGTCGCGGACAATCTCTTTCTCAACCATATGGACAACAGTCCACGCGGATTTGGGTATGCTGTCTTCGGACGTGTGACCAGCGGGATGGAGGTGGTGAAAAAAATCGTTTCGGCAAAAACAACTTCCCGCTGCGGACATGATGATGTCCCTGTAGAGCCGATTGTAATTCTGAAGGTTTCCAGAGTCTCTCCGAAGTGACGGATTCCTGTACCGAGCCGGATCCGGACTCACTCCGTGAAATCAAACCCCGGGACCGCTGGCCGGAGGACAGGATGCTGAATCCGTTACCGTTTCAGCTGTTCACTTTTTTTATAAATGAAGTTATTGGACCTGAAATTGTTGTGAATGAAAATGGATCGGTGCTGGAGGAGCGTGCGGAGCGTGTTGAGCGGGGAATGAGTGTCCTGCCTCCTCCTTTTTTTCCTCCCCTGTGAAGAATCAGCGCCGGTAGATGCAAGAGGTGTATATCATGTTAAAAAAGAAAGATTTGTCAGCAACAGTATGTTCTTTCATCCTGCTGTTTCCGGTATTGTTTCCGCTTCCGGCGGAATGCGGGGATGACGATACTCAAAAAGAACCTGAGACTTTGCGTCTTACAGCCCTGGAGGAAAGTCCCGCTGTATATGACGGGACAGTGGAATATGCCAGGAATGCCATTCTTTCCTTTGAAGCGAAAGGCCGCCTTCTCTACGTGGCACCGCTGGGGCTATATGTCAACAGCGAGGTTCTGGATGTGGATGGAAGCATCGCTGTGCAGGGGGACCTGCTGGCACGGCAGGACACGGATATCCCGGAAAGCGATGTGGCCATTTCACGCGTTCTGCTCAAACGTGCGGAAGCCGTGCTTAAAGACAGGGCGGAGAATTATCAGAGGGACAAGGCTCTTTCCGGAAACAACGTCGTCAGCATGAGGCAGTATCAGGAGACCCAGATGCTGTATGACACTGCGGTTTACGACAAGGAAAAGGCCCTCCTCGACCTGAAACGCGCCGAACAGGTGCTGGATGCCTGTTTTCTCCGGACCCCTTTTAATGCGGTTGTTACACAAGTATTTCGTTCTGAAGGAAGTTCTGTGGATGTTGGCAATCCGGTCCTTCAGATCAGCATGATTGATCCGGTGAAAATCACGGTGAATCTGCCGGATGAAGCGGTCCAGCGTCTGGCGGGAGTGATTCAGGTTGTGGTGTATCCTGCGACATCGGAAACTCCTGTGGCGGCATGGCTGGAGGGGCCGGATCTGGCCGGAGGGAAAATCGAGTGTTACACGGACAACCCGCGTCTCCTGACTCCGGCTCTCGGCAAGGATGGGAAACAGCTCCCGCTGATTGATGAACTCAGTGCAGTGCAGCTCATGCCGGGTAAACAGTCTCTTGCTCCCTTGTGGGTGGCGGAAAATACGATCCGGAAGAATTCAGACGGATCCTGTTTTGTATGGCGTTTGAAGGATGACAATCCGAATCAGGAGAGGAAGAGAATTGAAGGGCAGCCCCTTCTCCTTCGGAAAGTGAACCGCCTTGAAAAAGTCCCCGTTGTCCTGACGGATTTCCAGATACAGTATGGAAACATCCTTCTCCGCGGATTGAAAAAAGCGGAGGGCCTGCATGCGGGCGATGTGCTTGCTGGGGATGTTCCCCCTGATGTCCGAGAAAATGAAACTGTCGTTTACCGGAGAAAACGCCATCGCTTCCAGATCGGGGAGAAAGTCAAGGTGGCATTTTACAGCGGTTACGCCGGCCACATCTTTGCCGTCCCGGATGAGGCGCTTCTGAAGAACAGCGAAAACTCCGGATTCCACGTCCTCCTGAAAATGAAAAATGCCGCCCCGAAAAAGATCCCTGTGATCCTGATGGAGGAGAATTTCAGAGAAATGAAAAGAATTTATTCGCCCGAGCTTTCCTCAGGAATGGAAATCCTTCTGCCTTGAATTCTGTCATTGGCCATGTCTTTCTCCTTCTCAGCGGAGAAAGAGAATTTTGCAGAGAAAAGGGGGGAAGGAGGGGAAGAATGGCTCACATTCCTTGTGACGCTTTCCTGCTGTTTGATGATGACAATACAAAAAATGCCGCCGGCAGTCCAATCGGGAGAGAAGACAAGACTTTCTTCCCGTCCCCCTGCTGCTGCCGCGGGGAGTGCCCCGTGCCGGACTCTCTCCGCTTCATGCGGCGGAAAGGTTCTGACCGATGAAGACGAGTCTTCTTGCCCTTGTTTCCAGTTTTTCCCGAATCATGTTTTTCCTGGCGGTCCCTCTCTTTCTCAGCGGCTGTATTGCCTCCACGGAGACGCTCCTGGAACTGACCGAGAAAAACAGCGGCGAAACCATTCGTCCTGAGGTCGGGGACTTTTTCATGCTCCGGCTGCCGGAGACGGCGGGAATCGGTTATCTCTGGCAGACGGCTTCCCCGCCTTATTCATCTGACGTCCTCCGCTGTCTCGAAGACACTTTTGTGCCGAATCCCGCTTCCGCAGGCATGGCAGGAGCCGCAGGAAGGAGAACTTTGACTTTCAAAGTCATCGGACCGGGCACAACAGGACTCAAACTCGAATACCGCCGCCCCTGGGAGAAGGATCAGACTCCTGCTCAGACATTTGATCTCCTTGTCATTGCCACGGGCGACCCCCTGCCGGCGGAGGATCTTTTCGGAAAACCTCTCAGAGAAAAGGAAGACTCTGAAAATCTGATCCGGACCAATTCCAAGGGAGAACGTCTGCCCCCTGAAAAGAGGTTGTTTGACTGATTGTCCGGCAGTCGGAGCATTCTCTCTCTACGGGGGAGGGGAGGTCTTCACGCAAAGCCAAAGACATGCGGGGGAAAAATCCGGACTGCATTTTACCCGCGTTCACCGGAGCTGCAGAAGACCGCAAAAACAGCACAGCCTTCCCGCGGCAAACGCCGACTCGCGGAGAACAGAAGTAAAAGAGATTTATTCTCTTACGCGCATTTCCTGTTTATCCCCCACGGGAAACACAAAAATATGAGGGGAAGGGCGATCTCGTTTCTTTCTGCACTTCGCCGAGGAGGCAAAAACACCGCCGATCAATTCCCGTTTTTCTTCGTCTGGGAAGAAGTGACTTTCCGGCATTCCGCCTTCCCGTCACAAAGGCAGTTCTGCACGGAGGAGCATTTCTTCTCCTTGCAGCATGCCGCAGAAAAATCACAGGAGGCATGAGAATTTACACTGCAGGAGGAATCTCCGCTTTTCCCTGATTTGCAGACTGTACTGCCTGTGGCGGAAGATGCGGGCAAGACCGTTTCCGACGTTTGCTGACGGCAGCTTTTCGATCCTCCATGATGATTGTGCGCCTCAAGAACAGGCGCGGTGAAAAAAAGGAGGAACACTGCGGCAATTCCCAATGCCGCGGACAGGTTTCTGAACATACGCCATCCTTTCTGCTTGATCTCATTGTGTTCTGTGCGGAATGCCGGAAAGAAGGAACAGCAGTTCTGCCGTCTTGTATTCCGGCTGTAAAAAATATCACCGGAACCTGAAAAAGTCAAGCAAGTCCAGCGGGAAGACGGAAGGATGAAAGGCGGAAGGCGGACCATCGGCGCCCCGGAGCCGGAGCAGGAACGGCCAGAGAAAGAATGGAGACACACGCGCAAGATCCGGCAGAGACTGCCGCCGCCTCTTACAATCTGCGCGGCTCCTCCTTTTTCGGAATCCAGATGCGGTAGATTTTCGGGACCAGAAATTTCAGGACCGCCGCCGCAGGCACGGCAAAGATCATCCCCGTAATTCCCGCGCAGAGAGCGCCGATCAGGACGACGATGATCGTTTCCAGCGTCGTCAGCCCGATGGCCTCCCCCACGAGCGATGGATAGAAAAGAAGCTGTTCCAGAATTCCGTTGATGATGATATAGGTCAGTGAAATTCCGATCAGAGCCGTCATCAGATGCGTCGATTCGAGCAGCGCAATGCAGACCGCCGCCGTCAGGACAAAACTGACAATCGGCCCGATGAACGGCAGCAGAATCGTCCATCCCGCAATCAATGCCAGAATCGGAAAATGGGGAACCGCAAACAATGCAAAGAAAACGGAATACAGAATCGTTTCTATGATGATGATCGAAAAGTATCCCTTGAGCCAGCGGTTGAACATCAGGGAGATCCGGTCGATGATTTCCGCCGCTTCATCGCGGGAGGACTGTTTCGCATCCGGCATCCAGCCGGAATCGAAAATCCCCTTCACCACCCAGGTCCCCACACTGTTGTCCTTGCTGTTCCTTCCCCTCTTCCCGGCGGAGGGGCCCGCATCACTGAACAGGGCCAGCTTCTGAAGAAAGAAGAAAAAGAAGAAAATGCCCAGAAGGGCGTCGAAGAGAAACGATCCGATGGAGCCTGCAGTCGAAAAAATGCCGGAGAGAAGCCCTTTCCCGTTGGAAAAAATCAGGGATGCCGCATCCAGCAGATTTTCTGAAAAATACCGCCGCCCCGTCTGCCGGAGCCATTCAAAAAGCCCCGCCCAGTTCTCCCGGGTGAAAAGGCGGAAGGCAAGTTCCTCTCCCGGATCCGGTTCCGCCGCGGAAAGATCCGCTTGAGAAGCATTCTCTGGTACCGGTTCCTCCTCCTTCGCCGCCATCGGCCCTCCTTCTCCTGTTTGGAACGCCTGAAGCTTCGCCATTCCATTCCCGGAGGGCAATGCTGCATCCGCAGAGGATGAGGGCGACGGAATGGTGTTTTCCGCCGTCTCCGGCAATGTTTCAGGCGTTTCCGCCGCACTGCTTTCCAAGCGAGGTTGTCTTTCCGGCCCCGTCTGAATGTCCGTTGCCGCAGAGGTGGAGAATCCGGCAGCGGCGGCAGAGGCGGATCCGGAAACATCCCCCGTCCCTGCAGGCATTTCACCCATGCGGATTCCGCCACCGGCGGTCCCGGAGGCGTTTTCCCGCGACAGGGTCCCCGGAGGAAGAGCTCCTCCGCCGGAACGGGTCTTGATGAAACGCTCCACAACGGCTTCCGTCTTCCGGAGGAATTCATTGTTTTTCGCCCATTCATTGATGTTACGGCTGACATCCATCGCCTTCGGGACCAGAATGAAGGAAATCAGTCCCAGAAGAAGGATCAGGCAAAGGAAAATGGAAATCACCGTCGCCACGGAAGATTTCAGCACCAGCGACTCCTTCATTTTCCGGCGGGTTTCCGACTGCGAACGGTTCTTTCCCCCATATCCCCTGGAAAGCTTCTCCCTGAGACGGTAAACCGGAGACATCATCTTCTCAATCAGCGCGGAGATCCGGATCACAAAACGGTTGCGGAACACCCGGTTCTCAAAGAATTTCTCCAGCGGAAGACAGAGATACGCCAGGATGAATCCGAAAAACACCGATTTCAAATACGTCGCCGCCAGAATGAAAACCAAAATCACCACCAGCGCGACTGCAAGGCCGGCTCCGGAATTGAGAACCTTCTCCCGCTTGTCTCTGCTCTCGGAATCGAAGGCGAGTGTTTCCTCAATGAATTTTCCGGAAAAACCCATAGCGGAACATAAGTCGGAAAAGGTTTTCTTCAGCGCGGGGGAAAGAGGAACCGTTGCCGTGTAAAAGGAGAGGATTTCCCCTGCGAGCGCGGTCCGCGCCTCCCTCTTTCCGGAAGATTTCAGCTCTTCCGCCGCAGCCAGGGCTTCGGGCAGGGAATCCCCGGCGGCCAGAACATTCTCAAGAATCCCGTCGATCTCCGCATCGGGCAAAGTCCTGGAAAGAAGCAGGCGGAGCGCGTAAAGATCCTCCGGTCCAGGCGATGATCCGCCGAATTTCCGGAGTGCAAAGCAGAGCAGGGAAAGTGTCTGCGCCTTCGGCAGATCCGGGAAGCGTTCAAAAAAGGACGCAGCGGAATCCGTGAGCGTGTCGGTTCTTTTCCCACGGAACAACAATGCCAGCCTGTCACCGAATCCCATTCAGTTCCTCCCGGGGAGAGATTCCTCTTGAACTCATGCCCCTGTTTTTTCCCCAGTCCTGTCAGACGATCAGAGATTTCCGCTCCCCTTCCGTTACCTCTCCGAACACAAACGCCCTGAATCCGAGATTCCCGGCCAGTTCCAGACACTTCTCCGCAAATTCCGGAGCCACAAACCAGACCATGCCGACCCCCATGTTGAACACCCGGTATGCTTCTTCATCGCTGATGCCCCCTTCTTCCACGATCAGACGGAAAATCGGAGGCGGTTCCGGGATCTCCTTCTTGCGGAAGACTGCATTTACGTCTCCGGGGAGAATTCTCGGTACATTGTCGATCAGTCCTCCGCCTGTGATGTGTGCGATTCCGTCCAGCGGCACGCCCGCGTCCATGACCGCCTTGATCGCCGGCCAGTAACAGGTGTGCGGCTTGAGAAGGGCTTCGCCGATAGTCTCGCCGTTGAGTTCCTTCAATTCCGTGTCTACGGAATAGTCACGACTGTGGAAGAGGACTCGTCTTGCCAGGCTGAACCCGTTGGTATGCAGACCGTTGGATGCGAGTCCGATAGCCGTGTGCCCCGGGCGGATGTGTTCCCCCGTGATCAATTTCGATTTATCGACGATTCCGGTGATGACCCCCACCAGGTCGAAATCGTTTCCGTACATGCCCGGCATTTCGGCCGTTTCTCCCCCGAGGACAGCGCAGTTCACCGCCCGGCAGGCATCCGCGATTCCGCAGAGGACGTCCTCATAGAGCGGGCTGCGCAGTTTTCCGATCCCGATATAGTCGAGGAAATAAATCGGTTCCGCCCCCTGCACGGCAATGTCGTTGACGCAGTGATTGACGATGTCGTGCCCGACAGTGTCATATTTCTGCATAAGGGCCGCCACCATCAGTTTGGTTCCGACTCCGTCGATGCTGGAGACAAGCACCGGCTCCTTGAATCTGGAAAGATCCAGCTGGAAAAGTCCGCCGAATCCGCCGATGGGTGCGAGCATTTCAGGCCGTTTCGCCGAAGCGAGTTTTGCTTTCACGCGCCCGAGAAGTTCCGTTGCCAGATCGATGTCGACTCCGGCTTCCTTGTAGGTGGAATGCTGTTTGTTCACTGGGGTGCTCTCCAAAAAATAATATCAAACGTAAAAAGTAAAATGAACGAAAACGACTGTTGTCCCGTACCGGCATTCCCGCCGGGAATACGAAATACAGCGGTACTATACACCTTCTTCCCCGAAAGGGAAACCCCGCATCCGCCCTTTTCCTGAAAAAAGCTCCGCAAAGATCGGAGAAAAACATTTTTATTTTCAGAGACTGGCTGTATATTATCTCCTTTTAAACGAATTCCGGTCCAGACGCAGTAAAGATAAAGATGCGGAACGAAAGCCGTTTTTTTGACGTAAGGAGAAGATCTTCGTGATTGAACTCAAAGTGGGTATTATCGGATTCGGCACGGTCGGCGCGGGAGTGGCATCCTGTCTGCTCAAGAATGCCGAAGTCATCGCAAAACGCTGCGGGATGAAGCCCGTGCTCCATAAAATCGCGGATCTCGATATTACGACGGACCGCGGAGTTTCTGTCCCTTCCGGCATCCTGACCACCAGCGTTGCCGAACTGCTGGATTCCTGTGACATCGTGGTGGAACTCATTGGAGGAACAACGAAATCCAGAGAATTCATTCTGGAAGCCCTCAGGCGCGGCAAACCCGTTGTCACGGCAAACAAGGCGCTTCTCGCAGACTACGGGAAGGAACTCTTCCAGGTCGCCGAAGCCCATGGCAGCGAAATCTATTATGAAGCCAGCGTGGGCGGCGGGATCCCGATCATCAAGAGCCTCCGGGAATCCTTTGTCGGGAACCGGATCAGGAAAATCTACGGCATCCTCAACGGGACTTGCAATTACATCCTGACGCGCATGGAACGGGAAAACCTCGGTTTCCGGGAAGTCCTTGCCGACGCCCAGCGTCTCGGTTACGCCGAGGCCAATCCTTCTCTTGACATTGATGGATTCGACACCGCGCACAAGGCCGCCATTCTCGCTTCTCTCGCCTACGGGGAATGGTTCGGCACTTCAGCCGTATTTGTGGAAGGCATCCGTCATGTGTCGCTGTCTGAAATTCATTATGCGCAGGAACTTGGATACAAGATTAAACTTCTTGCCATCATCAAGCAGGAGGAGTGCGGCGGACAGGTGGAAATCCGGGTACATCCTGCCCTTGTCCCGGCGGCCAGCCCCATCGGAGGGATCAGCGACGTCTTCAACGGAGTCATGGTCCAGGGCGACTATGTGGGCGATACGCTCTTCTACGGACGGGGTGCGGGAAGGGAGGCCACGGCCAGCGCGGTGGTTTCCGATATCGTGGATGTCGCCACGAATCTGGCGCACGGCTGTCCCCGCAGGATCGCCTCTTTCCGCGAAGGCGCCCAGTACAGCGCCCTTGTCCCGATGAGCGATGTGATGACCCGGTATTACATTCGGATTGAAGTCGAGGACAAACCCGGTGTTCTCGGGAAAATCGCCACGCTTCTCAGCAGTTACGGCATCAGCATTTCCAGTCTGATGCAGCGTGGGAACGGAGAAAACTCCGAAGGGGCGGTTTCCATCATCATCCTTTCGCATCTGGCAAAGGAAAGCCATGTGCGCGAGGCGACGGCGGAAATCGAAAAGTTCCCGGAAGTCAAAGACAATGTCAAACTGATCAGAATAGAGGATATCTGAAATGTCGGGCAATCACACCGTGGAAAAGATCGGCGGCACTTCCATGTCCCGCTTCGGAGAAGTCATGAACAACGTGATCATCGGCTCCCGCCGTGGTCCCGAACTTTACAACAGGATTTTTGTCGTGTCCGCGTACGGCGGCATCACCAATCTGCTGCTGGAGGACAAGAAAACCGGCGCGCCCGGCGTCTACGGCTACATCGCCCGCGACAGCGGAGAATGGACGACCGCCCTCGAACGCGTCCGTGAAAAAATGTTCGAGATCAACCACGGCTTTTCCGATATCGGACTCGACGCCGCGGAAGCCGACGCATTCATCAGTCGGCGCATCGACGGCATCGGCGCCTGCCTCGAAAACATCATGAACCTGCGCACCTTCGGCCATTTCCGGCCCGAGGACTATCTGCCTGCCACGCGTGAATTCCTTGCCGCAGTCGGTGAAGTCCACAGCGCCTACAATTCCACTCAGATCCTCCGCGCGCACGGCGTCAATGCGCGCTTCATCGACCTTTCCGGATGGAAGTCCATGAAGAGCCTGACGCTTGATCAGGCCATTCTCGAAGCTTTCCGCGATGTCGACGTCAGCACGGAACTGCCCATCGTCACCGGGTATGTGAAGTTCGATTCCGGCATCATGAAGCGTTTCGACCGCGGGTACAGCGAAATCACCTTCAGCAAAATCGCCGTCCTCACGGAGGCAGCCGAAGGCATCATCCACAAGGAATTCCATCTCTCCACCGGCGATCCCAAACTCATGGGCGTCGACAAGGTTCAGGTGATCGGCAACACCAATTTCGACATTGCCGACCAGCTTTCCGACATGGGCATGGAAGCCATCCATTCCAAGGCCGCCAAGGAAATGGAATACAAAGACATCCCGATCCGTGTCAAAAACGCTTTCGATCCTTCCCATCCCGGCACCCTGATCAGCCGGGACTATGTCTCCCCGCATCCGAGAGTCGAAATGATCTGCGGAAGAAATGACCTCATCGGCATTGAAGTCTACGATCCGGAAATGGTCGGGGAGGACGGTTACGACTACAGGCTCACCCGTCATCTCGCCGATTTCCATATCAACTACATCGCCAAGACCACCAACGCCAACACCATTACCCATTTCGTCCCGGAAAAGGCCAAACAGCTGGATTCCTGCATCGAGTCCATCCGCAGGGATTTCCCGAATGCGGAAGTGCGCACGGTGAAAGTCGGCATCGTCTCCGTGATCGGAACCAACATGCGGATCCCCGGATTCCTCGCACGGGCGGCAAAGGCCCTCTTCGACGCAGAAATCAACGTGCTGGCGCTGGATCAGACTTTGAGACAGGTGAATATTCAGTTCGTCGTGGAACGGGACGCCTTCAAGGATGCTCAGATTGTGCTCCACCGCGAATTCGTCGAGTGAGGAAGGAGCCTGAGGCGGAATCCCGTGATGCACCTGACGCGCTTCTTCCGAGAGAAAAAAACGCCCTTTGAAGACCCGCGGAAAGCACCGGCTGGGGCCGGAACCGCGCCGGAAAAAAACTGGAACACTGAATCAGAAGAGAGAAAGAGAGCTTTGCCATGGAGAAACGGAAACGGCCGGACTGGGACGCCTACTTTATGGAAATAGCCAAGGTCGTCGCTCTTCGGAGCAACTGTTCACGGCGTCAGGTCGCCGCGGTGATTGTGAAGGACAGGAGGATCATCTCCACCGGGTACAACGGTACGCCGCGCGGAATCCGGAACTGTGACGAGGGAGGCTGTCCGCGCTGCGGGTCTTCCGCTCCCTCCGGAACGCATCTCGGGGAATGCATCTGTTCCCACGGGGAGGAGAATGCCATCGTCCAGGCCGCTTATCATGGAATTGCGATCAAGGACTCCATTTTGTATACGACATACAGTCCCTGTCTGATCTGCGCCAAGATGATCATCAATGCCGGAATCCGGGAAGTGGTCTATCTGGAACGCTATTCCATTGACGCGACGGCCCGGGCGATTCTGGAGGAAGCCGGAGTCATTCTCCGCCCTCTCCTTCAGAAGGAAACGGAACTGTAATTCCCGCTTCTCCGCTTTCCCGTTTTTCCGCTTTTTCCCAGTCGCCTTTTCCGCTCCCCGACTCTGAATCAGTAGGCTGTTGTTTCCCTGTTCCGGGATTTGACGCAGCCGACGGGGAGGGGAGCGGAGAAAGAGGGGAAGGAGAGGGCAGGAGGGGAAAATCACTTCCGGGATTTTTCACTTCCGGTATGTTTTTCAGAGCCTGCCATCCACAAAATTTTTCGGCAGGATGCCCTTGATGTCAAAGAGAACGCAGCGGTCCTTCGGAAATCGGGAATAATCAAGTTCCCTGAAACAGTCATGGGCGACGGCGAGGATGACGGCGCTGTAGTCCTCATAACGCAATGCGGAAAGATCTCCCGAGCAGGAGAATCCGTTGACGCGTTCGAGTTCCTCCGGGGAGGCCCACGGGTCGCAGACGTCCACTTCGCAGCCGAATTCCCGGAGGCCGTGGACGACGTCCGCGGCTTTCGAGTTGCGGATGTCCGGACAGTTTTCCTTGAAGGTGATTCCCAGCTGAAGCACTCTCGATCCCAGCACCCGGACTCCTTTTTTGATCATCAGGCGCACGACTTCATAGACCACATATCTTCCCATGCCGTCATTCATTCTGCGTCCTGCGAGGATGACTTCCGGCAGATATCCGAGCGCCTGGGCCTTGTGTGTGAGATAATAGGGATCCACACCGATGCAGTGTCCTCCGACCAGTCCCGGGGTGAAGTGCAGGAAATTCCATTTCGTTCCCGCCGCCTCGAGCACCTCATGCGTATCGATTCCGATCAGATGGAAGATCTTCGCCAGTTCGTTCACGAACGCCACATTCAGATCCCGCTGCGAGTTTTCAATGACCTTTGCCGCCTCCGCCACCTTGATGCAGCTCGCCCGGTAGGTGCCGGCTTCGAGAATGCTGTTGTAGAGCAGATCGACGGCATCGGCGGTCTCCGGAGTGGAGCCGGAAGTGATTTTCAGAATCTTTGTCAGACGGTGTTTGCGGTCTCCCGGGTTGATCCGCTCCGGACTGTAGGCGCAGAAGAAATCCCGGTTGAAGCGCAGGGAACTGTTCCTTTCCAGAACGGGAACGCACTCCTCCTCCGTACAGCCGGGATAAACCGTGCTCTCATACACCACGACCGAACCGCGTTTCAGAACTTTGCCCACCGTCTCGCTGGCAAGGAGAAGCGGTCCGAGGTCTGGGCGGTTGTAACAGTCCACCGGAGTCGGCACTGTGACGATGTAGAAGTCGCATCCTCGGAGATCCTCCTCCCTCCCGGAAAAACGGAGATGCACGGCGCGTTCGAGTTCCTCACGCGGCACCTCGAGAGTCGTATCCTCCCCTTTCCGCAGCAGGGCAAGGCGCTCCTCCTTCAGATCGAACCCGACCGTATCATATTTCCGCCCGAATTCCACCGCCAGCGGCAGCCCCACATAGCCCAGACCGATGACCGCAATCCGGATCCGGTGTTCCCGGATCCGCTCTGAAAGCGGTTCTTCCGTCAGCAAACGCGCGGAGGGAAGAGATTCCCTCTCCTGTCCCCCCGCATCCGTTTCCCTGTGATTCTGTTCCATATTCATAGACTCCTTTGTCCTACTGTTTTCCGTACTGCTCCGCCGTGCGGAGCGGCTGCCGCAGCCGCATTTTTCCTCCCGGGGGGGAGGGGGCTTTGTCGGCGTTTTCCCCTTTCAGCGGGCGGAGAAAGTCCGCCTGAACTCGCGCGGACTCATGCCCGAAGATTTTCTGAATGCGCGCGAAAAATAATTGCTGTCCTCGAAGCCTGTTTCCTCCGCGATTTCCCCTATGGATTTTGCCGAGTGCTCCAAGAGATCCCGTGCCGCGGAAAGACGCAGGGAAAGGAGATATTCCATCGGAGACACCCCGAGCGTCTTCCGGAACGAACGGTAAAACCCGGATTGGGACATGCCCGCCTTCCTGGCCAGTTCCTTCATCCGCAGCGGCTTCCCGCAGCAGGACTTCTGCATGAGACTGAGAACTCTTCCCAGGCGGAGCAGATCCTCCTGTGCTCCTGTGGAAGAGTATCCGTCATACAGGCGCGAGACTCTCAGAATCATCTGCATCAGCAGTGCCACGCATTCAAACAAACATCCCGGCTTTCTCCCGTCCAGTTCCGCCGTGAACTCCATTGCCAGACTTCTCAGGTTCTCCAGCTCCCATCCGTGTACTCTGAGACGGCCTTCAAACCCATGTTTCTCGCGCATTGCCGGCTCGAATTCAAAGAAGGCGTGATAACCCGGCAGCTGCAGCAGGTCATGCATCGGCATGGCAAGCGCCTGGGGAAAATAGAGAATGTTTACCAGTTCCAGGTCGGAGGTTTCCAGATACGCGTGTTTCACGCCCGGCGGAATCAGGAAAATGTCTCCTTCGGAAATGAAATAGGTCCTGTTTTCATAACGGTGTCTGGCGCGGCCCTTGAAGATGAAGACCAGTTCGTGAAAACGGTGCGAGTGAAGCGGCATGTCCTGCTGCGGCTCCTGCCAGACCACTCCGACGGGAAGGGAGGACGCGTTCAGCTCCGGAAGGCATCCGCTCCCGCCGCCTCCTTTCCCGTTCCCCACGCTCCTTCCGCCTTTTCCGCTTGCGGCGCATCCGGCAGTTTCAGCGTTTGCGGAGGAGAATGCTTCGGCACTGCTGTACGTTTCTTTTTCCCCCTTTTTCCCTTTCCGTTCCTCCTTCTTCTTTTTATCATCCTCATCCTCATTCGGGGGGAGCGGAGCGCATTTTGCCTGAAGAGTCTTCATCTTCATGAATCCACATACACCTTGCGGGGAGAATGAAATCATTCCGCCTTGTGAGTGAAGGGGACGGGGATTTCAAACTCCGAATCGGGGATTTCGGGATTCAGGACAAAGCCTGTGATGGTGGAGATGTCCTGCTGTTTCCCCGTCGTCACAATGGAAGTCAGAGCCATTTTGACATTGCTCATCCACGCATAGGATTCGGATACCGCCTGATAGAGGTAGGTGGATCCGTCCTCGGCATACAGAATGGTTTCGATTTTTCTTGTCAGGAAAGTGGACCCGTCCACATAAATCACATAGGGGGCGATGGCGGGGTCCTCCACGCGGCAGATCAGACGGTAAAGTTTTTCCCGGTTCTGGAAGAGGACCCCGACTTCGATGCTTTTGAAGATATCCGTCATGTTCTGGCCCGGACGCAGCATGCCGGAAAACGCCTTCACCAGATTCAGGGATGTCCCCTGCGGAATCATGACCACCTTCTGCGTCTTCGGATCCTGATACCAGGCGCGATCCCCGTTGAAAACCAGAATGGAAAACGGCTTGCCGTCCCGCATGGAGGTATAGCGCATCCGGTCGGGGGTCTTGTAGAGAATTTCCATGGAATATTCGTCGTGCGGGCTGTTGTTCTTTTCCAGATTCTTCGTGGAAACAATTTTCTGTCCCATCCGGTACGACTTCGCATCCTGGAATGCGTTGAGCGGATCAGTCGCCTCATGCATTTTCTCAATGAGCTGCTCGAGCGTGAGATCCGGTTCGTCAGCCTCTTCCAGCTGAAGAATCCTTGCATATTCCGCCTCTGTCAGCTGAGCGCAGGCGGAAGTGATGAACAGTGTGGAGAGCAGTGCTCCCGCGGCCAGAAATCTTCTTTTCCAATTTCTTTTCGTCATCGTGGTCATGAGGAAAAATCTTTCCTTTCTCCGGTCTTTTCCCAGCCCGGTTCTCTCATTGTTTTCCTGTCGGCTTCTTTACTGTCTTCCCCGGGTCCCGGACGGCAGTTCTTTGCCGGATGGAGGGAGAAGAAGAAAAAGAGGAAAAAGAGGCTTCCCCGGAGATTTCCGGAGCGGGTTTTTTCTTCTTTCCGTCCCGTTTTTCATTCTCTTTTTTTGTATCTTCCCCCGTTTCTTCAGGAGAAGTCCATTGCGTATGGAAAAATTCTCCGCGCGGACGATCCGTTCTCTCGTATCCATGCGCTCCGAAATAATCCCTGAGAGCCTGCAGCATATTGGCCGGCAGCTGACGTGCGCGCATGGAGTCGTAATAGGAGAGCGCGCTCGAAAAGGCAGGCACGGGCAGCCCGTTTTTCAGTGCCTCCGCCGTGACTTCCCTCCACGCGGACTGCGAGTCCGCCAGCGCATCCCGGAAGAACGGTGCCAGCATCAGACTGTTCGTCCCCGCCTCCTCATTCCCGGGCTGCTTCCTCCTGAACGCCTCCGCAATATCATCCAGAAATTTTGCCCGGATGATGCATCCTCCGCGCCAGAGCAGAGCGATCCGGGCGAAATCCAGATCCCAGGAATATTGTTCCGATGCGGCTTCGAGCAGCTGGAATCCCTGGGCGTATGCACAAATTTTGGAAGCGAAAAGCGCTTTGCGGATTTTTTCCGCGAAACTCCGTTTTTTCTCTTTCGGGAACGCCGTTCTGCGGGGGCCGGGAAGGATGTCCGCGCAGGCAAGGCGTTCCCTGCGGAGCGCCGATGCGCAGCGGGCGAAGACGGCTTCGGCAACAGTCACTGCAGGCATGCCCAGATCCAGAGCGGACTGAACCGTCCACTTCCCCGTTCCCTTCTGCCCGGCGGCATCCAGAATGACGTCTATGACATAACGGCCCGTGGCGGGATCCTTCACCTTCAGCAGATCCGCGGCGCTCCCGATCAGATAGCTGTTCAGCTCCGTGGAGTTCCAGCGTTCAAAGTGCCTGCGGACCGCGGGGACGGAGAGTCCCAGGAAGTCCCTCAGCAGCAGATACGCCTCCGAAATCATCTGCATGTCGGCATATTCGATTCCGTTGTGGAGCATCTTGACAAAATGCCCCGCACCACCGGGCCCGATCCATTCGCAGCAGGGTTTCCCGCCTGCTCTGGCGGCGATGGCGCGGAAGAGGTCCCGAACATACGGCCAGGCCTCCCCGTTTCCTCCGGGCATGATGGAAGGCCCGTGCAGTGCGCCTTCCTCGCCTCCGGATATGCCGACTCCCAGATAACGGATTCCTTTTTCCGCAAGTTCGCGGCATCGGCGTTCCGTGTCCGTGAAATGACTGTTCCCTCCGTCGATGAGAATATCGCCCGATTCCAGCGAGGGCAGGAATCGCGCAATGAGTTCATCGACCGGAGCGCCCGCCTTGACCATCATCATGATCCGTCTCGGCCGTTTCAGAACGGCGCAGAGTTCTTCCGGAGTCCGCGCCGGAGCAAAGTTCTTTCCTTCCGCCCGACGGGTCAGAAAATCCTCAAGCTTCTCCTCCGTACGGTTGTAGACTGCCACATGGAAGCCTTTCGACTCCATGTTCAAAGCAAGATTCGCTCCCATGACGGCGAGTCCGGCGACGGCGATATCCGCTTTCCCTGCGTCGTCGTTTCCCCCTGCGCGGTTTCCTCTGATATCGTTTCTCCTGATATCCATATCTGCTTTTTTTACCTTGATGATTTTCGGGCTGATGCTGTTCCGCATGTTCTGCATATTCGACATATCCTCCCCCCCGTTTTGATGAGCGGTCCGATTCTCTTTCCCCTTACCGGCAAAGTGTGCCGCGGCAAGTTTTTTTGGGAGACGCTTCGTTTTCCCTCAGTGTTTCCCGCTTCAGTTTTTTCTTCTGATTTTCTATGTATCTTGCGGAATATAGCACCGGGAGAAAGCATATGCCAAGTGGAAAACGTTTTCCGCCGTATAAAAAACTCCGGAAAAAACGCATTGCACAACACTTCTGTTCTTCCGTTCCGGGGCTTTTTCCTGCGGCTTTTCCGGGGACGATCCCCGGGATTTTCCGCATGATTATTCTGTGATATATTTCACAATTTATCTATGAAAAGCTCTCTCTTATATTGTTACAATTTTCACAAAAATAAAAAAATATAGAAATTTCTTTGTGTTTTTCTTCACAGATAGCTTGACACAGAGGTAAAGAGGCATTATTTTAAATCAGACAAACGGGGAAATAGGTAAAGAACTATTTGTGAAAATAATAACAGGAGGATCCTGACATGAGTGAAAGCAATGAAGCACATCAGAGAACGGACGTGACGGATGAAACCCTTGATCAGATTTCCGGATTGAACACCCTGATCGAAAAAGCGAAGTCCGCGCAGAAGATTTATGCCTCCTTTACGCAGGAGCAGGTGGACGCTGTATTCCGCAATGCGGCCATCCGTGCGAATCAGGCTCGCATTCCGCTGGCCCGGGAGGCGGTGGAGGAAACCGGCATGGGTGTACTTGAGGATAAAGTCATCAAGAACCATTTTGCCGCGGAATACATCTACAACCGCTACAAAGATACCCGGACTTGCGGCGTCCTATCCGAAGACAGTTTGTACGGGATCAAAAAAATAGCCGAACCCCTCGGTGTGATTGCGGGGATTGTCCCGACGACCAATCCCACCTCCACGGCGATCTTCAAGGCGCTGATTGCCCTGAAGACGCGGAATGCGATTATTTTCTCACCGCATCCGCGCGCCAGGAAGTCCACGGCGCACGCGGCAAGAATCATAGCGGAGGCGGCGGTGGAGGCCGGAGCACCGGAAGGACTTGTCGAATGCATTGAGAATCCGACCGTGGAATTGAGTCAGCACCTGATGAAGCATCCCGGGATCAGCCTGATTCTCGCCACGGGCGGCCCGGGCATGGTGAAGGCGGCGTATTCTTCCGGAACGCCGGCGATTGGAGTCGGCGCGGGAAACACGCCGGCGCTCATTGATGAAACGGCGGACATTCCCATGGCGGTTTCCTCCGTCCTGCTCTCCAAGACGTTCGACAACGGCATGATCTGCGCTTCGGAACAGTCCGTTGTGGTGCTGGACCAGGTGTATGACGCCGTCAAGGCCGAATTTCAGGCGCGGGGCGCGTACTTCCTGAATTTTGAGGAACGCATGAAAGTCGGCAGCACCGTGATCAAAAACGGCAAGCTGAATGCGGCCATAGTGGGGCAGAGCGCGGTCAGGATTGCGGAAATTGCAGGGATTACGGTTCCGGCAGGGACCAAAGTCCTGATCGGGGAGGCGGAAGTCATTGACCGCGGTGAACCCTTCGCCTATGAAAAACTTTCTCCCGTTCTTGCGATGTACCGGGCAAAGGATTTCGAGGACGGCGTGGACAAAGCCCGCAGACTGGTCGAATTTGCAGGCATCGGGCACACATCCGTTCTCTACACGAATCCCGGCAATGCCGAACGCATCGCCCGTTACAGCAAAGTCCAGCACACCTGCCGCATTCTGGTTAACATGCCGAGTTCCCAGGGCGCAATCGGCGATATTTACAACTTCAAGCTGGAGCCTTCCCTGACACTGGGATGCGGTTCCTGGGGCGGGAACGCCGTCAGCGAAAATGTCGGCGTGAAACACCTCATGAACATCAAGACGGTGGCGGAAAGGCGGGAAAACATGCTCTGGTTCCGGGTTCCTCCGAAAGTCTATTACAAATTCGGGGCTCTGGGCGTGGCGCTGAAGGAGCTGAAGGGGAAGAAACGCGCTTTCATCGTCACGGACAAGCCGCTTTATGATCTCGGATACGCCAAAACCGTCACGGACATTCTTTCGGACGAGGGAATCGAATATGAGATTTTCCATGACGTCAAACCTGATCCCACCCGTTCCACCATTGACGCCGGGCTCAAAGTTATGGAAAGTTTTGCTCCGGACGTCATCATTGCCCTTGGCGGCGGGTCCCCCATGGATGCGGCGAAGATCATGTGGCTTGCCTATGAGAATCCGGATGCGAAATTCGATCTGCTGTCCATGCGTTTCATGGACATCCGGAAACGGATTCACAGCTTCCCGGTTCTCGGGAAGAAGGCGGAACTTGTCACGATTCCGACCACTTCGGGAACGGGATCGGAAGTCACTCCCTTTGCCATTGTCACGGATGACGCCACCGGAGCCAAGTATGCGATTGCAGACTATGCCTTGACTCCGAGCATGGCGGTGGTGGATCCTTCCTTTGTCATGAACATGCCCAAATCCCTGACGGCGTTCGGGGGAATTGACGCTCTTGTCCATGCGCTGGAGGCTCTGGTCTCCTGCATGGCCACGGAGTTTACCGATCCCATGTGTCTGGAGGCTTCAAAACTGATTCTGGAATATCTGCCGCGTTCCTACAACAACGGCGCATCTGATCCGGAAGCCAGGGAGAAAATGCATTATGCCGCCACTCTTGCGGGGATGGCGTTTGCCAATGCCTTCCTCGGTGTCTGCCACTCCATGGCGCACAAACTTGGTGCGGCTTTCCACATTCCGCACGGGCTGGCAAACGCTCTGCTGATTTCCCAGGTCATCCGTTTCAACGCCACGGATGCTCCGCTCAAGCAGGCCGCTTTCCCGCAGTACCGTTATCCGGATGCGAAAAGACGTTATGCGAGAGTTGCGGATTATCTCGGACTCGGGGGAAACACTCCGGATGAGAAAGTGGAGAACCTCATCGCAGCCATTGAGGAGCTGAAAAAGACTTTGAACATTCCTTCCAGCATTGCGGAATATGCCCAGAAATACGGGCATTTCACCAAAGAGGAGTTCTTCTCCAAACTGGACACCCTTTCGGAAAATGCGTTTGACGATCAGTGTACGGGTGCTAATCCGCGTTATCCGCTGATTGCTGAAATCAAGGAGCTGTACATCAAAGCCTATGAAGGGACTCTGTAAGGAGTTTTCTCCTGACGGAAGAGGAGGGGAAAAATAGAGAATGTGAAGAAACATTTTTCCTCTTCCTTCCGTTTCTGAGCTCGTATTCTCTCTCCCTGCGGCGCATCGCGTTTTCCTTACACACCGGACGCGATGCGCCGCTCTTTGCTGTCCGGAGAAAAAGATCGCGAAGCAAAAAAAATAATATTGCGAAGCAACAAACTACGGAAAAATGCGGTGAGCATTTTTCTCGAGGTCAAGGTCCGTGACCTTGTCGCGGTCCAGCGGCGAGA
>CAJMAW010000022.1 GCA_905211485.1 uncultured Lentisphaeria bacterium | reverse complement strand
ATTCCCTGCACCCGGCAGGCAAGCCTGCCGTATTTTTTTATTTTCCCTCTCTGAAGAGAAATTTCAGTTTAGATACCCGGAGGCAATTTTGAAAGCATATGAGAACGAAGTTCTGTAACATGTTCACCATCCATAATAAAGGTTCCATCTCCTACCGCATGGAAGAAGCGGATCCGTCCCCTTTTCTGAGGATCCCGCCAGGCCTTCAGCGCTGAAAGCACCACGATTCCGCATGATTCAAGATAATCCAAAACCCTGCATTCAATATTGATCGGACATTCCGCAATCAGAGGCGCTTTTACCTTCTCCGCCTTCAATGGCGTTAAAGAGAATTTTTGAAACTTATTCTCCGTATCCCCCGAACATGCGCCGATATCCACCGTCTTTTCCATTAAATCAGCCGAAGGAATGGCAACAACACATTCCCGACTCTTCATCAAAGCCTGAAATGAATAGTTCCATGGGCCTGTGACAATCGCAAATCTCGCGTCAAAATCCAGTACCGTACTCCAGGAAATTGTCATGATATTCTTTTTCCGTCCGTTCGCCGTGGCAACCAGAAGCACTGGACCAGGTTCAATCAGTGTAAAGACTCGATTCAAAGGAAATTCTTTCATCATGAAACGACTCCCTTGTTTTTTTCCCTATGTTTTTCCTCAGACATCTCACTGCTCCAGGACCTTCTTTCTCCCAATATACATTCCTTCCTTTCAATGTCAATCAATGCATGAAGAATGCAAAAATGGCAAATAGTGGCGAAGAAAC
Source organism: uncultured Lentisphaeria bacterium (assembly GCA_905211485.1). Taxonomy (GTDB): domain Bacteria; phylum Verrucomicrobiota; class Lentisphaeria; order Victivallales; family UBA1829; genus CAJMAW01. Next base: position 27,707 of record CAJMAW010000022.1, on the reverse strand, counting down.
AGGTAAAAAAACTCGCCGGGAAAGAGGGCAGGGGAAGGAAAAGAACCCCCTGTCCTGTTGTGTAAATGGAATTGAAAGAAGAAAAAAAAGAAGGGAGAACGTTTTCAGTGCTTTTTATGAATTGTCCGATTCAGGGAAAGCGGTCCCCCCCCGTGATTTCTGGAGAACGTCCGTGATTCCGTTTCTCAAGTTTCAACAGGAGCGCCTCCCGCTCGGAGAAGGAAGGATGACGGCATTTGAATGCCTTGTAAAGCGGATGAACTCCTTCGGGAAGAGGATCATTCAGAAGTTTGCGGAGAGCGGAAATCAGCTTTTCCGGTCCGCCGCAGGAATCGGAAGCCATCCGGTCCGCCTCAAATTCACAATGCCGGCAGAACAGGTTGAAGAGAGGCAGCAAGACCCAGATCGTGGATTCCAGAACGAAAAGACAAAGCAGAATTTCCGTTTCGAACACGAATGGCGGCAGAGTGCCGGGATCGGGATTAAGTGTGGAAGCGGAAACAGAAGAGGAAACTTCCGGATAAAACTGCTGGAAAATCCAGAAGTCTTTCAGCATCAGAGAGCAGAGCGGAAGAATCAGAATCAGTCCGGCGGCCTGAATGGCAAACAGTTTTTCCCGATGCCTTCCGACGCCATGCGCCATTTCATGAGCAATCACGGCAAGGAGTTCCTCACGGGTCAGGATTTTTTTCAGAGTGTCGCTCAGAAAAATTTTTCTGGAACAGCCCGTCCCGGAAAGGAACGCATTTGCATGATTCGTCCGGGAGGAAAAATTCAGAATTTTGAGTTCCTTCATTCGGAATCCCCCCCGGGATAAAATTGCTTCCGCCTCCTTTTCCAGAATCGGATCTTCCGGATTCTTCACCTGAAAAAACAAGCGCAGAATGTACGGAGCAAAAAAGTCTGCCGCCAGCAGGAACAGCAGAGCCGATAGCGGAAAGTACAGCAGACATGCCGTCTGTCCCGCTTTTTTCAGAAGAAATACAAGCAGGAATCCGGCCGATCCGGAGAAAAATCCCCCCAGCAGCAGGCATTTCCCCTGATCCGCAAAAAACTGTGCCATGGAAGTATGTCCGTATCCGTATTCCCGTTCGGACAGAATCGTCTTCCGGAAAGCCGGCGGGATTTGCAGAAGAAAACGCAGGAAAAAGAATCCGGCGAAAAACAGCGTGGATGCAATCTTTTCCCCTGTGGAAGGAATTGCCTTCTCCAGAAAAGCGCTGTACACGGGGAAAAGTCCCCCGGGAAGAAGAAGCCCCCAGAAAAGGACGTCAAGCCAGCTGCCGATGTTTTCAAGACGGTCTTTTTCTATGAAATATCCTGCCAAAGGTGTTTTTGAACGCATCCTTTTTGCATTCAATGCATTCAAAAACATTTCCCCGCAGACGGAAAAAAGAAGAAGAGTGAAGAAAACCCAGAAAACGGGCGAAGTAAGTGTGCTGCAAGCGAACATCAGGAATGTGAGACTTTCTTGCCGGCAAGGGTGAGCCGGAGCGCATCCCATGCGATTTCCGCAAGAGTGTCGAGTTCGTCATCCGGCGTATTCAGCGGAGGAAGGAAGTAGAAACTGTCTCCGATCGGGCGCAGGAGGGCTCCGAGTCTGGCAGCGTTTTTATAAAATTCAAACCCCGTCCTCTCCGTTTTCGGGAAGGGCTGTCCTGTTTCCGGATTCACAATGTCCGCGGCCGCGACGAATCCGATTCCGCGCACATGGGAGAGCGCTCCCTCCGAAGACGCTGCAATACGCTTCATCCTATCCAGCAGGGCATTTGCCCTCGCCCGGACAGATTCCAGAATCTGTTCTTCCCGGTAGACTTTCAGCACTTCCAGCGCGGCGGCCGCCGCGGGCGCGTATCCGGAATAGGTGGTGGAATGGACGAATGCTCTTCCGGAAAGATAGTCGCCGTAAAAGGCATTGTATATTTCTTCCGTCGTCATGACGGCTGCCAGAGGAACAAAGCCGGAAGTCATTCCTTTCGAAAAAGCTGCAATGTCCGGCAGAATATCTGCGTGTTGACATGCCATCATTTCCCCCGTCCGCCCGAAGCCAGTAAAGATTTCATCCGCAATCAGATGAACTCCATGTTCTTTCGTCCATTTCCGCAGACGGCGGAGAAGATCCGGACTGTAGATCTTCATTCCTCCCGCGCCCTGAAGAACCGGTTCCACCAGAATTCCGGAAAGAATTTCCGCTTGGGAGTCCAGAATGGTTTCCATTTTTTTCCAGTCCTCTTCCGGCATTTTGTCCCAGAGCGGGGAAGAGGCGTCGTCCAGATAGGGAACGGGGGAAAGTTTGCCGATGTGAGGAAGGAGATGGCGGAAGGGCCCGGAATAGAAATCACTGTCACCCGCCGCCAGCGTGAGAATGGTTTCCCCGTGATATGCGTTTTCAAGCGAAAGAAAGTGTTTTTTCTCCGGATGCCCGCTCTGCGCATGATACTGAAGACTCATTTTCATGGCGATTTCCACAGAAACGCTTCCGTTTTCCGCCAGAAAGACCCTGCTCAGACCGGGAATGGTTTCCGCAAGCGCGGAACAGAGTTCCGCCACGGTTTCCGCACAGCAGTTCGCCATGATGACATGTTCAAAACGGTTGACCTGATCAAGAAAGGCTTTCTTGATTCTGGGATGGGCGTGCCCCAGACTTTTGCACCACCAGGAACTGATTCCGTCCAGAATCACCCTCCCATCCTTCAGGAACAATTTGGATCCTTTTGCCGATTCCACTGCCATGGGGGGGAAATCCGCATAGTCCTTCATTTGCGCGCAGGGATGCCAGAAATGACGCAAATCCATTTCAATCAGTTCATTTGTATTCATTTTTCAACTGTTCTCCGGAATCAGGGTTCATGTTCTGTCTTGAAAAAGTCAACAATAACTCTGTCGGAATGGAACTTCAACCCGTCTTTCAGGAGAAAATGCAGGAAAATGACAAAAAACCGACAAAAAAGCAGCTCGTTTCACTTGTTTTTATCCGGCCTGAAATTATATTAAGGAGTTTTTCGGAACCGGAAGCATGTCCCTATCGTCTAGAGGCCCAGGACACCAGGTTCTCATCCTGGTAACACGGGTTCGAATCCCGTTGGGGATGCCATCGTAAGAAAACCGTTTTTTCACGCTTTCCTCGTCTTCCGCATGAAAAAGGGGCATTTGTGTCTTTCCCCTTTTCTTTCAGTCCGGTCCGCCTTTTTTTTGTTTTCTCCGGATGGACTTTCTGGACTTTCTGAACTTGCTGAACTTTCCTTCCGCTCCTTTTTTCCTCTTGAATTTGCAAGTCCCGGTGATATAATATCAGTTCGTCTTTATGCAGTTCAGAAAAAGACAGCGGATTATTTGTGTTACGAGGTTTTACAGTTAAAGAAGACAACGGAAAGGCGGAAAAATGTCCAACAATCCTTTTGACGACTTGAAGGATCGCGGATTTGTTTACCAGATCACGGCGGAAGAAGCGGTAAAGGAACTTTTGCTGAAGGAAAAAGTGTACTTTTACGTGGGCTTCGATCCGACCGGAAGCAGTCTGCATGTCGGACACCTTCTGCCTGTCATGGCCATGCGCAGGCTTCAGGCGGCGGGGCATCATCCCATCGTACTTGTCGGCGGCGCCACTGGGCTGGTGGGCGATCCTTCCGGAAAATCCGAGGCCAGGCCAATCCTGACCAAGGAAAAAGTCGCCGAAAACGCGGCAGCACTGAAAGCCCAGCTTTCCCGTTTCATCTCCGTTGACCAGGCCACCTTCGTCAACAATGCCGAATGGTTCTCCGATATGCTGTATCTGGATTTTCTCCGTGACATCGGATCCAAATTCAGCGTCAACAAAATGCTCACGGCGGAATCCGTCCGGATGCGTCTCGAAACGGGACTCTCCTTCCTCGAATTCAACTACATGATCCTTCAGGCCTATGATTTCTATGTCCTGAACAGAAAATACAACTGCAGACTCCAGCTCGGCGGTCAGGACCAGTGGGGCAATATCACATGCGGCACGGAGCTGGTGCGGAGAATCGCACACCAGGAAGTCTTCGGGCTCACTATGCCGCTCCTGATGAACAGCAACGGACAGAAATTCGGAAAATCCGTCGGCGGCGCCGTCTGGCTCGATAAAAACCGCACCTCCGTTTTCGACTACTATCAGTTCTGGAGAAATACGGACGATGCAGATGTGAAAAGACTCCTCCTCTATTTCACTTCGCTTCCCGTCTCCGAAATCGAGTCCATCTGCGCCGGAAACTGCAATATCAACCGTGCCAAGGAAATCCTCGCTTATGAAGCAACGGCTCTTGCTCACGGGCCTGAAGAAGCGGAAAAGGCCTATCTCGCCGCAGGATCCAAGTTCGGTTTTGCAGATCCGGAAGGCAAAGTCCACACCAGCAGCGCCGTCGCCAGAATGTCCCTCTCCGGCGCCGCCGCTGCCGCCGATCTGCCCACCTATGAGCTGACTTTGACTGAAAATGACTCCGGAGAGAAAAAAATCTGGATCTGCAAGCTCATGACCGATGCGGGACTCAGCAAATCCAACGGGGAGGCAAGACGTCTCATCCAAGCCGGAGGAGCCTATCTCAATGATGCCCGCATCGCAGATTTTAACCTGAATCTGGATGCCTCCGCTTTCCGGAACGGGCCTCTCCTCTTGAAAACAGGAAAGAAAAACATCCGGAGAATTGTTCTTCTTTCCTGATCGGACTTTCCCGTTCCACTGTCATGCATTCCCAGCATTGCAGATCCCTGTTTTTTGTTCTCTCCCCTTGGCAACAGAAAAAAATCCGTTCCAAGGGTTTTTTCTTTTCCAGGGGCCCTGCGGATCATTCCATATCGTTTTTCCCTCATCCAAGGGAAAATGAGGAAAAAAGGGGAGGGGAAAGAAAAAATGCAGGAAAAAACAGAGCCAGAAGGAAGACAAAAGGAAGAAAGGAAGAAAAAAAAGAGCCGGACGAGAGCAAAAGGCTTCTCTCATCCGGCTTTCAGATAATTCAGATAATGAAAAAAATGCGGGGAGGATTTTTCTTATTTCCATGGAAGAAAAAGAAAATTCTCCGGAGAGAATCGTTATTTCACCTCCACGACTTCATTCTTCCGTCTTGACTCTTCCGCTGCGAAAACCATCAGATGGCTTTCCAGAGATTCATCCACTCCGGAAAGGATGCAGGAAGGATCGCGGGTTGCGAGGGCCTGGACAAAGGCATCCATGAGGCCGCCGTCTCCGCCGCCATGTCCTGTAAGGATGCCGCCGTCATTTTTTAATTCGGTGTCAATGGTGGTTTTTTCTCCGGTGAGGAAATCCGTGACATGGATGAACTGACTGTCTGCGAGAATGGATCCGCGGGTTCCGAAAATCCGGGTCTGTCTTCCGGATTCATTGCAGAATGCGGTCATGGTCATGGAAGCGGTCCGGCTGCCTTCAAAAGTGAGGTTAACGACCTGATTGTCCACTACATCATTATCACAGGCGAAGACACAGCGTCCGTAGGGGCCTTCCCGGAGCGCCTTCAGAACGCCTTCTTCGGTCAGATCCGTTGTGATGACGTCTGTCGGCCATCCTTTGAGTCCCTTGAAGATTCGGTCACGCAGGTAGATCTTGATTGCGGAGTAGGGGCAGCGGCATTCAATTCCGGCGGGACAGTCCGTGCATCTGTCCGCCGCTCCCGCAGGCTGATGCTCTTTTCTGAAATAGTTCAGAAAGCCGAAGGACTGGGCTTTCTGACAGGGCACGTCCATCATGTAACGGAGCCAGTCCAGATCATGACAACATTTCTGAAGCAGCATAAAGGAAGACTCCTTTTCGTTCCTCCAGTTCCCGCGGACAAAAGAATGCGCCTGATGCCAGTGTCCGACCGGTTCCAGATGCTGGATCGACACCACATCCCCGATCACCCCGGATTTCAGAAGCTCTTTCAGACGGCGCGTAAATGCCGTGTAACGAAGCACATGACAGACCGCAAAAATAATCTTGGCCTTTCTGACTTCCGCAACAATCCTGCGGCAGGCGTCCGGAGTGGGAGCAATCGGTTTTTCCAGAAGCATGTCATACCCGAGTCTGGCAAAGGCGATTGCCGGAGCTTCATGCATGGCGTCCTGTGTACAGATCAGAACGGCATCGGCAAATTTCGGAAGCTTTGCGACTTCAGACCAGCAGCGGAAACGCCTTTCCTCCGGAATTCCGTGCCTGTCTCCGATTCTGTTCCGGTAGAAGTCACGCGGTTCCGCCACTGCGACGATTTTCGCCCGTTCCGGAAATTCTTCCACAAAGGTGGAGTATCCGGTGCCTCTGGCCCCGGCGCCGATCACAATCAGTTTGACTGGTTCAGACATTTTTGAGACTTATCCTTCTTCTCTTGTTTTTTATTCAAGTTGTGGTTTTTGTCTTCATGAAAAAAAATAAAGATCTTAAAAATTTACCTGTCCGGGCATGAAAATCAAGCCCTTTGTCGGTTTCTTTCTCCGAAAAAGATTTTTTGCGTGACATTGTTGCAAAATACTTTCCTCAATCACTGGAAAAATATAGGGAATGAGTTTATCTTGTACACAGACATCGAAGAAATATGAGGGAGAATATTCAGAAAAAAATGCGCTGATCCTTTCACTCGGATTCCCGGAGAGGAGAAAAAAAAGAGTTTTGCTGCGGGGGGGGGAAAAAAACAGCATTTCTCTTTTCCCGCTGCGCTTTCCTCCCTCTCTCGCAGCTTCCCGTGAACGACTTCAAAGCGGCCGCCCAGGCGGCAGAATTTGTTTTCCCCGTTTTCTTTTGTCCCGAAAATAAAAAAAAGAAAAGAGCTTGTCCTTTATGAGAAGTTCCGTGACATTGCAGATGAAAGGCGAAATTGCCGCTCCCGGATTCAAACCCCTGATCTGGAAACTTGCGTCGGAAGCCTCCCTGGGCGGATGGATCACAGATGACGAAGGCTCGACACTGATGCGTCTTGAAGGCTCCATGGAAAAAATTGAAGGGTTCATCCGGAGTCTTCCTTACAGTCTTTTCCCTGTCTACCGCCTGAAGGAATTGCGCATCATGAAACGGGAATCCGACCGGAATCTGGATCCGGAGTCCCGGAAAGGCTTCCGGATTCTCGGGACGCCGCAGGCCTTTCATGAGATCCGGCCGGATTATGCGCCCTGCGCCTCCTGTCTGGAAGAAATGATGAATCCGGCATCGCGGCGCTACTGCTATCCGTTCTGGTCCTGCGGTGACTGCGGACCTTCGTATTCCGCGATGCTCCGGAGTCCTTTCATCCGGAAGAACACGTTCCTGTCCTCATTTCCCCCCTGCCGGATCTGTATGGAGGAGTATGGGGATGCGGAGGACAGAAAACATTTTCATTCTGAACTTCTTGCATGTCCGCACTGCGGTCCGCGGCTTTTCCTGACCGACCGGGCAGGGGGATTGCTGGATGACAGCAATCCGATCTGTTCCGCCAGGAAAGTCCTTGCCTCCGGCGGCATTCTGGCGCTGCAGTCGCTTTTCGGAGGATTTCATATATTTCTCAATTCCTCCGACCGCGCGGCTCTGGAGAGACTCAGACATCTGAAAAAGATTCCCGCCCGTCCGATTTCCCTGATGGCCAGGAACATGGATGTCATCCGCAAGATCTGCGTCTGTTCGGAAGAGGAGGAGAAACTTCTGCTTTCTCCCGCCGCACCGGTCGTGATCCTGAGAATGAAAGAGGGGGTGGAGAATTTCCTGCCGACGGATCTGATCTGTCCGGGTTCCCCGAATCTGGGCGTCTCCCTTCCGCCGACCTCTCTCATGTTCCTTCTCTTTGAACACGATTCCTGTGAAGGATCCCCGAAACCCTTTGATCTTCTGGCCAGCTGCAGCAGCAACTGGGACGGGACCTCGGAAGGAGTCTCGATCGACCAGCTCTTTGCGGATCTTTCCGGAATTGCGGACCGTTTTCTCTGTCATGACCTCCGAATCGGAATGGAGTGTGTTTCCTCCGTGGCTGCCGTCAGGGAGGAAGGGGGAGTGCAGATATTGAGAAGGGCTCGCGGATATACGCCTCTGCCCGTGAATCTGAAAGTGCCACTCCGCCGCATTTCCGCGGCCTTCGGTTCAGACAAGGCCAATTCCGTGGCGCTCGGATTTGGTTATAAGATCATTCCATCACAATATCTTGGAGACATCAGAACCGATACCGCGGCGGAACGTCTTTGCCACATGCTGGAACATTTTACGATGCTTTTCGACACCGTCCCGGACGTCGTCGCCTGTGACATGAACATGAATCTTCTTTCCTCCCGGGCCGCATCCCGTTTTGCCGAAAAGTATTCCCTTCCTCTCGTCTCCGTGCAGAAACATCATGCCAACGCGCTGGCCTGCATGGCGGAAAACGGACTTGAAAATGCTCTGGCGTTCGTTTTCGACGAAGGTGCACCGGGGCCGGACGGAATTCTCTGGGGCGCGGAACTCCTGGAAACGCGGATTTCCTCTTTCCGGCGGCTAGCAACATTCCAGCCCGTGATTCTCCCCGGCGCGGAAAATGCCATTCTGCGTCCGCTCCGTCAACTGGCAGGGAGGATGTTCCAGGCAGGAATTCCCATCACCGACTCATGGCTTGAGCAGATGCATGCGGATGCCTCGGAACTGGAGTTGTGGAAGCATGCCTTTGAACGGAAGTCAGGTCGTTTCATCCTGAGTCACGCCGCGGCAAGACTCTTTGATTCCATTTCCGCCATGCTCGGCATCGCCCCGGAATTCTGCAGTTATCCGGAGGAATCCTCTTCTTCACTTTCCAATGCCGCGCTCCGCTGTACGGAAAAGCCCGAATCCATTCCCGAAGAACTGACGGAACTCTTCGGATTCAGAATCGCGGAAGAGGATTCCATGGCCCTGATCGACTGGTCTCCGACCTTCCGCCATTTTTCCACGCACAGGCCTTTCGATTCCTCGGATCTGCCCCGTTTCGCCATGGCCTTCCACATCTCTCTTTCAAGAGCAATTGCGGAAATGGCTGAATTCGGAGCGGCAAAATCCGATTTACGCGATATCGTGCTTTCCGGTTCCTGTTTCACCAATGGACTGCTTTCAAATCTGGTGGAAAACACCCTGAAGGAAAAGGGCTTCCGGGTTCATGTGCATCACATGATTCCCCCAGATGATTCCGGAATTTCCGTCGGGCAGATTTATCACGCAGGATTATCCAACTGATTCTCTTTCTGCAATGGGGCTCCTCTCTCTCCCGCGTCCTTAAGTCAAAAAGAAAATCCTGTGTTTGTTCCATTGCATTCCTTATTCTGCCCAGAAGCGGGAGAAAAAAAGGAAATAAAAGAGAAAAAAACGAACGGGTACGAGAGAAGGAGGAGGAGAGGTAAAAAAAGGCGTCCCGGAATGCGCCGGATCCTGCTCCCCGCCTTTAGAAGAGTGGGGGGAATCGGCTGAGAGCGGAACTCCGGCGCATCCGCGGAACAAAATCCGACTCAAGGAGAAGATTCCTTTTTCTTTTTTGACAGTGATCATGCGGAAAAGTTTTACTGGAAAGCAGTTCTTGCCGGGAAAAAACAGTATTTTTAGTGTAAGAGGCATTTTTATTTTTTTGCTTGAACGCGTATATTGCCGGAGAATGATGGAAGAATCCTGGGGAAAAGACACCCACAGTCCTTTTCTGAACGGAACGGGGGCGTCTGGACAAACAGGATTCTTGAACGCAATTTCCGTATTTCGGCAGGCAAATCAAGAGAGGAGCATAGACTCTCATGCGCAGATTTTTACAGAACGCGGTCTCCATTCTCAATGGAGATGAAGAATTTCTGAGAGAACACCTTGCAGTTCCCGCGAGCGGGATCGGGATATATCGGGACTCCATCCGGAAGAGAGGGGAGACGGTTGTGACAATGGCCCGTTCCGATGAGGGACGCTGTCTTCTGCTTCTGGCGCCGTCCCGCACGGACCTGTTTGACGCCTTTGAAGGGGAGATTGTCTGCGACGATGTGGGAATTGCGGCGAAACAGTGTCCGCTTTCCACGGAAAACGCCGCCGCGCTGCGCGGAGTATTTCCCTGGACCGCTCCTGTGCCGGTTCTCCGGAAAAAATGTTCGATCGGCTGCGGGGATCGCCTCGGGCTGGCGACGGCAGCTCATGCAAAAGTGTTCAAACGTTTTGAAGCATATCCCGTGTTCGCCCAGCAGTCCGTCCGGGAACTGACGCTGACCGACCGGAGTTTCCGGAGTGTCATCGACGATGCTTCCTTCCTCGTCTACCAGGCCGGATTTGAATACGGTTTTGCCGCGGACGGCGATCATCTGAAAACCCTGGAACAGATTCGGACCGCTCTGGAAACAGGTGTTACCATGCTGACGCTGGACCTTTCGGAAAAACTGCGCCCCGAATTTTCCGAAAAAACCGGAACCGAACTTCTTCAGGCCTTCCAGAGCCTCCCGAATTCTCTCCGCAAACGTCTGAAGGAGACTTATGAAAAGCGGACATTCCATTTCGGAGACACCGCAATCGTCTTTTCCGCCGAAGAACTGATGCGTTGCGCCGTCATCTACTCTGCGGCTCTGGACTTTGCCGCGGAAGCCGGACAGATGCTCAAAACTTTCGGCGACGGGTCGACGGATCTGGAAATTTCCATCGACGAAACCACAGCCCCCACTCTTCCCGAACACCACTTCTTCGCAGCAAATGAACTCCAGGTGCGCGGCGTGGATTTCGTTTCCCTTGCCCCGCGTTTCATCGGAGAGTTCCAGAAGGGCATCGACTACATCGGGGATCTGGAGGAATTCAAGAAACAGCTCCGTGTTCATGCAGCCATCGCGGAACAGTTCGGATTCTACAAATTGTCGATTCATTCCGGAAGCGACAAATTCAAAACCTTCCCCTTCATCGGCGATTTCACAAAAGGCCGCTTCCACCTGAAAACCGCAGGAACCAGTTATCTGGAAGCGGTCAGGACCATCGCAAATGCGGATCCGGCCCTCTTCCGGGAAATGTGGCGTACTGCCCTGAATTCACTGGATGCGGCTCTGAAACTATATCATATTACAGCGGATTTCAGCAAACTGCCGGATCTGGAGCAGATCAGCAACTATGAACTGCCGTCCCTGCTGAAGGATGACACCGCCCGTCAACTCCTGCATATCACCTATGGCGCCATGCTTGGAAGCAACAGCCCCTTGAGACTCCGGATCCGGGCCACTCTCCACCGCTATGAAAATATTTATGAGGAACTCCTGATAAAGCATTTCGAGAAACATCTGACGCTTCTGCATGTGCCTCACCGCAGCAGGGGAAAACACTGAAGGAAAACGAAAAGGCACGGGGGAAAAAAGAGTGAGCCGGGGATGAAAGTTTCACCGATTCCCCAGGGGACCACGGCTTCTTTTTTCCCCTTTCCCGCAGGATGTGATGTTTTCCTTTTCCTCTTGATTCGGGAAAAGGGGGCTTTCTTCAGAGGGGAGGAGGGAAGGCATGCCGGACTGAAGCGCTGCAAGAACTTCCTTTTCCGAGAGGAAGCGCCACTTCCCTGAGGGCAGGGACCCAAGATGCAGTTTCCCGAGAGAGATTCTCTTCAGCCGACAGGTTTTCTTCCCGGCGGAAGCAATCATTCGCCGAATTTCCCTGTTTTTCCCCTCGTTCAGACGGATGCGGTATTTCAGCGGGGTGACGGGGGAAACCTCCAGCGCCCGCAGAATTTCCCCCGCGTCCTCCACGCCTGCGAGAAAACGTGCGATGTCTGAGCGGGAGAGGGGGACGGAGACGGAAACCTCGTACGTTTTGACAATTTCATTCCGGGGATGGGTCAGTCTATTGACAAAGTCCCCGTCATTGGAAAAGAGGATCAGGCCTTCGCTGTTTTTGTCGAGCCGTCCTGCGGAAAAGAGTCTCGGATTTCCTTCGATGCGGATGAGATCGAGAGCCTTTTTCGGCGCATGGGCATCTTCCGCTGTGCAGACATATCCCCTGGGTTTATTCAGCATGATATAATATTTCCTACCTGGAAGAGCCAGCGGGGCTCCCCTGAAACAGACTTGATCCCCTTCAGAAACCCGGAAGGCCGGATCTGTGACGGTCTGCCCGTTGACTGTGACAAGCCCGTTCTTTATCAGAGATGCCGATTTCCTCCGGGAGGCCACTCCAGCGGAGGCGAGGAACTTGTTCAACAATGTACTGCTGCATTCAGCTTTTTTCTCATCAAGCATATAATACTTCGGGTAAGAACAGGGATTTTTTTCTTTGAATATACCTCATGATCCTCTTTTTGCAAGCGGCGGAGCCGTCCTCATCTTTTCTCCAGCACCGGGTCTCCGTGAGCGTGCGTGTTGTTTGCACTTATTTTTTATGGAAAGTTTTTTTTGAGAGGGGAAATGATAAAAAAATGCTTTCTTCGGGAAAACTTTTCCGGCGGCGGAATGATTGTATTTTAGAAAAAAAGAAGTATAGTAAAGGATTTAAAGTTTCGTGCGCATCCGGATTCTGCTCAGAAGAGGATGGATGAGCGTCAAGACAGCCACTGGGAAAAAGACCCGGGGTCAACAAAGCCTACAGGAAGACGGCAGGAAAAATGTTAAACATCCACCTTAATGTTGTCCAGCAGATCGCGATATTGGCGCTTCAGCTGGGAGTCATCATTTTTGTTGCAAAATTTTGCGGTGATCTGGCAAAGAAATTGAAGATGCCTTCGGTCCTGGGGGAATTGACGGCGGGGATTCTGATCGGGCCTTATGTGCTGGGTGGAATTCCTCTTCCGCTTCATGGACTCGAACACGGGCTTTTCGGTTTTTCAAATACGGTTCAGATTGCTGCAAGCGAGGCGTTTACGGTGCTGAATGAGGCGACTGTTCAGAATGTGACATTCAGCATGTATCACTCTTCCCTGTACGCTGTGGCGACGGTGGGATCGATCCTTCTTCTTTTCATGTCCGGACTGGAGACGGATCTGCGGATGTTTTTCCGTTATTCCGTTGTCGGGACTGTGGTCGGGATCGGCGGGGTGGTGTTTTCCTTCCTTTTCGGCGATCTGGTGGGGATGTGGATGCTCAAGACCGGGTTCATGGATCCGCGCTGTCTCTTCCTCGGAATTCTCTGCACGGCGACATCCGTGGGGATCACGGCCAGAATCCTCTCCGAGAAGAAGAAGATCGACACACCTGAAGGGGTGACCATTCTTGCTGCGGCTGTGATCGACGACGTCCTTGGAATCATCTGCCTTGCGATTGTCATGGGGATTGTAGGAGCGATTGTCGGAGGTGAGGGGATCGCCTGGTCGAAAATCGGCCTGATTGCGGCGAAGTGCATCGGCATCTGGCTGGGGGCGACGGTGATCGGACTGCTTCTTGCCAGATACATTGCCAAATTCCTGCGTCTTTTCAAGTCGCCTTCGGTCTTTGCGATTCTGGCATTTGGTTTTGCGCTGCTGCTCGCGGGCTTGTTTGAACAGTCGGGGCTGGCGATGATCATCGGAGCGTACGTCATGGGGCTGAGCCTTTCCAAGACGGATGTATCCTTTGCGGTGCAGCATGCGCTTCATCCGCTCTACAACTTCCTGGTTCCGGTGTTCTTCGTCGTCATGGGCATGCTGGTTGACATCCGCGTGTTTGCGGACGTCGACGTTCTGAAAATCGGCGTGATCTACTCCCTTCTTGCCGTTCTTGCAAAGATCATCGGCTGTGCCATTCCCTCGCTTTTCATGAACTTCAACATGACCGGAGCTCTCCGCATCGGAACCGGCATGGTGCCCCGCGGAGAAGTGGCTCTGATCATCGCGGGAATCGGAGCCGGACTCATGATGAAGGTCGACGGCCAGACCGTTCCGATTCTTGATTCCAGACTTTTCGGTGTTGCAATCATCATGACTCTGGCAACCACAGTCCTTGCCCCGCCGCTTCTCTCCTTCATGCTTGCACGGAAAGGGAAAGGCGTACGCAGGGAGGTCAAGGACCACACGATTGTCCATACCTCCTTCAAATGCCCTTCGGACACAATTGCGGAGTTTGTGTTGAAGAGATTGATGGAATCTTTTGAAAACGAAGGCTTCTTTATGTCCGCTCTGGATAAGGAGACCGGGATCCTCCAGTTCCGCAGGGACAACCTTTCCTTTGCCATGGTCATGGCGGACAATGAATTCGTATTCGAGTCGAATCCCGATGAAGTGATCTTCATCAAGACCATCATGTATGAAACTTTCGTGGATCTTCACCAGAGCCTCGGCAAACTGCGTGAACTTGCCAAACCGGAAGAAATGCAGAAGGATATTTTTGAAAACAGTTCCTCTCCCGACGCGGCGGAAGAAAACACGCAGAAAAAGACTCCGCCTCCCGCCCCCATCGTCGAGAAAAATATTCCCGCCTCCTGCATCTGCATGGATCTGAAGGCCGATACGAAAGAAGGCGTTATCCACGAACTAGTCGAGCTTTTGGATAAACAGCATCTGCTTCTGGACAAGGAAATGTGTATCCGCGATCTTCTGGAAAGAGAAAAAGTCGTTTCCACCTGCATGCAGCAGGGACTGGCTCTGCCTCACGGAAGAACCGACGGAGTGGATGAACTTGTCGCCGCCATCGGAATCAAAAAGGAAGGATATCATTTCGATTCCATGGACGGGGAACCCTCGAAAGTCTTTGTGCTTTGCCTGAGTCCGAAGAGTTCCTCCGGACCGCACATCCAGTTCATTGCAGGTGTCGCCGCCGTGTTTTCCAAAAAGGAGAATATGGATGCCATCCTGAATGCCTCTTCGCCTGAAGAAGTTCTGGATGTCTTCAAATCCAGAAAATAAGTTCGATCCTTGCCCGGGGAAGGGGGAGAAAAAAGAGAAATTCTTTTTTTCTTTCCTTTTCCCCTTCTCCGCAAGGAAAAGTCGTTTACGATTTTTTTCATTTTTTTCGGTTTTTCAGCGTTCCCGCGGAGAAATCGATTTTTTCTTTTTTGTCACCTGTTCCTGCACTCAGGGCTGCCGACGCTTTTTTTTTGCAGCCTCAGTTTTTCCCCTTCAGTTCTTGAGGGGGGGAGATATGTTTATAGCATCAAAGGAAAAAGGAAAAAGGGAATGAGTAGGAGGATTTTTTTCTGTCCTTCGGCCGAATCTTTTTTCCCCTCTCCTCAGGAGGGAAGCGGGAGAAGAGGGGAGGGGAGGAAAAGAAAGGGAAAGCAGATAAAAAAACTCCCCCCTGACATCCTCTCTGCAAGGGAGAAGCGTATGAGGGGGGAAAAATAAGGTTTTAGAAAACAGGAAATATTTTATTTCCCTGTCAGATAAATGCAGTTATGGACCTTTCTTGCTCCCTTGTGATCGAATTTCCGGTTGTCGCTGGGTCGGTTTTTCAATTCGAGGCCTTTTTTCTTTTCCTTGATAAGCATTGTACACGATCCTCCGCCGTCGATGGAAATGACATCGGTACAGCCTGCGGCGATGAGGAAATATCCCTCCCCATAGAAATTGAGTCCCGGAGACTCGTCTTTGAAACGTCCGTCACAGACCATGAAAACCAGGAGTCTTTTTTCAGGGTTGAGTCCGATTCCGGTAAGGGGAGTATCACCTGCAAGGGTGCTGGACTGCTGTTCCCCCCCCAGAGCATATTTTCCATTTTTCCAGATATGATAGCCCATGATGGCGTTTTCATAGGCGTCATATTCTTTTTGCGGAACAATTTGCGGAAAATCCCCGTTATTGAAGACAAGTGCGGAGGCTGTATCGTACTTGTCATTGGGCAGGTAGACCTTGCCCTCGATTTTCAGCGGATAATATGTTACGGGGCCTTTGTATCTGAAATAGGCGCCGTTGACTGCGGCGAGAGGTTTCTTGTCCTTCACCATTTCCATCACGGTTTTCAGCTTTTTCCCGCACTGTGCAAGATTTAATTTGACATTCGCCTTGTCCCAGTCGATTACGACATAGTAAAGAGAAAGAGGCTGTCCTTCAATATCGTCAAAGTGGTAATGATAGTAGTTCACTCCGGGAGCAATTTCCCTAAATTCCGAATCACGGAGTTTCTTGCTTCGCAGTTCTTCCGGATACCCTTCCGGAAAAACCGGATCCTGAGCGGCGGAGGCCCAGAACGCGCTGCCCAGTGTCATCAAGAGGAGAAACAGAATCAGGGTCGTTCCCTTTGTTCGAGCATTCCGGATCTTTGTCATCTTTTTTTCCTTTCCGTGTTCTGTGGCATGGACAAACAATAAAAACAATATTTTCCCTTTTCTGCAGTCTCAGGCTTTTTCTCCTGCTCCTTTTTTTCTTCCTCTCTTCCCTGAGGAGGAAAGGGGGGAAAGAGAATAAAAACAAGGCGGAGCAGAATAGCCCGGTCCCGAGTCATCTGTATTCTTTATTCCCCCATTTCGTCGGAAGAATGTTTATCAAATTATAAATTATAAAGGGGGGAAGCAAATTGGCCGTTACAGTTCAGGAAAGCAGCGCAGCCAAGAGCAAAAGCAGAGCAAAAAAGCCTGCCATCAGGGCGAGACATCCGCAGGAGCAGCATCCTCCGCAGCATCCTGTTATTTCTTTCATCATATCTGCAGACACTCCTTTTTTTCGAGGAGAAAAAGCAAAATCGTACGTTATTATAATAAATCCATTTTCCGGCATTGCAAGTCCTTTCTCTTTTCGAGTTGCGGAAAATTCCCCGCAGATGTATATTATCCGGAAGAAACTCATAGACAGAAGAAGGAATTTCATGATCCATGAACAGTATTCTTGAATCCATCATGATGATCTGTTTCGGGGCCAGCTGGCCGATGGCAATCTTAAAGACTCTGCGGGTGAAGAATCCGGCGGGGAAAAGCATTCTTTTCCTCTGTCTGATCGAAATCGGCTATCTTTCGGGGCTGGCAAGCAAACTGCTTTACACTCCCCGGGATCCGGTGATCTGGCTTTATCTGCTGAACATAGCGATGGTCGGGACGGATTTGAGCCTGACATTGTATTACAGAAATCGAAATCGGGCGCTTCCGCCGCTTCCGCCTTCCCCTCCGGAAGAATTTGAAGGGAAAAAAGTGTAAAAAAAAATTTTTCCCGGAAAAAACGCTCAAACGGAAAACTATGCTGTCCAATAAGGAGCGGTGCAGCAGCCTGGCCGCCCTCCGTCCCTGCCGGAAGGATTTTCGTCACCTCCCGGGAAGGACGGGTAAATACAGGCGTTCCGCCACAGTGAACAAACAAGATATGACGGAAGATTCGGAGTCTTTTTGATGAGTATGGAAAACAATAACGGCAATAACAACGGCAATAACAACGGCAATCATAACAATAATTCAGATCATGACGACGGCAGGGAAACAAAGGATCTTTCTTCCGTCGACACGGAAAACGAAGAGGAAAACGGGAGCCGGATCCTGCGTCCGGACATGGGCAACGGACTCAACATCACGATTTCGGGCGGGAAAGACCTGACACCCGCGCCGGAGGAAACAGACGACGACAGCAATCCACGTTTTCAGACGGTGCCTGTACTATCATTGAATTCCGTCGTGGTTTTCCCTTTTGCGCTGACGCCGCTGGTCATCAACGGGGACAGCGCCATCCGCCTGGTGGAAAGTTCCGCGACAGATGAGCAGCGCCTTGTCGGGCTTTTCCCTGAACTGCCCCAGGATGCGGAGGCGCAGATCCGGGATGTGGACGGGATTGATCTGAAAGTCGATCTGAAGTCGATTGAAGGGAAAACGGTATCCGCGGTCGGTGTTCTCGGCCGGATTGTCAAAATGATGAAGTTTCCGGACGGGACGGTGCGGGTGCTTGTCCGCGGACTATCCCGGATCCGTCTTCTGGAGGAATCCTCCGCGCACGGCAACAATGCGCCGTCCTATTCGACCGCGAAAATCGAACGGATTGCCGCGCCGCAGGACAACTCTCTGGAAACCGTCGCGATGGTGAGGAATTCGATCAAACAGTTTCAGGAAATCATTTCCTATTCACCGAATTTTCCGGAGGAACTGAAGATTGCCGTCATGAATCTCAATGACAACACGCGCATTGTGGATCTGATTGCAGACACCATCAATATATCCTATTACGAAAAACTCGCCATTCTTTCTTTCCCGACCATTCAGGAACGGCTGCATCTTCTTTCCATTCTTCTGAACCGCGAGGTGGAAGTGCTGCGTCTGGGGTCCGAAATTCAAACGCAGGTTCACAATGCAATGAGCAAATCCCAGCGTGAGTTCTTTCTCCGCGAACAGCTGAAGACCATCAAAGAGGAACTCGGGGAAGGGAACAAGAATCCCGATGTCGTATCCATACAGGAACGTCTGGAGAAAATCCATCCGCCGCAGCACATCAGGGAGCTGATCGAAAAGGAAGTGGAGCGTCTGGACATGATTCCGCAGGCCTCCGGGGAGTACAATATCGCCTACACCTACATCGACTGGCTTTTCTTTCCGTGCCGTGGAACGTCTATACGGAAGACCGGATAGATGTCCGGAAGGCCTCTGAAATTCTTGACCGCGATCACTATGGGCTGAAAGATGTCAAGGAACGCATTCTGGAATATCTTTCCGTGCTTCAGATCAACAAAAGCCGGAAGGCGCCGATTCTCTGCTTCATCGGGCCTCCGGGGGTGGGGAAGACTTCTCTGGGAAAATCCATCGCAGATGCCATGGGACGGGAATTCGTGAGGATCTCACTCGGCGGGATCAAGGATGAAGCGGAAATCCGCGGGCACCGCCGCACCTACATCGGCGCGCTTCCCGGACGCATCATCCAGGGAATGAAGAAGGCCGGGACCTCCAATCCCGTCTTCATGCTCGATGAACTGGACAAGGTCGGGAGCGACTACCGCGGCGATCCCGCCTCCGCCTTGCTGGAGGTTCTTGATCCCCAGCAGAATTCCGCCTTCAACGATCATTATCTGGAAGTGGATTACGACCTCAGTTCGGTGATGTTCATCGCCACGGCGAATATCCAGGATACCATTCCGCCCCCGTTGCTCGACAGGATGGAAATCATCCGTCTTCCCGGATACACGGCCATGGAAAAGAAGCAGATTGCCCGGCGCTATCTGGTCCCGCGTCAGATGTCTGAAAACGGGTTGACCGGACGTCATCTGCTGTTTTCCTCCGCCGCCATTGACGAGATCATTCATCATTATACGCTGGAAGCCGGAGTCCGGAATCTGGAACGCACGATTGGGACGGTTTGCCGCAAGATCGCGCGCAGAATTGTGGAAGAGACTTTTGACGGAAGAACTTCAATTGACGCGCGTTTTGTCCGTGAACTCCTCGGCCCGCGGAAATTCATTCTGGACGAAGCCGAAAACAAACCCGAAATCGGTGTCGTCACCGGGATGGCATGGACCAGTGTCGGCGGATCGACTCTTCAGGTCGAGGCCACCTGCATGCCGGGGAAGGGGGACTTGAAGCTCACCGGATCTCTAGGCGATGTCATGAAAGAAAGCGCCATGACCGCCTTCAGTTACATCCGGAGCAAGTGCTCCGTGCTCGGAATCGCCCCGGAGATGTTTAAAGAGAACGACTTCCATATCCATGTCCCGGACGGCGCAACGCCGAAGGACGGCCCTTCCGCCGGAGTGACCATCACCACAGCTCTGGTTTCGCTCCTCACCGCAAGACCGGTCAGGACACGTCTTTCCATGACTGGAGAAATCACGCTGCGCGGGAAAGTCACTCCCATCGGCGGAGTCAAGGAAAAAGTCATCGCTGCTCTCCGTTACGGTATCCGGGATGTCATTCTCCCCGCTGAAAATGAAAAAGATCTCGCAGATGTGCCTGATGAAGTGAAGTCGCGGATCCATTTTCATTTTGTCCGGGATGTCCAGCAGGTTCTCCGTCTTGCACTGCTTCCGCCCGGTCAATCCTCATCGCAATCCGGAGGAAAAGGGAAAAAGAATTCAGCCTGAGAAAAAAATCTTCATTCCTCCCCTGCTGTAAAACATGAGGGCAGGGGAGGGGACCTTGCCGGGTAAAAAACAAAAAGACTGGAAGAAAACAAAACGGAATCACATAAAAAAAAGGAGTTTTCCCTTATGTCATTGACATGGAACAAGAAATTTTATTTTTATCTTTCTCTTGTCTTCCTGCTTTTGTTCTTTCCTTTCTGTCTTTCCGTGCAGGCGAAAGAAGATCAGGAGGAGACTGCGGAAAAAATAACGCCGATGGATTTGTCCGCAGAAGAGTTTCTGCGGATTGTGCGGAATCCTCCTGGCCGGGAAAGCTGGGCGAAAATGACCGGCAAGGCATCGCACAAACGGAAAAACAGCAGAACGGTGGAAGCGCCTCTGCGTCTTGGTATTCTTTTCACCCCGGCCCGGACCGTTGCGCAAATCGTTTTTGATGAAGGGGAATATTATGACCTTGGGCAGAGTTACGGGGAAAATCCTACCTCGACTCTCGAATCCGCCTGTACAGCAGGGAAAACTCCTCGTCTCGGAGTATTCGGAATTGCTCCACAGGATTTGACGATGGGGTTCCTGTATCAGCCGCTCCTCCGGGAAGAAAAAAGTGATTCTGTCCGCGGCGAAACCTGCCGGGTCTTTTCCATGCGTTCACCGGATGGAAAGGGAAGAACTAAAGTCTATATCAGCGCACGTTTCTTTTTCCCCTTGAAAGCAGAATTCTTCTCTTCTCAAGGGGATCTGACTCAGAAAAATTCAGCGGAGCCTGAGCGGACTCTTGAAATTTCCGGATTTACAAAGGAAAATGACTTCTGGATTGTCAAATCCCTGAACCTGTTCGGCCCGGACTGGCGTACCCGGATTGATTTCGATAAGACTGAAGCGGGTTTTACGTCCGATTCTCTTCCAGCCGATGTCTTTCTGAAGCATTGAGTGAAGATGATAATTCGGGGAATCCTTGATTTCTTTCAGTTCCGCCATAGGCAATGCAGGGAAGGGGGGGGGTAGTCGTTATTGGAGTGATAGATTTTTTTCTCTTCAGCCTTTCCTTTTTCATTGTTTTCTCTCTATTAAGAAGGGAAATCTCATAAATTTCTCCTTCTTCCTCCTTTCTCATTCTATTTTTCCATATTCAACCTTTTCTTTTTCCCGATGAGAACGAATCATCAAATGGACAGCAGAGCGCCCCGACAGCAGCGCTCTATATGAGATCTCATACACGTTTCCTGCCTCTCCCTCCCCTTAATCTCTCTATACACCACATCATCTCCTGCCCCCCCGAGTCCCGAGCAGAGAATCCTATAAGATCAGCTCTCTTCTTATTCGTCGTTTCGTTTCCCAGCATTTTCAGCTCATCCATTTTTTCTGTGTTTCACTTTCATTAACCGTTTCTGTTTTATTTTTTCCTGAAATCCGTTAAACACCAGGAAAGTTTTTTATTTTTTTGCTTTGTTGTTTTTCATTAGATTTCTCCGTTTCAGGAGTTTTTTTTTCTCCACATCTAACGTCGCATAATATATATTATGTTAAGTCGCATATAGGCCTCATGATCTTGATTTATATTTGTAACAACTTTGCAACTAAAGTATTATAAAGTTTATAAAGAAAGATGTTAATAACTTGATGATAAAATGAAGAGGAAAAGAGGGCAAACGTGAAGTGGATCGGGTCTGAACACCCGTTTATATTGAAGACAAGAAATTGAAGACAAGAAGATGAAAGGAGGAGAAAGAAGAAGGAGCTTTCCTCTGTGAAAGAGAGCAGGGACAGGATGAGGAAAGAGATGAAAAGAAGAGAACGGAACAAGTCTGAACAAAAACAGAATTCTGGCGTAAAGTATGCGGATGGAATAGTGGATGATGCTGTTGGTGGCTTCTGAAAGCCATAAATTTCTTCCGCGGACAATGAATGAGCCTTTCTTTTCTTTTACTTGAAAAAAAGAAAAAAAATGTGTGATAGAGTGGTGATGGAGAAAAAAATTGAGAATGAATGCCAGGAAACTCGTTCGCCAGAATCCCCTCTGGATAGATCGGATCATCACATCAAATTTTAAGGAAAAAAATGCCGGGGAAAAGCCGGGAGGGCGTAAAAAGAATGGCTGAATAGGGTGGGTGGGCCGTGTGGTGGAAAGAAGGAAAAAGAAAAAAAGCAAGCACTCTCAACCCCCTCCCCCAAATCTCCATTATATTCCTTAGTATATAAGAAATTAGAGATACGTACTGATAATGCGGAGACAATGCAAACAGCGCGCCCCCTTCCCCAGGAGGTAAATTTTCTGGACAGGGCGGGAGGAGAGTTGCAAACTGCCGCTGCAGCAGATCTGAACTGCATAATTCTTATGGGTGTCCCGCATATACTCTGCTGCTCGGCTTCTCGTTTCACCAATCTTTTTTACCCCCCCTCCCCTGTCATATAATATATTGTATTCATAAGATAGATCGATGGATGGAAATCCCTGAGGCTCGGAGTTTGAGGAGAAAAAATCTGAAATTGAAAAAGTCAATAAAAAAAGCCGTCTGAGAATCCCCTTGTATGGAGAGGATCTCAAACGGCGTTATTTCATGAATGAAAATGCAGAAAAGAGTGAAGAAGAAGAAAACGAATCAGTCTTCAGGAGGCCGCAAACGGTTTTTTGAGGCATCTTTCTGAGAATTCGTATTATTGCCATTCCGGTCAGAAGAAGATCTCTCCTTTAAATGCTGGATCAAAGCCGTTGCTTCTTTGGTAAAGGTAACCGCAAGGATCTTGTCGCCTTTTTCATTCATCAGGATTCTCAAAGTCCCGGTGGTCTGAGTTCCAGTCCAATGGAAGAACTTCTCATTGCGCTGTTTCTGAGGAGCTTTTTCCTCTTCTTTCTCTTTTTTGGATTTTGAATGATTCTTTGCCGGAGTGTTCTTGTCTCCCTTTCTCGGGAGCAACAAGGGAGCATCGCCATCATCATCCAGATCCTCATCCACGATCAAGAGTTCTTCTCCGGGTTCAATATTCATGGCTTCCGGATTGGTCTTTTCCTCATCCGAACGGCCATACTGTTCATGAAGAGAATTGCGGAAGACTGGCAGATTCGCAAAGGTTACGTTGGCATAATGCATGATCACTTTTACGAGGACGTTGTCCATGTAATGCAGTTCCACTTCATAAGCAAGCGCATTCGGATTGGACACGATGTCTGCGAACATGGCACTCTTGATAACCGATGTCGGCGGCTCGTCATGGCGAAGAATCAGGGAAACTTCCGAACGATTCAGATTCCAGAGAGCTTTCTTGTATCCCTGATCCGCATCAATCCCGTAGCAGGTGTTGGCAATTTCCCGGAGACGGTTGTTGACTTTTTCCATGAGTTCGGCATATCTCTGCTCTTCCGCGGCAGCTTTCTGCTTTGCCGGGGTCATGACTTCAGGCTCATTCTTCTTTTCCTGCGCCTTGGTTGCTTCCTCTGAAGAGGAGGACGAAAGTGCGTTCGGGCCGACTCTGCCTGAGAAGGAATCCTGAACGGTTCCTGTCATAGAAGCGTCCGAAGCAAGCATTGCTCCGGAAGGTCTCCCGCCCTCTCCACTCATGCCTGGCATGGCAGGCGGCAGAATTTCTCCGTTCCTTTCCGCTTCTGCCCTAGCGGCCATAGCTCTTCTCTGGGCCAGCTGAAGCTCCGCCGTTTTCTGCCTCTGGAGCTGTTCCTTCTTGATGGAAAGGTAAAGTTCGGTAATCTGCTGAGGAGAACGCCACTCTTTCCAGGCATAGATGTAGCCTGCATCCTCATTCTTCTTCACCTGCTTCTCGCGAAGGCTTTTGAAGACCTGCTGGGAATACTGGATCTTCTGGGAAGAATATTCCTTGACCTTGGATTCAACATATTCCCGCTTCTTCTGGCGGTTGAATTCCTCGTCGAACTTCACCCGGGTTTCCGGCACCATGTCAAAAATGGCGATATAATTCTCGTCAACCCGGATGCTACGCCCGCCGTATCCGTAAAAAATACCTTTGGCGGTATAGGAATTCTTACCCTTGGTATAATGGACTTCCACCGGATCAAGAATCTGATGCATCTTGAATTTCTTTTCCGCTTCTTCCCAGGCATGCTTCTTCAACTCCACCGGATCATCCTTGAATCTTGCGTCAACAATTTCGCGCGAAAGATCTGCTATTTCAGAAAAGGTGCGGTTGTCAGGCGGATTCTTCGGCTGCAGTTCCATTTTCTTCGCGACATCCGCAAAAATGGCCTTCCTGACATCCGGATCCGTGATCTGTTCCCCGGAGCGGAGGTAATTGTTGATGATCTTCATGATCTCATCGCTGCGCTCCGTCGATACGCCTTCCCTGACATTCGCACTCGGAAGATTCTGTTTGGAATAAACTCCATTTCCAATGGACATGGCGGAGGAAACTTTACTCTTTCCCTGTTCCGGCGTGTTGGTCCCGTCGGACTGGGCAACTGCATAGAAAGCCGCGGTGAAAAGCATGGCGCCCAGAAAAGCCACACTGTCTGTCTTTTTCCTCAATATCATGTATTTGACCTTTTCCGGATGTGAATGTGAATCTGATTCTCTCGTGAGTGCAGAGCCAAATTCCTGTACTCATTACGGTCTAAAATAAATCCTCCAGACTTGATTGTCAAGAGAAATCAGTTATACTACATGGAAAAATAAAGCAATTTTTTTTATTTTTGAGAAAAATATGTCTTCCCATGGCTGAAAATAACAAAAAAACATGTCTCGTGAGGCAGCTTAGCACGCCTCAGATTCAAACCTTGAAAGCGCTTCTCGAGGAAAAAGGGTGGATTCTGGAGCCGGCTCCCTTCTGTTTCTTCAGAACCCGTGCGGACAAGCTCTCTCTCAGCGCCTATGAAAACGGGAAACTGGTCATCCAGGGGAAAAATGCGAAGGAATTCCTCGAATTCATTTTGGAGCCGGAAGTCCTGAAAGAGCAGACTTTCGCCTGCTCCGGCCCGGCGGATCTTCCGGGTGAAGGAGGAAGTCCCGCCGCAGACTCCATTCCTCCTCAGGAATTTTTCCCGCATGCAGGGACCGATGAAAGCGGAAAAGGTGATTTCTTCGGCCCTCTTGTCATCGCCTGCGTCTTCATTGCGGAAAAGAAAATCGCCGAATCGCTGGAACAGGCGGGAGTCAGGGATTCCAAACGGATCAAAAGCGACAAGCACATCACAACGCTTGCTGACCTCATCAGAAAAGAAACCCGAGGCATGTGGAGCCTTGTCGCAATCGGCCCGGAAGCCTATAACAGGACCTATGCTCAGATCGGAAGTCTCAATCGTCTTCTGGCCTGGGGCCATGCAAGAGCGCTGGAAAACCTTCTGGAAAAAGCGCCTGAATGCACTCGTGTCCTTTCAGATCAGTTCGGAGATGAATCCCTGATCCGGAATGCCCTCTTGAAAAAAGGCCGGACCATCCGTCTTGAACAGAGAACCAGAGCCGAATCCGATATTGCCGTCGCGGCAGCTTCCATTCTGGCCCGTGCGGAATTCATACGCCGTCTCCATCTTCTGGGCGGACAATGCGCCCGCACCCTTCCCCGCGGCGCGGGCGGACAGGTCGATGCGGCAGCGGCGGAACTGGCAGCCTCCGGCGGATATGAGCTCCTGAACCGTCTGGGCAAAATGCATTTCCGAACGGCTGCAAAAGCGCTTGGGCTCCCCCTTCCGCCGAAACAGGAGTGGCATCGCTGAAGTGCCGCCGGAAATGCGAAAAAAAAAGAATCCGGGGGAAACGGGGGATGGGGACCTCTGAAAAGCGAAAAAGACTCGTCTTTTTTCCGGGGCTGCATTGCAAATTTGCAAATCCGGTGTATTTTCTGGAGGTTTTTTATGAGTCCAGACAGGTGGATCCCGTTCAAGGATCTATAATCTAATGAATAACCAAGGAATCGTGTTTTACCATGAAGAAAGACTTGCAGCAGCCGCGCCTTTTCCCGGAACTCGACCAGTTTCCCCTGAAAGCTCCCGAAAAGTTCAACTTCGGCTTTGACATTATCGATGAATGGGCAAAATATGACCGAAACAAACTTGCCATGATCTGGACCAATCAGCAGGGAGAGGAAAAGCGATTCACGTTCTATGAACTCAGCCGTCTCTCCAACCAGGCTGCGAATCTGCTGATGAAACTGGGGCTGCGGAAAGGGGATTTCGTCTTTCTGATGCTGCCGCGGGTTCCGGAATGGTGGATTTTCTCTCTTGCCATGATCAAACTGGGGGTTGTTCAGTGTCCCTCCCCTACCCTGCTCACGGCTCAGGATGCGAAATACCGCATTCAGACCGGAAAATTCAGAATGGTCATCACGAATATGGAGAATTCGGAAAAATTCGATGAAATTTTCGATGAATGCCCCTCTCTGCAAGTCCGTCTTCTTGTGGACGGGGAAAAAACCAACTGGGTCAGCTACCGCAAGGAAATCTCCACGCCTCCGTATATTTCCAGAAACAACCTGAACACAGCCTTCCGCTCCGAGACAAAGACGGAAGATCCCATGCTGCTCATGTTCACTTCCGGAACCAGCAGACATCCGAAAATGGTGCTTCACAACTACGGATACGCGCTTGGCCACATCATTACAGCGGAACTCTGGCACGGCGTGGGGCCGAACGACCTCCAGCTTGCGATTTCCGATACCGGCTGGGGAAAGAATATCTGGGGAAACTATTTCGGACAGTGGTTCCTCGGAGCCTGTCTACTCATTTACGATATCAGAGGAAAATTCCATGCGGAGGAACTGCTTCCCCTACTGGAAAAATATGAAGTCACCTCCTTCTGCGCGCCTCCGACCGTCTACCGCATGCTGGTGCTCTCCGATCTGACCAAGTACAATTTCGAGGAACTCCGCAGCTGCACCGCCGCCGGAGAACCGCTCCATACGGAGACCGTGAAACTCTGGAAGGAAGGAACCGGCCTGACCATCCGCGAAGGATACGGACAGACGGAAACGGTCTGCATGATTGCCAATTTCACCGGAATGGAACCCCGGCCCGGCACCATGGGCAAACCCTCCCCGGGCTGGGAAATCGAACTCCATGACGAGGATGGAAAACCGGTCCCCCAGGGCGAAGACGGCAGAATCGCGGTCCGCCTTCAGGACGACCGCCCGATCGGCCTTTTCATCGAATACCTCGCCAATCCGGAGGAAAATGAAAAGTCCTTCGTCAACGGCTTTTATTATACCGGGGACAAAGCCCGCATGGATGAAGATGGTTATTACTGGTTTATCGGAAGAAGTGACGACATCATCAAAAGTTCCGGTTACAGAATCGGACCTCTGGAGGTGGAGGAAGTCATGATGCAGCATCCCGCCGTACGGGAAGTTGCCGTAATCGGTGTGCCGGATCCGCTCCGCGGAGCAATTGTCAAGGCTTATGTCGTTTTGAATGAAGGATATGAACCGACGGAATCCATGGTCCAGCAGCTGCAGAAACACGCAAAGAGTCTTTCCGCGCCTTACAAGTATCCCCGCGAAATTGAATTCGTCAAGGCAATGCCGAAAACCTTTTCCGGAAAAATCAAACGCGATATTCTGCGCAGACATGCCGAAACCGGGGATGATTCCTGGAAAAAAGTTCACGGAGGCTGATCCTGCCCCCTCTCCCCTCCCTTCCCCTTTCCTTCTTCTCTTTGCGGTTTTATCAAAAGTAAAGAAAAATACGTTTTTACCATATAATAAAATATTTACCTTCTTCACACGGCTCTCTCTCATTCGTGTTTTCCCCTTCCTTCCCCGGGGAAAAATATGGAAGAAGAAGAGTCGGAGAGAAGAAAATGGAAAATGGTGGAGAAAGACGGGAAACAAGAGGGAAAATAAGAATGGGGGGGAAAAAGAATGGAATGCTGAAGAGGGACTTCTGAGATCTTTCTCCCATCTTTCTTCATCTTTCTTTTTTTTCATTCACTGCCGTCCCATAATTCTTTGAAATCGTCATTCTAACCACCCTATTTGAGCCT
>CAJMAW010000021.1 GCA_905211485.1 uncultured Lentisphaeria bacterium | reverse complement strand
GGAGGGGGAGCGTGTTCAGTCTGTTCTCAGACAGAAGGGAAAATGCTTTTCAAGGTTTCCATAGCTCTCAGGACACGGTCCCGTTCTGCCGGGATGCTGATGTCGTGCGCATACAGTCCGTTCAGAATGTCTTTGCAGAATTCAAGGGAGATGACAGGCGTTTCAGGACGTTTTTCCAGGCCTCTGAGCAGCGATTCATAATCCGTTGTTCCCTTCTGCGGCGCGAGATGTTCATCTTTCAGTCCGTGATTGTCCGTGATATGCACTTCCGCGACGGTCAGCGGAATGGCGTCCAGATACTCTTCCATGCTCATCCCCTGAAGCTGCGGAATCGTATGAAGACTGATATGGGCATGTCCGGCATCAAAGAGAATCGCGGTGGAATGGGCCTTCATGGCTGCAAACTGTTCCGGAAGACAATATTCCGGACGGAAGGAATTCTCAATCCCGGAAAGAACGGAACTGCCGCGGAAATATTCCATCTGAAGATCCGCAAGAGTGACGGTGTCTTCCATGTGGGTACGCGAAACAATGTCCGAACAGCAGCTGTGCAGTGCTCCTCCGCTTGCTTCATTCCACCAGAGATCATCCTCCAGAGCGGCTCTGGCGAAGTCCATGTCGATCCGTCCGTCCTTCAGATGCCCCTGGACGTTCGTATGGCAGGTCAGAGTCATTCCGAGCTCCCGGATCAGGCATGCCGCATCGCGGGCCTCAGGAGAATGTTCGGAATCCGTGCTCTGGATCTTTGCCGCGGAGCGGAAGCCGTGATCGTAAAGGAACTGGATCCGGTCCGGCAGCGTTCCGCCGCCGAGAAGCCAGAGACAATAGCCGAGTGTGTATTGCTTCATTTTTTTCTCCTTGTCATTCTCTTTCCTGGAATTGTTGATTTTCTCATCTTCGGTTTCTGTCAGGAGTAGTTTTTTTCAGTATCTTATTTCTCCTGTTCGACTTTCATTCACGGGGATAGATTTTCCAGTCCTTGAATTCCGGCAGGTATTTCAGAAAGAGTTCTCTGTCGAATCCATTTCTCCGGATGACGTCTCTGTAAAATTCCGCACTGGGACGCGGGGTCCGCTCCAGAGTGTCAAAATCCACGGCGACAAGGCCGAAACGGGGGAGAAAACTGCTCCATTCATAGTTGTCCATGAAAGACCAGCAGAGATATCCCCGCAGATCGCATCCTTTCCGGATGGCCTCGTTCATGGCCTGAAAATGTCGGGCCAGATAGAGGATTCTGAGCCGGTCGTCATCCGCGCAGTATCCGTTTTCAGTGATATATACGGGCAGATCGTGCAGGGTGTCCAGGAGATCGACAAGTCCTTCGGGATAGAATTCCTCCAGATAGAAGGGCATGTCGATCGGCCGGAGTGTACAGCAGTCATGACGTTTCCCGGATCCGTCGGCTCTTCTCGCCGTGATCATGTGGCGCGTATAGTAATTGATGGCCCAGTAGTCGCACGATCCCTTGAGTTCAGGCATGTATTCCGCATCGCGGTAGGGCAGGAGAATTTCTCCGGTCCGGACCGCATGAAAGAAAAACGCGTTGCATTGCCAGTCGCGCAAACGGGTCCGTGTGACATCAAACTCATCCCGCGGATTCTCCGGCTGCCAGGCGCAGAGCGCGTGCGCCGAACTGACCGGCGCTTTTGAATATCCCCTCACCACGGCCGCGCCGCGGGCGTGTGCCGCCAGAAAATTCGCCTTCACCTCTCCGCCGTAGGGGCCCGAGAGTGCATCGGCATTATTGAATTCGTTCAGGATGTTCCAGGAATCCACGTACGGCGCCACGCGCGGGACCAGATATTCCAGATGACGCAGAAATAGATCCACATTCTCCCGTTTCTGGAATCCGCCTTTCTTTTCAAACCAGAGCGGATGCGTGAAATGGTGAAGCGTCAGAAAAACCTGGATGCCGCGCTGTTTCAGAGATTCCAGCATCTTGAGATAGCGCTGCAGCGCTTCCTTGTCGTGAACGCCCTCTTCAGGTTCCAGGCGGCTCCATTCCGCAGACATGCGGAAAGCCCGGTGCCCGAGTCTTTCCAGAAGATCGAAATCCTCCTCCCAGCGGTTCCAGAAATCGCACGCCCGGCCCGAAATCTCATGCGCCGGATTCCGCTCTCTGAGCTCCTGTTCCCGGGCGTACAGCTGACTGTTGACGTTCCCTCCTTCAATCTGATGTCCCGCGGTGGAACTTCCCCAGAGAAACCCTTCCGGGAAACGAACCGTGTCCTTCTGTGAAAAAATACCGAGCATGGCTTCCTGAACTCCTTTTTGTCTCCTCCCTTCTGAAGAACGATTGCATTCCTGCAGAAGGAAATGAAAATACCTGTTGATGCGTTTGTCTGTACGCCTGTTTTTTTCTTTTTTTCCTTTTCCCCCT
Source organism: uncultured Lentisphaeria bacterium (assembly GCA_905211485.1). Classification (GTDB taxonomy): domain Bacteria; phylum Verrucomicrobiota; class Lentisphaeria; order Victivallales; family UBA1829; genus CAJMAW01. Next base: position 26,233 of record CAJMAW010000021.1, on the reverse strand, counting down.
TCTTTCTCCGCTCTCCTTTTTCCGGGATCCTTTCCCATTTCCTGTGATTGAGCTTCCATTTGGAAAAAGGGAAGGGAAAGAAAAAAAGCACGTGAAAGGTGAAAAAGAGAGTGATGGCGATGCTCCCTTACTGCTGCGGAGCAAGACCGTCCCTGACAGCCGCTTCAGAAAAGGCGGAGTCCGCTTTCAACGCCTCCCGCAGTCTGGCGACGGAGCGGTAATAGACCGGCCCCCCTCCCACCTGTACTTCGACTTCAAGAAGGATAGGCCCCTCCTCTGAAGAGGCTTTTCTTTGAAAATCAGTCAGTTCTGCAATCACTTCACCGAAGGTTCTTTCTTCCTGCTCTTCTCCTCCGGATGCATGGAACGTTTTCCCGTTCAGGCGGATAGAAAGAGTTCCATCCCGGTCGGCCTCCATGAGGATCAGGCAATGGAGCGTTTTTTCCGTTTCTTCCATTTCCATCTCTTCTGTTTCCTGTTCTTTCGTTTCCTGCTCCTTCATTGGATTCTGTTGTTTGAGAGATTCGGGAGAGGAGGTGTCGGAAGAGTCTTCGGATTTGCCGGGGAGGGAGCCCTGAGCGAGTGCCGTTTCAGCCTGGAGCTGTTGAAGAATGGCTCTGGAACGGATTTCAATTTCATGACGGATGGAATCGAAAAGATCCGGGTACAGTCTTTCTTGCGCATTGTGGAGTTTCCGGATCCTGGCTTCATAACATGCTCTGATTGTTTCGAGAGTGAGTTCGCCGGAGGCGGTCCCGAACCATTTTTCAAGCCATCCGGGACGGTTCTTCTGCTGCTGGGAGCGCATTTCTTCTGTAACGGTATTGTATTCCAGTGCAACGAGTTTCATTTGTCCCGCCAGCTCTTCCGCTCCGCGGATCAGCGCACGGCGCAGATGATCGGAGACGGATCTGCGGGTTTCCTCGAAGAGCGCCTCTTTCTCAAAAGCGAATTCCGGAACCCCGGGCAGGATTTTCCCTCCGGAGGCGTGAAACTCTTCGATGGTCTCCGGAGACGCTTTCCAGCGGTCTTCGGCAAGTTCCTGACAATATTTCTTCATCTGCGCCGCGACCGCCTTTTCCCGGATTCGGAGAAGTTCCGGGCGAACGCGTTTTTCTGCCGTCGTCCGCGTCGCCGTGCGGACAGCGGGATCTTCCTGAAGCTTTTTCGCCATTGGTTCCGGGACTTTCAGCTGCCGGAGCGTGTTTTCGAGTCCCTCCAGCGCAGACTTTTCACAAAGTCCGCTCAGTTCCGGTTCCGCTGAAAGGTGTTTTTCGGGTTCCTTTTCCAGCATGGCGGCGTAATCGGGGAGGGTGATCCGTTCGGGGAGTGCGGTCATGACCCGTTCTCTCGGAAGGCGTGCCGCCCGGTTCGCGATGGCGGAGCGGGTTTTCGGGAAAAGTTTGTAGATTTTGTCTTCCTTCCATTGCTGCGTTTCCGAGGAGAGGCGTTTTTCCAGATCCTGAATGATTTCCGGAGGAGCCCAGAGTCCGGAGTTGTCCTGGATGGTTTCGGCAAGGTCAAGCTGGCGTTTCTGCTGGGCGCGTCCGGAAGCGATCAGGGGGGATATCACCGAATCACGCACGTAGGAAACGTTTTCTTCAAAGAGCGGGGTCTTCCGGCGCGCCTGAAGACGGGCGGAAAGAAGATTCGTGAGTTCCGGATCCGGAAGTTTTTCCAGTTCCTCTTCGGAAGGATACACTTTTTCGACGAGTTCCGCCCTCTGGGCTTCCACGAGCCGTTTTCTGGCATTTTGGAAGGCGGAGGGGAAAATGCGTGAAAATTTTTTCTCCAGGAGTCCGTCCGGGACCTTTTCCAGCTGTCCGCGGAGGTCCCCGGGGAGTTTCTCCTGAAACGGTGCGAGAACTTGCCTCTGCATGGCGGCATAGTCTTTTGCCAGGAGCTGTTTCAAACGGATTCCCGCGTTTTCCCTGGCGGCGGCAAGCCCGGAGGCGGCCGGATCAGCCTTCATCAGGTCCGCGAGTATGTTTTCCGCTTCGGGGAAGGGTGCTTCGCTCCAGCGTCTGCCCTGGTCCGCGGAGAGAAGCTGTGCGGAAAGGATGCCGGTTTCCCGCTCCAGGAGCTTCCTGCTTTCCCCTTCCTCGATCGGCGCTGCGGAGACGGGAACGGAAATGAAACTCAGAAACGCTGTGACACCCGAAAACAAAAACAAAAACCAAGCAAAGACAAATCCATTTTTCATCGCAGATTCTCCAGCATGGGCACGTCTCCGATTCTCCGGAGTTCGGTGTATACGTGAATTTTCAGACGGGCTGCGAGTTCGGAAAGAAGCAGGTCCCGCGCCGTTCCCGGCGGTTCCGCGGCAATCCGTTCCAGAAGCGCCCGGACCTCCGGATCCCGCACCAGTTCCGGGTTGCGGGCAAAATGGGATTGCAGCTCCGCGGCCGCCAGCGCCTGGACTTCCTCCACCTCACCGCGCAGCATCGCGCAGTGACGGCGGACTTCCTCATCCAGCCAAGGGCGGATTCCTCCGGATGACAATTCCGCATCCGTCATTCCCGCCAGTTTCAGCGTTTCTTCTTTCCATTGCTCTTCGAGTTTTCGCAGATCCGAATAATCGGCATAGGCCGCGGTTCCTCCGATCCGGAAGGAGCGCTGCGGATTTTCAGCCCCGGCGAAACGGCCGTCCTGCACGATGCCGGAAAGGTCGTAGCGTTTTGCGCCGCTCACAGGGTCGATTTGCTGGAATGCCTTGAGTCCGTATCGGATCCGCCTGATTTCCGCCGTCTGTTCGAGTGCGTGGAGGAGTTTTTCCCTGCGGGCATTCTCCAGCTGGGTTTTGAGTTCGGTGACCTGGTGGATTTCCGAATCGGTGTTCCGCATGAAAAGGAAAAAGGCGATCATGAAGACGAGCATCAGGGCAAGAGTGATCTGAAGGAGGACGGAATTGAGTTCGTCAATATCCGATTCCGGGGAGGAGCTGTCGAGCCTGATTGCGCGCTGGATTCTGCGCCGGAGGGCGGAAGAGAGTTTCATGGAAAATCACCTCTGGAGGGCCTTGCGGATTTCTTCAAGCGTGGAGCGAAGTTCGGAGACGGTTTTTCGGGCATCGTCGAGCTGCTGGGTCAGCGTCTGTTCCTGCAGGCTCAGACGGCTGTTTTCGTCCTTGAGCTCCGTATTCTCCTCAGAGAGTTTCCGCCTGGTTTCCGCAAGTTGCCTGCATTCTCCTTCGAGCCTGGAATTTTCTTTCTGCAGCGATCCGTTCCTCTCCGCGAGTTCGCGGTTGGTTTCGGCCAGATTCCGCTGGAGTTCTGCCACGAGTCTTCCCGCTTCCGTGAACTCGTGAGCGGCCGAGGATGCCTGTTCCAGCCAGAGAATTTCACTTTTTCTCCGCGCCTCGAATTCGGCTCCGCAGGCAGAAAGTTCGGAACGGAAGGAGACAAGGGATTCGGCCCCTCCGGCGGTTTCCATCCGGAAACGCCGCATTTCGTCCGTTCCCTCCAGGAGCGCTTCCCCGGCTTTCCCCACATGACGAGTGAATTCATCGGCCAGTTCGCCGAGGGAATCGATTCCGCTGTCGAAGCCGCCTCGTATTTTCCGGTAGGCCCGCATGAGCGGCAGGACCAGCGCTGGAAGGATGACCATCACCCAGACCACCGCAATCAGAGTCGAGAACATGGCAGTATGGAGACAGCAGCGGATCAGTGCCGTCACATTGATCTGGTCTTCCGGATAATAGCCGACCAGAATGATTCCCCAGATCGTTCCGAGAAGTCCGAGTGCGATATTCAGGCGTTCGTAGCCTGTGAAAAAGGGCCATTCCTCGCTGTTTTCCACTTTGAAGAGTCCGTGAAGAATCAGCAGAGATCCGAAGAAGGGAATCAGGGTGGTGACTGTCGAGGCGTCAACGGTGCTCCAGGAAAGAGAGGGCCAGAGGCCAGGGGGAAAATCTCCCGCAAACGTGTCTCCTTCCATGAGCATCGCATGATAGCGCCAGGCGCTGACCAGATTGTTGATCCATAAAATTCCGAAGAACAAAGTTCCGGCGGACGCCGCCGCAAGCATGATCGGGGAAATCAGTTTTTTCACTGGGAATGAATCCTTTATCTTCATTGTCGTCGTATCAGAATCATGGACGTCATGACAGACTTGCCATGAGCGGAAATCAAGGCCCCTGCGCCTGTTGTCGTGTCAGGCCGGGAAATGATGTCGGCGGACGATTCCTTCCCCGGATCTGCAGAAGAAGAGGACGGAAAACTGCCGACTTTCCTTTGAAACTAGCATCATTTTTTTTTCTGTCAATGGGAAAACATCGATTCCTGGAGGAACATTTCCGGATTTTTCTTTTTTTCTCATCCATCTTTCCGTTTCCGCCGCCTCCGCCGCTTTTTGTTCCTGTTCACCGGATTTGTTTTTTTGTTTTTCCGGGATGAATATAAGGATTATGATAAAGAAATGCAGAAGAGGAGGGGAACAAAAATGTTTTTTCCAATGTCTTTTGGGAAAGCATGCTGTTTTGCACCGGGGCATTCTGCTGGCGGAAAGTGTCCCGTCAGTGTTTCCCTGGGGGAAGATGTCCGTTGGGCGGTCTTAAAGGTGGAGAGACATACTGTAAACGGAATAGAAGATGCATCCATGCATTTATAATTGAAAAACTCAGAAGGATTGCTTGACTTTTTCAAATTTATGAGATAATATTAAGCCCAGTTGTAAGCTTAATTGCAAAAATGGATAATCCAGAGATTCAGAGGAGGAAAGAAGTATGAGAAGCATCCGGAAAAGACATGCCGTCATGATGGAATACGTGATCATAGCCGTTCTGATAGCGGCAGCCGTGGTGGTGGCGGTCATCATGTTCGGGAAGAACGTTTCTCATGAAATGAACGTGGCTACGAAATCGATGAGTGACGCCAAGGGAGCCGAGAATTATCAGAAGAACCTGGAAACGAATGCAGGTACAGACATCGGCAAGGCCAATGACCACGAGAAGGCCATGCACAATTACAAGTGATGACCGGGATTCTCTTTTGGAAAGAAAAAGGCCTTTTTCATGATCGGGGACGGATGCTCGTTATATCGTGTATCCGTCTTTTTTTTAAGAGCTTGACGGGTCTGACCGCAGATGGGGAATGTGACTTTTGATTTACTGACTTTCGGGAAAATGATACTGGCCGCCCCGTGGCTGCTGTATCTTTCCATTTATGACTTCCGCAAACATGAGCTGCCGAATGCCTGGGTGTACGGGGGGATGCTTGTGATGCTGGCAATGGCTTTCGGGGTCGGGACAGGGTATGCACTTGGTTCTTTGACGACGGCGTTTCTGTCCTCGCTCTTTCTGCTGCTGCCGTTTTTTCTCCGGGCGGCGGGGGCGGGGGATGTGAAGATGCTGTTTGCCGCCGGACTCATCGCGGGGCCCGGCAATACGCTGAATCTGATACTTCTGGTGTCCATGGCAGGGCTGCTGCTGGCGGTGACGATGCTGTTTTTCCGGCGTGTGAATCCGGCAAGAGTGAAGCATTTTCTGCGCTGTCTTTTTGATTTCGGCTATGACCGGGAGGAGGGGCGGAGGAAGCTTCCGCCGCCGGAAACGGAGAGCTGCCGGGTTCCTTTCGGTGCGGCCATCGCTGCCGGACTCTTTCTGAATCTGCTGATTCAGCTGCTGTATTCCCTGGAAATGCACGGGAAAGGATGAGCCGTATGAAGAGTATGAATATGAACGGGAAAAAGAAGACGGGAAGGATGTCCGCCCGCCGGAAAAGTCTCCCGCTCCTGAAAGGGACGGGGGGTGCGGCGCTGCTGGAATTCGTCTTCTGCTTTCCGATTCTGTTTGTGCTGTTTCTGTTTGCGGTGCAGTTTGCGTACATCATGATTACGTGGCATGTGGTGCATTATTCCTCGTACATGGGGGCGCGCTCTGCGATGACGGTGAACAACCTTCAGAGGAAAAGCCGTGCGGAGACGGTGGTGAAGCGGATTCTTGCGGTGGTCTCCGCCTCTCCTTCGGATTCCAAAGAGGCGAAGGACCGCGCTGATGACAAATACGTCCTTCTGGACGGATGGGGACGGCTTCCGAACACCAAATATCTGGATCAGCAGGTGGAAGTGGATATTCCCATTACCGATATTGATCCTCGCGGTGTCAAATGCACGGTCAAGTTCAAGATGTTTCTTCTGGTTCCCGTGGCGGGGCGGATCATCAGTTTCTTTGCCAAGGAGAAGAAATCCGACGAGGAGAAGAACTGGGAGAAGAAACTGGATGAACAGGCCTATGCCCTGAATCCGGCCCTTCTGGCGCATTATGCCAATGAAATGAGCGTCAAAGACTCCTCCGGGAAGAAGGATGAACTCAAATATCCGTATATCACTCTGACTTCGAGCAGCGTGATCCCGATTCCCTATGCAACGAAATTCTATCCGGTGACCAAATGAAGAATCCGCATTGTGATTGTCCTGTAACAGTCATCGGTGTTTTCATCGGCAGATGCCGCGAACTCTTTGCGGACAGCAAGGGGGCTGCTCTGGCGATTACGCTGGCTTTTGTGATGCCGATTTATCTTCTGGTGATCGGGATTTACGGGATCGGGGAAGTTGTGCGCAACAAGATTGAACTTCAGAATGCGGCGGATGCGGCGGCATATTCCGCGGCCGTGGTGCAGGCGGATTATCTCAGCCGGATAGCGACCGTCAACAAAGCGATGGCATGGACCTATGTGGATATGCAGAAGCGTTCGCTGGACTGGGCGATGGACAGCTTCTGCAAATATGTCTTCACCCAGTTTCAGGAGGATCTCAACAAGGCGCGCAGAAACAATCAGCCCTGCCACATGCATGTTCCCGGAGTCCATTACAACTGCGGGACAGATCTGCTGGTTTATGACTTTGCATTGCTGTTCAGCGGCACAGGTCTGGGTGTTCCGGAACTGGCAAAGGAATTCAACGGGCAGAACACTTGGAACCGTTTTCTGCTGCTTCAGGCATATCACACGGCTGCGGCGGAATTCCAGGGGAAGGGGAGTATCGTCAATTCCGTGAAGGTGCTGGGATACAGCTACAACCTCATAGAAATGATGTCCAAGCTGAATAAACTGCGCGAGGAGTATCCGAAGAAGGTCAAAGAGGCGGCACAGCAGATTGCAGTGGCCAACATGATGGAATGCAAGGATGAATACATGATCCATGTTTCGCTGGATGAGACTCTTACAGTATTCAGCACGCTCCTGAACACCGAGGAAAACGAAAAGGATTTCATTGCTTTTGCGGATCCCACGCTGAAGGATTTCTCTCCGAAGAAGGTGTTCGGTCCGGGTACGGATGACTGGATCGTCCGCGCAAAGACCCCCGGCTTCTCACGCGTCTACAAACAGACGAAAACCCATCTGTATGCGAAATGGGACTGGTTCTGGACCCGCTGGGTGCATGTGAATCTGCTGGAAATCCAGCTCCATCTCCCCCCGTTTCTGGGAGGAGACTACAAACGCGGACACCCCGAATATCACGGATATGACAGTTTTTTCAAATATATTCAGAAAGACATGCCGATCGGTCTGGTGGTGGCGCCGGCGATTCCGCTGACGCTGTCACCGCTCTTTTTCGGGAAATCGGGAGCCATCACGGTGGCGATTGCAAGGAAGACGAGCAACCCGTTTTCGGTGTTCGGCTGGGGGGGAAGCCGTTCGCTGACGGCGCCTTCGATTCTTTCTGCCTTCAATCCGAGCGTTGCCGGGGGGAACCGTCCGGAATACATGTGTGCGATTGCCTCCGCCCGCGCCGGCTACAAGGCCTATGAGAAGGACAAGGAAAAGAAACGCAAGAGCTCCGATTACAATATCGGATACGAATACGCCAGGGGAGAAAAAATCTGGAATCTGGTGGAAACGGACTGGGACGGTGTCATGCTGCCGGTCCGGAACGCGTGGGACTACTGTATCGGGATCGGACCCGCCCAGACGTTCACCACGGGCTCCGGGAACATTCTCAAGGACATCATGCTGGACAAGAAAAACTGGGTCGACTCCAAGGGAAAGAAGATCGAATCGAAAAACCTCCCCGACTGGGAAAAACTCAAACCCCCCGCCGGACTCATTGCCGATCAGAACAGCAAGGATTCCAAACTCCAGTGGGACAAACTCCGCAACTATCTGGGACATTGAAGACCGACAATGAAAAAAAAACGTTTCCGAAACTCCTTGCTGTTTTCTTCCCCCCGCGGTTCCGTCCTGATGGAATTTGTGCTGGTTCTTCCCGTCTACATGGCGACCATCGGGGGAATCCTGTGGCTGGGGATGAAATCTCTGGATGCGACAAATCTCCGTTCCGCGGATCACTGGGGCGTCTGGATGGCGGGCAACCGTTTTTCCACGCGTCTGCCTGCGCTGACCGCGCTGCAGGACATGTTCCCCCGCACTTCTCTCATCCGGACCTCCGAGAAACGCGCACTCACGGACAAGCACTCGTATCTGCAGTTCATCGGCTCCAAAACCATCCTCTATGAAACCCGTCCCGGATTCCTCGACAACTGGATTAATATGCCTTATACCGCAAGAGGCGAGAAAAAACCCTTCTCCCTTCCCGAGTTGGAGATCACCTCCTCCCGCTATGGCAACGACTACACTCAGTGCATCATCATGCGGACGAAAGGATCGAACACAGATAAGCGGCACTGGGACTCCAGTCTGCTCGCGGAACACAACGTCTGGAAATTCAACGGCAAGGACAGTGAATACCCGAAGGAGTGGAATCTGAAACTCCTGGAGAATCCGAAGCATACCGACGACAGCACGGAAAATGAAAAGGAACCCAAAAAAATCAAATTCTACGAGCGCTACAAGAAATACGAAGACTGGAGCACGCCGCGAAAGTGAAGATCCTTCCTTTGTCTGTCTGCGTATTTCTTCTGGTTTTCCTCGGTGGACTGGGTTGGCTTCTGCTGTTTCGGAAGGGAAGTCCTCAACATTCCGCCGCGTTTCCGGTGCATCAGCGTCTGCAGCCGGCGGCCGGAGTTTCCGTTTCCGCCGTGCATCCTTCCGTCCGGGAGAAGATGGAGGGAAAGAAGAAGGACTTCACACTGCCTCCGCTTCCTCTTCCCCGAGGAGCGGAGCGGCGCGCGGGAGCGGAGAACAGCTGGGAATACATGGGGGAAATCGCAGCCAATTTTGTCTCTGCCAGAGCCCAGTTTATTTCCTGTTTCCGGAACGCCTCCTGGATCCCGGAAAAGCGGATTACGCTGGATGCAAGCCGGATGCCAAGAATGATCCTGACCTTTTCGCAAAAAGACTATGATTTGACGCTCCTGCTCTGGAAAATCGGACCGGACCGGACCGGATTTTCCTGCAGGCGGGATAAAAAAACGGATTACACAGGAGAAATGATCCCATGAATGACAAAGCTTCGTTTCTGATTCTGTTTCTGGCTCCGGTGAAGGAGTATCTGGAAGATGACCAGGTGTCGGAAATTCTGATCAACGGCCCGTCGCAGGTTTATATTGAGCGCGGCGGAAAGCTGGAGGAGACGGATGCGCATTTCGCCAGCGAGGCCCAGCTGAAGGCAGCCGCGGTCAATATCGCCAAATCGGTCGACCGCCAGCTTGACGAAATGCATCCCGATCTGGACGCCCGTCTGCCCGACGGTTCCCGTGTTCACGCCACCATTCCGCCCGTCAGCCGTTCCGGGACAATCCTCTCCATCCGCAAATTCAAGAAGGAAATGCTCACCATCGACAAACTGGAGCATTTCGGGAGCGTCCCCCGGGAAGGTGTTCTGCTGTTGAATGCGATTGTGAAGCTGCGGAAAAACGTGATTGTCTCCGGCGGCACCTCCTCCGGGAAGACCTCCGTACTGAATGCCCTGAGCGGCCTGATTCCGGACCGGGACCGCATCCTGGTGCTGGAAGACGCCAGCGAGCTGCAGCTCCAGCAGCGCCACTGCGTGTATTTTGAAACCCGGAAGCCGGACAAGAACGGGCAGGGGGAATTTTCGATCCGGGATCTGGTGATTGCTTCGCTGAGACTTCGTCCTGACCGTCTTGTGATCGGGGAAATCCGCGGCGGAGAGGCGATCGACCTTCTGCAGGCGATGAATACGGGACATTCCGGATCCATGTCGACCATTCATGCGAACAGTCCGCTTGATGCGCTCAGCCGTATGGAGACGTGTGCGATCATGAGCGGGGTGAATCTGCCGCTGACGGCGGTCCGGATGCAGGTGGCGTCGGCGATCAACTGTGTCGTCCATACCATGCGCCTGCCGGACGGGTCCAGAAAAATTGTCGAGATTTCAGAAGTGCTTCCGCTTGAAAACGGTGAATACCGCCTGCACACTCTGCTCCGCTGGAATACGGAAGCCGTCGCTCCGGACGGAACCGTTTCCGGCAGTTTTCTCCTGGGGGAAGCTCCGCTCTTCCGGCCTCAGGCGGAAATCCTGCATCTGGAACTGCCGGAATATCCTTCATGAAACCGGCGGACTGCAGCACGGCTTTCTTTTTCCGCGGGGAGAGGATTGCTTCCTCCTTTCAGCTGATCCGTCCCCTGAGGATCCGGCAGCTTTCGGAATCCTGGCTTGCCTTCCGGATTGACAGCGGACTGCCCTTTGTCATTAAGTTCCTCCGCCGGGAACATCCCCGCGTCGCGGAATTTCCGGCTGTGGCGGATTTTCTGAAGGAACAGTCCTCCTGTCCTTACCTGATCCGGGTCTTTGAATATGCGGAAACGGCTCAGGGAATGCCCTATGCGGTCATGGAATACGCTGAGGGGGGGACTCTCCGGAGAACACTTGCGCGGACGCCGATCCTGCCTCTCCAGCGAGCGCTTTTTCTTTTCCGTGGAATGCTCCTGGCTCTGAGAACGCTGCACGACCATGGAATCATTCACAGGGACGTCAAGCCCGAGAATATCTGGATGATGCCGGATGGCGGCTTCCGTCTGGGGGATCTGGGGCTTGCAAAACTTCCGGGATTCCCGGAAACACCGGGAAATGTGTTCGGGACCGCTTCCTACATGTCGCCGGAACAGGCTCTGGATTCCACTGCCGTCGATGCCAGAAGCGATCTCTACAGCCTCGCGCTGATTCTCTATGAGGTCCTGACGGGAAAACGCTTCCGTCCAGGGAAGAACGATTTCACCGGAACTTTGAAATATATCCTTTCCGACCGTTCGTCTCCGCCGATCGGAATCCTGCGTTCCGCCTCAACGGAAAACCTTGCCTTCCTTCTCGGGCGGATGATGGAACACTCCGCTTCTCTCCGTCCGGGGAGCGCTTCGGAAGTCCTTGCCGAACTGGATTCCATGAACCTCTTCCCGGAGGTGGAAGAGAAAAGAGAAACGGATTGATTCTCTTTCCCGTCCTTGCGGAAACACACATTCCGCTTTGCCGCCGCCGCAAGGCCGGATCCCATCACTCTCAGACAGGATGACAGGATTCCGTCGCCGTCAGGACTGAGAGAGGGCGGAGAAAAAACTCCGGGGAAAGGAGTCCGAGGAAAAGAGTGCCGGTGGAAAGAACGGCAGAGAAGAAAGGAAATCACAGCGCGGATATTCTCCTCCCCTCCACTCCTCCATCTTCCGGTCACGGATTGGACGTATCTTTCATGCGGAATTTTTTCAGAAGCATTTTCCAGCGGATAGATTCATTCCCTTTGAGAAGGATGTCTCCGGGAGAGTCCGCTGCGGCGATCTTGAAAATTTCCCTGTCGGAAAGACGCAGCAGCAGAGGTTCCGCCTCCAGCCCCGCCAGACGCAGATTCCGTGCCGCTTTTGCCATCCGTCTCATCAGGATCCTTTCCCGGATGACGACTCCCAGAGGAAGAATCAGCGGCACAAGCGCGGTCCCCGCGGATACGTTTTCCGGGAAAGCCGCTTTCAGCGCCGCCAGAATACCGCTGAGCGCCATTCCGCCGAAGAAGAGGAAGGGCAGAATCCATTTCCGGAAGAGATTTCCCAGCGCTCTCCTGAATCCGGAACGGCTGATCTGCCAGGGAAAATATTCATCGTACGCCGATTCCGGGAATGCGGTCCGGACTCCATGGATCATTTCATGGGCCAGAGTTTCCTGTGCATCGTATCCCATTCTTGTCTGTTTGCGTGCGAAGGTGCCATGGAGGAAGATGAGCGGAAGAATCCGGTCGACTTCCAGCAGGATTCCCGCGGAAAAGCATCCTGTTTCCCGGGAAGAGAACCAGACGGGGATCCATTCCGCCCGGAAACGGTATTTCGCCCAGGTCAGATCGGCGGATTCCCGGATGTTCTCCCCGGGGAGTTGCAAGAGCGCGGCTGTCCGCTGTCCGAGAACGGAGGAGCCGCTCCGTAGTTTTTCCAGTTCTCCCGAGAGAAGCAGCAACCGTTGCGCAAACTGTTCCGGAGATTCTTCCGGAAGCGAGAAAAAACCCGCTGAATCGAGTTTATCCAGCAGTTCCGGCCATTCTTCAGAAGTGACGCCGGAGAGGAGTCTGTTCCTGAGATCGCTTATATTCATGGATCACGGAACCGGCAATGAGATCACGGTGACAATCCGCTGATACAGCGCCACAATGCTTTTTCCCAGCGGCCCGAAGGATCCTCCCCCAAAGCCGGAAAGCGAATAAACCGATGCCGAAACGGCAAAGACCAGCGGCAGAATCGAACAGAGCAGGATCACATATTCCAGCAGAATGCTCCGTTTTTTTCTCAGCATGGACTTATGGAGTTTTCCTTCCTTCTTATTCATATCTTTGACTCCAGATCCAGTTGACCACGGGGTCTCCGGGGATGCCTTTTGAAAGGATTTTCCGTGCAATTTCCGCCGCACCTTCGGGTTTAAGCGGATCATAGCCTTCCAGCAGATCCTGCTGGGCGGAGCGGAACTGCTTCCTGGCCGCCGCAAAGCGCTGCATTTCCTCCTGCGGAATGCTCGAGGCGGGAGAGAAGTAGAAATAGGCTGCCTTTGCCACAAAATATGTTCGGGTGCCTGGGGCGGCCTCCGCGGTTTTGTTCAGAAGTTCCAGCATGGCAGCCCGCCTGGCCAGAAGCGCGTCGCAGTGTTTCTTGAGTTTTCCGGCCTCTCCTTCTCCGCTGAGGATCCATTGGTTTTCCTTCAGGGAAAGCCAGAGCGTCGTTTCCTCTACTGTCCTGTACAGCGTTGCAAGTGCGATGCATTCCGGATAGAAATCCAGTCCGTTGATTATGTCTCCGGAAAACAGATTGGTCTGAAGAAGAGCCGACTGCTGAATGATTTCATAGAAGAAACGGATCCCGAACATTTTGTCATACAGCCCCGCCGGTTCGCGGCGGCGCGGATTGGGCATGGGATGTTTTAGACAGTCGAATTTCAGTAGATCGGTGAGGACCTCGGCGGAGGCAAAACGGTCTGCCATTTCCGGGATTTCCCCGTTTTCCTTCATTCCCGCGTTCCGGAGTTTTTCCAGAAGATATTTCAGGTTTCCCATGTCTCGGAGCAGTTTCCCCTGACGCTGGACAAGCTGATTGCGTTTCTGCAGAATCTGCGAACTGATCATGCATTCATCCGCTGTGACAAAGGAGATGTCATTCCGGATTTTATCAAAGCGCAAGGCATTCAGCGCTTCCTCGTTGGAGGCAATTTGCTTCTGGTTCTCCGAGAGATGGAGCAGTACTTCGGAAAGATCCTGCGCACGGACACGGACACTTCCGGACGCCATCGACTGCAACCGGGCCAATTCTTCTGTCAGATGTCCGAAATCCGTCTGTTCTCCGTCCAGCATATTCAAAAGCCCGGTGATCTGATCGAGGATTCCGCAGTTCGTTTTCAGTTCCTCAAGCAGCCGGGCAATTTCCTGATGCAGAGGCTGCAGCCATTCCGGATCGTTTTTCTGTCCGGAAAGAAGATCCCCGGAATGACCGTCCATGGTTTCGAGCATTTTCTTCAGTGCCACTGGGTCGGAGTCCATGGAAGAGAGGAGTGTGCGGATCTGGAACTGGATGTCCAGAAGATTTTTCGCATGACGAACCAGAGCCATGCGTTCATCCACCGAGGCGTCCTCCCAGTTCCAGGCGAAGCGGTTCCCGGTTTCGAGGCGTCCGAAACAGTTTGCCGCGTCCTGCCACTGCGCATTCGTCAGAAGACTCTGAAACTCCTTCCAGGAGGCCAGCGTTTTTTCATATCTCGCGATGTTTTTCAGATGTTCCTGATGATATTTCTCAAACTGTTTGTAATTCCGGGACCCCGGCATCCGGTCGAGCATTCTGCGTGCGGCGGGGAAGTCCGCGCGCCGGATGTAGAACTCTGCCGCGTTCAGAACTTCAGCCGCTTCGGGCGTCATTGCATAAAAAAGACCGAAAATGCAGAGTATGATGAAGACCGTCGCCCCCATGATCAGCATTTTCTTCCCGATCTGGGAACGGGTGTGATGGACATTCCGGTCCAGAAACATCAAATCGAAAAACGCAATGGAGATTTCATCGGAATCCATCAGCATGCGTTCCTGACGGCTCAGTTTCGCTCCGTTGACAAAGGTCCCGTTCACGCTCCCGAGGTCCCGGATCCAGGATTCCCCGTTTTCCGCAATGCGGATTTCCGCGTGATGGCGGGAGACAACGTCGTCCCGGAGGACGATGTCGTTCTCCGGAGCGGATCCGAGCCGGATGACTTTCTTTTCCAGGCGGATCAGATCTCCTTCCCGGGGTCCGTTCAGAAATTCCAGCCTGTGCACGTTGCAGGGACGCGAGTCCTGTGTTTCCGCAGGTTTGACGCACAATTCACAGTCCCCGATGGCCACGCGGTCATTCCCTTTCAGCACATATGACGTCATCTCCCGTCCGCGGACATGGAAACAGTTCTTCCCGCATGCCTGAAGACGGATTTCCTTCGCCCCGATGCGAAGTTCCGCCTGCTTGTCTGCGGAAACCCGGTCTTCTGGCGGGATTACCCAGTCGTTGTCTTTTTCCGAACGGCCGATCCGAACCACATTTCCCAGTTTATCACTCCTGACAGAATAAATCAGTTTTCCGCGGCAGCGGAATTCCAGAAGCCGCACATGACGGCGGGAGGGGGCAGGTACGGAAGAAGAGCCCGAAGAGGAAATATGTCCGGATTCTCCTGCCGCTGCCGTTCCTTCTTCCCCTTTTTTCTTCTCCTGATGTTTTTCTGATTCCCCTGCTTCTTCCCGGCGTTGCTTGCTCCCGCCGGGGGCATTCTCCTTTTTCTCTTCCTTCTTTTCTTCCGGGAGTGCCGGGGAGGAGGCTGATGGAGCAGGAGAATGGGAAGTTGGCTGTGGAGAAGAAGCCGGAGACGGAGAAGAAGATGGAGAAGAAGATGAGTCTGATGAGGAAAGGGAAGGGGAAGAAGAAGACGAAGGGGAGTTCTGCAATGAAGCCGCATCCCCGGTCTTCCTATCCTGTTTCTGAAAGAGTTTTTTCATTCTTCGATCGTCCAGATATTTTTCATGATCTTCATATGCCGATAGTCGTCAGGGGAGGGGAAATGCCTGAGGCACTCATTGAGGATCCGGTTCATGCTCTCCTTGTCGTTCGCGGTCTGATAGGTCTGATAAGCCAGACAGCACTGGGCATACCAGACCTGCTGTTTTTCACGAAAATCCTGCCAGAGCGGGGTCACCGCGGAGATCAGAACTTCATCGTTGTTTTCATAAGCGCGGCAGAGGAGGGTCCGCAGAATGGCGTCGAGATCGTCCCAGACCGTGACGGCGATATGTTTTCTGAGTTCCATCGCCGCGCGCTGCAGCAGACGTGTCGAATCTCCTTTCACCCGTTCCTCGGGAATTTCCCAATAACGTCCCGCCATGGTCGGCGAGACGACAAAGGAGCCGAAACTCTGCAGCACCCGGTCGGAACGCCAGAAGTGACTGACCGGCACTTCTCTCAGCAGCACCAGTTCCTTGTCCTGATAACGCATATAGCTGGCATAGCCCTGCCAGCGGATATTCTTGTCCCGGCGCGTATATTGAAGACGGTAATACGGAAATCCGTTTTCCTCAGGACAGTAGAAATCCTGTTTCGGTTCCTCCAGAAACGCAAATCCCATTTCTTCGGAAACCTTTTTTCTCCAGAGATCAAAACTCTGTTTCCGAGTGGTACGGAAACCGTTCGGGACATCGGTTACGGTGAATACCAGATGGTAAGGAACGTCCAGATTTTTCCCGAGAGCCGTCATGATCTCGCAGTAGTTCCCCTCATTTTTCTCGATTGTTGCCTGCATTTTCGGGTAATAGACCAGACATTTTCCCCCGTCTTCAATTTCCATCCGGTGTTCCCCTTCGTTGTAGATCCCGGAGACCTCTCCGGGCCAGGTGACCGGATTTTCCAGTTGAAGCCGAGAATATACATACCCTCCCGCCAGAATCAGAATCATGAGCGTGATTCCTGTCCCGAGCACGATTTTCCTCCGGCGCTTCTGACTGCGGTTGAATTTGCGGAGATCTTCGAGCTCCGCCGCGGAGGCGTAACGCGTGTACCCGGCAAAATGGCGCGCTGACGGAGTCCCAGGAGAATCCCCGGAGGCACAGGAACTCTCGGCGGACAAATCTTCCGTCGGATCCTCCGTCGCTTCCTCGTCATCTTCCTGTTGCGGGGCTGCGGAGGAGGGAAAAAGTGCGTTCGTGAGAGGAGCGTCGTCGGGTTCGAGAACGAACGTGAGTTCTTTGCCGATCCGGACCTCCGCCCCCGGCTGCAGCAGACAGTCCTCCCCTCCTGAAAGATCGTTGCCGTTGGCCCGGGCGCTCGCTTCTTCATGCACGTGCAGACGCACTCCGGAAGCATCCTGCTGCGGGATGAGTGTGATATGTTCCGGAGCAATGTCCGATCCCCCCGGACGGATTTCGGCGTCGCGCATCCTGCCGATCCGGGTGCCGGAATTCAGAAGTGCAAAGGTCCTTCCTGCCAGCTCCCCGGCGATGAATTTGATTTTATACTTGGAAGGCAGATTTTCCATGCTCTTTTCTTCTCCTCCTTCTCCTCCTCAGAACAGCGGGACCCCGGCTTCCCTCATCTTCAGGAACACCGGAGTCAGAATGATGATGAACACTGCGGGAAGAATAAACAACGCCATCGGGAGAAGCATGAGCGACGGCGCTCGCTGAGCCTTGCATTCCGCCAGCGCAAAACGGGCCTTCCTCATTTCCTCTCCCTGAATTTCCATCGTTTCCGTGAGCGGCGCCCCCAGTTCCGTCCCCAGCGCAATGGCCGCGGCAAACGAGGTGAATTCCTTGATCTGGATCCGTTCCGCCATATTCTGAAGCGCGGTGATCCGGATGACGCCGAGTTCCATTTCCCGGAGCATCTGGGAATATTCATCCGTCAGCGGCCCGGGAATCCCGAGCTTGACATAAAATCGGATTGCCGCCGAAAAATCCAGACCTCCACGCATGGCCGAGGCAATCAGGTCAATTGAATACGGAATGGCCCGGAGAATGTCCATCCTGCGTTGCTGAGCACGGTTGCCGATCACGATCCCTGGAACCGAACTCCCGAGCCAGAGCGCAATCAGCGCCGCAATCGGAATGGAGATGCGGTTTTCGGAATCCACCAGCAGCGCCGTCACCACCGCCGCCGCCAGGGCGGCTGAAATGCCCAGAATCATCTGGCAGCAGTAGACGTCTTCCGGATTCAGTTTCAGCCCGGCGAAAACCAGCTTCTTCTGGAGGCTCTGACTATGCCCGGGAAACAGATATCGCAGCAGAGTGCCTGTCCCAACAGTATTCAGCAGATCCGAGAAGGGTTTGAGCAGTCGGAAGAGATGGGGTGTTTCCTCTTTTTCCCTTCTTTTTTTCTCCTCTTCTGCCGAATCGGCAGGAGAATCCGGCTTTTCGTCCTTTTCCCCGAGAATGACAAAGTAGAGCACGGGCAGCATGACTGCCAGAAAAGTCAGAGCATAAATGAAAAGCTGTTTCATGGCTCTTTACACCTTTATATCCACAATTCCGCGAATGACCAGATATCCGATCACTTCCAGCGTGAGCATCACTCCGATGGCGCACCAGCCGATCAGCGTCTGGACCATCGGCAGCATGAGATCGTTGTTGATGAAAAAGAGAAGCGTGAATGCCACAAGAGGCGCAAGGGACATTGCCAGCGCTTCAAAACGTCCTTGTGCCGTCAGGGCACGGAGTTTCTGATGGAATTCCGTTCTGCTCCGGATCATGCCGGTGATTTTTTCCAGCACGTCCACCATGCTTCCCCCGGACTGCGTCGTCAGGCGGATCGAGATGATCAGAAGCTGAAGATCTTCGCAGGGGATCCGGTTGTACATTCTCTGCATCGCCTCCGCCAGTTCGAGTCCGAGCCGGTATTCGCGGATGACGATCATCAATTCCTCTTTCAGCGGGCCTTCGCAACGGCGTGAAAACACTTCCAGCGCCTGCGGCAGAGCCTGTCCGGCGCGCAGTCCGCTGGTCAGCCCCAGAGACAGATCCAGGATGCTGTTTTCAAAACGTTCCGCGCGTTTGCGCACCTTCGCGGAAAAGTAGAGCCAGGGCGCCGCCATCCCCAGCACAAAGAGCAGCGCGGCCGCGGGAACAATGATCAGGGGCTCGTACACCTGACAGAAAATGAGCGTCGCAATCAATCCCCCCGAGAGCAGAATCCCGGAGGAAAGCTGGATCTGCTGAAGCGTCGTCCTCCCGATGAAATAATAAATATTGTTGACCATTCCCTCCGACGGGGTCCCCTTGACCCTCCGGTCCGCATGCTCCAGACTGAAGGCCTGGAAGAGCGTGATCAGAATGTAAATCAACAGCCCGACCGCGAAAAGCACCAGGAGATACACCCCGTAACGTTCCGATACCGATATCGAATTCATTCTGACGCTTTCCCTTTCTTCTTCTTTTTCTTCTTCAGCCTTCCGGAACAAATACGGACATATCAAGCTCCAGATCTCCGGACTGACGCAGTTCGTCGATGAATTTCGGGATGTTTCCCGTTGCAGTATGATGCCCGACAACGTGGAATTTCTCGTCAAATCCTTCCTGTTCAAACGTGAAGATGTCCTGAAGAAGAATGGTGCTGCTTTCACGTCCGGTGACTTCGGAAATCTTCACAATCTTTCTGGACCCGTCCGGAAGGCGCGTCTGCTGGACAATCAGATGAATCGCCGAGGCAATCTGTTCCCGGATCGCGGAGGACGGAAGCTCAAAACCCGCCATCATCACCATGTTCTCCAGACGGGAAAGCGCATCGCGGGGATTGTTCGCATGGCAGGTTGTCATGGATCCGTCATGTCCCGTATTCATTGCCTGGAGCATGTCCAGCGCTTCCGCCCCGCGGCATTCCCCCACGATGATCCGGTCCGGACGCATTCGGAGCGTATTGATGACCAGATCCCGGATCGTCACGCGGCCCTGTCCCTCCACGTTTGCAGGACGTGCTTCCAGGCGGCAGAGATTCTCATGACTCAGCTTCAGTTCCGCCGAATCCTCCACCGTGATCACCCGTTCCTTTTCAGGAATGAACTGGGACAGAATGTTCAGAAGAGTCGTTTTCCCGGAACCCGTTCCCCCCGACACCAGAATGTTCCGCCTGGCACGAACCGCTTCCCGCAGAAACAGCGCCATCGGACGGGTCAGACTGCCGTAGGCGATCAGATCCTCGTCCGTCAGCTTCTTCGATGGAAATTTCCGGATCGTCACCAGCGATCCGTCCAGCGCCAGCGGCGGAATCACCGCATTCACGCGCGAACCGTCCTCCAGACGTGCATCCACCATCGGCGAAGCCGCGTCAATATGCCTCCCCAGCGGTTCCACAATCCTCTGGATGATCGACTGCAGATGAATCTCCCCGTTGAATTTCGCCGCACTACGGTACAGAAGCCCCTTGCTCTCCACAAAAATGTTTTCCGGACCGTTGATCATGATTTCCGAAATGTTTCCGTCTCTCAGCAGGGGGGAAAGCGGGCCCAGCCCGATCAGATCGTCCAGAAGAATCCGCCGGAACTGATTCGTGTCCACGTCGGAGGGAATCTCATGGCGGACTTCGCGGAGAATCTGTTCAACGGCGCTTTCCACTTTCGGGCGCATGTCGCTGTTCGTCATTTCCTTCGCGGAACCGCTCCCGATGTTCAGAAGTTCCAGCACGCGGTTCTGGATGCGTTTCGCCAGGCGGATCATTTCATCGCTGTAAAACGATACCAGAAGACTTTGCGCGGAATAAACTGGAAGCCTGTGCTGTATGCCGCCGCCGCTGCCGTCTTGTTTTCCCGACTCATTTTTCTTTTTCTCCTCTTCCTGTGAGGAGCCTCCTCCTTCTGCGGCTTTGTTCTGCGGCTTCGTGCCCGGGGCGGGAGAAGCGGAGCTGACACGCATGGAGGAACTCCCGGATGAGGACGCGTTTGAAGACGTGAAATCCGCTCCCCGTGCCGCCGATCCCCCCGTTTGCCGATCCGGACTGCAGGAATCTGAAGAGGATGAATCCCGGGGAAGTGAAAGGGAAGAAGAGGAATCCTGAGCCTTTTCCAGAATCAGGACCGTTTCCCCGATCTGAATCCTGTCTCCGGGCTTGAGCGCAGTGCGGACTGAAATGCTCTGCCCGTTCACCCGCGTACCGCTGCGGCTGGAGAGATCTTCCACAAAAACTTCCTCTCCCGTCCTGCTGATTTGCGCGTGGCGCCGGGAAACCTTCCTGTCCCCTGCAATACGCAGATCCGCTCCTTCCGAGCGCCCGATGAGCAGAGGAAATTTCCCATCCTTTTCCAGGGGGACAATCATTTCCTGACTGTCTTCTTCTCCGTCTGTGTTATCCGTTTTGTGGATTCTCAACTGCAACATCGTCATCTCTGTCCTGCATTTCTGTCTGAAGCATGCGATTCACGCATCTTACCATGTGAACATTTTCAGAATCCAGTTCCGGTTTTCCCGTTCATGAGCTTTCCGGTTCTTTTTTCCGGTGGATTCGGAGATTGTTTTTTCGACTGCCGCCGTCTCCTCAGAAGGATGGCGTGTCATTTCCACATCGCGTTTCGCGATTCTCGGACAAGCCAGAATCAGCAGCTGCAGCTCCTCACCCTGCTGCTCGGCGGAGGAGGCAAACCAGTTGACGACTGGAATGTGACGCAGAAACGCATAGCCGCTCGGCCCGCTGTCGGAATAGGTCAGTTCCTTCTGACCGGCGATGACGGCGGTCCGGTTCAGTTTGCAGAGGACCGTCGCCTGAGTTTTGGTGGAGCGCTGGAAATAATCGTCATCCTGCTTGATCGGGGCGAGGCTCTTTTCCAGATCGAATTCCAGACGGACTTCATCGGATCGGACCAGTCCGCCCCTGACTTTCATTTTCAGACCGAAATTGATCGGTTTCAGGTCCGCCGTGTCCTGGCTGTAGATTTTCACGTTCAGCGTGCCGCCGTTTTCATAGACGGAATAATCCGGGTTGTTGTTGGTCAGTGTGATGTGTCCGGCGTCCCGGAAGTCCGAAATTCCGTTGTTGCCGAAGAAGACCAGAGATCCTTTCAGATCCGTGTTGAGGGAGGAATACAGTCCCCTGCCATGAGCGGTGGAACCGTCGATTCCCCCGGGAGGCATTCCTCCCGCCAGATCCCGGAACCAGGCAATCAGATTCCAGGTGAGGATGGTCCCGTCCGCGGAGGCATTGCCCAGACGTTCCAGCTGTGTCCGGGTCACTCCCACAAAGACGATCCCCACATCCAGCTGTGTGTCCGCCAGATTCAGTTCCGTCTCCGCCCGGAGCGCATTCCCGTTCCATTCCGGGGAAAGCCATTTCTGGGAAGCGAGAAGGCGTTTGACCGCCTCTATGTCGCTTTCACAGAGCAGATAGCCCGAAACGGTCAGAATCCCGTTTGAAACCTGGAAGCTGAGCTGTCCCGGCAGATCCGGTGAAACCTCTTCCCTCACCTTGTACCCGGCGTTTTCAAGAAGTTTCTTCAAGTCTTCAAAGAGGGCCGGACCCGGCTGGAAGGTCACATAATTCCGGCAGCGGTCCTCGTAACGTTTCACGACCCGGCGGAAATACTCCCAGTGCAGAGGCCGAGTGATTTCTCCGCGGAGTGTCAGCACGTTGTCCGAAAGTTCCACTCCGACTTCAGGCAGATCCCCCAGTTCCCGGCTCAGCTCCCGGTAGATCGGCATGATCGAACTCGAAACTTCCACTCGGAAATCCTTGCTCATTCCCCCAGCCGAAACATGCACCTGGGCGCTCCCTTCGGAAATCCCTTCAATTTCAAAGGAGCGCCCCTCCACATGGAGAATCCGGACGTTGGAAGTGTTCGCCGTGTGGCGCTGTATCACAAAAGGCACTTCAAATTTCCGGATTTCACCCGTGGACAGCGCCACGCTTTCCGGAGGAAGCTTGATGATCGAATCGCCGACGGCTTCAGTCTCCCGACTCGCCTGAATGTCCGCCCCTGCGGCAGCAGAGGCGGCGGAAACAGATTGATCCGCTTTTGCCGCGTTTCCTGCGGCAGACGGCCGGCGGGAAGCAGGGGTGGCGCTTTCCTCTCCAGAAGTGGAAAAACTGAGCAGAACAAACACTGCGGAAAACAGGAAAAACCGTTTCATGATTCAGCTCCTCAGCGGTGATCTTTGTTGGGAATTTCCGGCAGTTCGGCCGGGACCAGTCCCGTGCGGATTTTCCGGAAGGTGGAGCTGTTGACGACTCCTCCGTCCTTTCTGTTCAGCGCCGCGGAGTCGTTCCGTTTGCGGAGCACGGGATAGAGTTCCGATTCCCGCTGTGCCGCAATCAGAATCATGGCCTGCTGAGGCGGCAGAGAAACAAAGATCGTGCCGCTCGAACCGCCGCTTTCCCGGAAGGAACCGTGTTCGTTGTCGATCCCGATGACCCGGACGCATGGAAGAAGGACGGAGGTCTCGCGCGATCCCTCCGCCGATCTGAGATCGGAAAGCTCCCCCGTTGCCGCAGCGAGGGGATCCTCTGATGCCGGAGGCGCCGCTGCCGTCCCCGAAGCCGACTGGGAAACATAGGTGGAAATGATGGCAATTTCATCATCCGGCATGAGCATTTTGACCAGCGCAGGATCGGAAAAGGTTACGGGAACGGTCCATTCCCCTTGTCTCGCGCAGTCGCTGAGAGTGGTCTGGATGCGGATGTCCGTCATTAAAATGTAGTCATCCTGTGCGACCGCGTGGGGCAGCGTCTGCCCGTATGCCAGACTCACGTTATCCCAGAGCAGAGCGTTTTTCGGCATTGCGGACAGCGGAATATCCCGGTATGTCAGGGATCCTTCCAGCAAATCGTCATTGGCATCCAGATCCCTGGCTGCCACGACCACCGACACCGTGTCTTCCGTCCCCGCGTCTTCCTGTTCAAACAGAAGTTTGCTGACGATGTACACCGCCGCAAGTCCCAAAACCACCGATACCACTAGAGGAATGATATTTTTCATCTGTTCTCTGAGCTCCAACCTTGTTAAAAAATCATGACTTCTTCCGTTTCGTAATTTACCGTTTCAGACTGATTTTTCAAGCTTTCACTTCCTCTGACACCCCATATTTCTTTATTTCCTCATTTCCGTCAGGTTCTCTCTGGATCTCTCTTTCCAGCTTTCCCTTCGCCCTCCTGTTTCTGTCCTGCTTCTGCGGACCCGGAAATCCGGATTCCGGGAAAATCGGCGCCCGGGCGGGAGAAGGGGAGAATGAGGAAAAAAAGAGAGAAAGGAGTGAGAAGAAAGTGCAAAAATCCTTTTTCTGAACATATTTCAGAAAATTTCAGGGCACTTCTTCCGGCAGATGAACTCTTCAGTGCGTTTCCCAGATGCTTTCAGATGTTTCCCGGGCGTTTTCCCGAGCGTTTTCAGAACATCCCCCGGGTGTTTTTCAGAGTGCTTCGGGGGGAAAAACAGAATGGTCCCGGGAGAAGCTTTTTGAAAAAAGTGGGGGGCCGTCACAGATTTCCGGCGGAGAGTCCCGGAGCTTCCCCGGGGGCGCGGAAGCGGACACGTGCTGCAAGTTCTTCAAAACGCCCGATGGTGTGTGTGTAGAAAACGCGCCAGTCCTCACAGAGAAAACTTTTCGATTTTCTCCTGTTTTTCGGACAGTCTCCCATACACAGCGGCAGGAAACGGCAATCCAGACATTTCTGTGAATGCGGTTCCTTGATTTTCCCCCATTCCCGATAACGGGGAAGGGCTCTCAGAGCTCCGAAATCCGTTTCGCGGATGTTGCCGAGCCGGAGCGCTTCCCGGACATGAAAGTCACATGGATACACGTCTCCGTTATGCTCCAGAACCAGATAGCTGCAGCAGTTTCCCCCCATGGAGCATACGCTCGGAATACCCGTTGCCAGACGTGAGACGATCGAATCAAAAAGCCGGATGGAGACATCCTGCACGTCTCGCGGATACCATTCATCGAAAATTCTGCACAGAAACTCTCCCCATTTCCCCGGTGAGAGCGCAAAAGGTTTCCTCTTCCCTTCCGCATCCGTCTCCACGCATTCAATGTACTGCTGATAGCGTATGCCGAGTTCCCCGAGATAGCGATACACTTCCGCGGGATGATCCTGATTCGAGGCGGAAACCAGGGTGAGGACATTGAATTCCACGTGATGACGTCTGAGTACCTTCAGCCCGCGCATCACGTCGGAATGACTGCCGCGGCCGTTTGCGTCTTTCCGGAAGCGGTCATGCAGTTTTGCCGGTCCGTCGATGCTGATTCCGGTGAGGAACTGCTTTTCATGCAGAAGTTTTCCCCATTCATCGCCGAGGAGTGTGCCGTTGGTCTGAAGGGAGTTGCAGATCTCTGCGCCTCCGGGAGGAGCGTATTTCTCCTGAAGACGAATTGCCTCCCGGTAGAAATCCGTCCCCATGAGGGTGGGTTCGCCGCCCTGCCATCCGAAACTGTAATGTTCCATCGGCTGGGAAAGGTAGCTCCGTGTTGCGTTTTCGAGTGTTTCGCGCGTCATGCGGTGCATCCCGGGTCCGTACAGCTCTTCCTTCGGCAGGTAGAAGCAGTAGCGGCAGCGCAGATTGCAGTGAAATGAGATCGGTTTTATCAGAAGAAAAAAGGAACGGGGCAGTTCTTCCGCCGTTTCAGCTCCCTTTGTCATGGTGCCATGATCTCCTTTTTTTCTTCCGCTTTTCCTGGCAGGGGAAAAAGAGAAAGCCCCGTCAGGGCGGATTCATTCCCGCCCGGAGTTGCCTTTCCTCTGATCCGTTCTTCGTTCAGACTTTGTTTCAGGCTTTTCCCTTCCCGATTCCTGCCCATGGCTGTGAGGAGAGGGGAGTGCGGCCGATGCGGAGAACGCCGTTCTGAACATATCCTTCGATGCGTCCGGAGAGTTCTCCTGTGAGACGTTTTCTCCAGAATCCGGTCCGGTCCGGTCTTTCACGGGAGAGGTCGTGCATTTCGCACGGATCCGCATGCAGGTCGAAGAGGAGTTCCTTGCCGCTTTGACTGAACCAGCAGTATTTTTCCTTTCCGTCGGTGAGCCAGTGATTGGAGAGGATGCCGTTGGTGTGTTCGCCGTGGAGATATTCGCGGGTGAAGGAGGTGTCGAGCAGGCTCTGTCCGTCGAGTCCATCCGGAATGTCGATTCCGCAGACGTCGCAGAGGGTCGGGAAGACATCTCGGAGCTCGGCGGTCCGGCCGTCCGTGATCCCGGCTCTTCCCTGGCGGAGGGAGCACGGCAGATGCAGGAACAGGGGAATCCCGGTCGACCCTTCAAACGGAACGGACTTGCGGACAAGTCCGTGATCGTAGAGCATGTCGCCGTGATCCGAAACGAAGAGAATCACGAGATCGTCCCAGAGTCCCAGATCTCCCAGCGCGATGAAGAGGCGGTTCAGCTCATAGTCGATCTGGGTGACGAGTGCGCAGTACGCGCGCCGGGCGCGGGCGATGGATGCGCTGTCTTCCGGCACCGGATTTTCGGCATTGACGTAATTGCTCATGAAACCGGTCCAGTCCCCCTGATAAGGATCCGGCAGACTGCGCGTGTCGTACATCGAAAAGTACGAAGGCGGCGGATCCAGCGGACAATGCGGACGGTGATAGGAGACCTTCAGGAAAAAGGGCTTCGACGGATCCCTCCGTTTCAGGAATTCAATGCTTTTCGAGGTGACCCAGCTGCTGGGGTGGAGCCGTTCGTCCCAGGGGCAGCAGCGCACGGCAGCGTTGAGCCTTAAACTGAGCGAGCTTGCGCTTATGCGCCGCGTCCGGGGCGAGGCACCGGTTCTGCTTTTGGACGATGTTCTGAGCGAACTGGACGGCGACAGGCAGCGAGAGCTGCTTTCAAGCGCATTTGATTGCCAATGCTTTTTAACATCCACAACTCTCGACGGCCTTGAACAGGTGCCGAACATGACGGTGTTTGAATGCAGCGGCGGCAAACTCAAAAAAATTCTGTCAGCA
>CAJMAW010000020.1 GCA_905211485.1 uncultured Lentisphaeria bacterium | reverse complement strand
TTTTTTATTTTATTTTTTGCCTCCGGCGGCCAGCGTCTCTCCGCTGGACTGCGACAAGGTCACGGACCTTGACCTCGAGAAAAATGCTCCGCATTTTTCCGTAGTTTTTGCTGCTTCGCAAATTTTTATTTTTTATTGCACCGCAATATCATGAGATATTTTTTATTCTGTGCTTCTCCAAGAGGATATGACACAGGAAATCATTCTCTCTCTCCGGCAGAAGCAAAGAGATCTTCTTCAGGAACAGAAGAAGAACCCGTAAAGGGTTCAAATTTCTTCCGGAGCTCCTCCAGCTTGTCAAGATAATATTCGACATTTTCGTCACGGACATTTTCATCCGCATCCGAAAGCAGTTTGGAATTGTCCACCACCGAAAGTTTCTTTTTGCTTCCCGTAATGTAGAAGGAAACCTGGTCCCCCTGGCGGTATTCCCGCCCGGAACGGATCGCCAGCTCATACGCGGCACTGCGCCGGGCATTGGATGACTGAAGCTTGCGTTTGTAGCCCTCCAGGGAATCCGAAAGAGTCTCGGACTTTGCGAGCTCCGCAAGAGGAATCGTCCTTCCCGCAATTGCGGCGCGGTAATGCTCGTACAACGACGCCGCCGAACTGGGATCGTGGTGCAGAAGCGCCTGTATCAGCTGACGCATGTACTGACGCTGGAAAGGCTCCAGTCCCCGCGACTTCAAGGCGGCGCCACTGATTGACATTTCTCCGTTTTCCTTGAGCAACGCATAGTTTTTGCTTTTGTAGGAGAACATGGAACGGTAGGATTCGTCGAAATCCACATCGATGCCGTCGGGCAGAATTCCGCCCAGTTCCTCCCGGATCAGAGAGACGTCCTCGCCCGGAGGCGGCTGAAAATAAATGCCGTCCGTATCCATTTCGATGACCTGTGCTCCGTGAGAGGTCAGGAAGTCCAGCATGGAAGTCAGAATTTCCCGTCCGCGCGCGGTGACGCGTTCGGCCATGTCGAAATCATTCAGGAATCCCTGTTCAAAGCCCAGATACCCGTAGAAGGAATTGATGAGGATCTTGAAGGCGGACTGAAGGGAGCGGTAATATTCGCGTTCGGTCTTGTCCTGCGCCGCACGCTCGGCGTCCTTCGCCTCCAGACGGAAGCTGCGGAGACTGCGGAGAAAACGGACAAACACTCCCAGACGGTCACGCGAAGGAGACCAGTTTTCGGAAAGAATGATCGAAGGATACAGGGAACGGACGTCGCAATGCATCACGCCGTCGAAAACGCCGTCCCGGAAAGAGCGTGTCAGCGCTCCGGAAAAAGGACGGGCACGCTCAGGGGAAGGCAGAGAATGGCCGGCATCAAGATATTCGGCAAGGAAAATGGAATCGATCTTCGTGGCATTGCCCCGGAGAATGCAGTTCTGATAGCTCAAGGGGATGATCTGTGTCTGATAAAACGAACTGGGGGAAAGAATGTCGGAGATGGCGCGCGTTTCTCGGACATCGTCCAGACAGTAGCGGAGAACGAGCCCGGGATCTTCCGCCCACAGGCGCTTCATGCAGGAGGCGTCCACATAGACACGCTCTTCGGATGCGACACGGAAGTGACGGGCTATCGTCTTCAATCCGTATCCGTCCAGATCACGCCGGACGGCATCATAGAAAAGCGCCAGATGGTAGGTGTCCGCTATATGACGCCCGAAAATGTCGTAACGCGTGTAATTGACCGTCCGTTCGGCAACGTTGAAACGCGAAGTGCGTTTCTTCGGCACGGAGCCGTCACGCCCCAGCGAAAGTTTCACCCGGTGACGTTTCGCACGAGTCTCCAGATACGGCAGATCAAAACGGAAAAAATTATGCCCTTCCAGAATGTCCGGATCGCGTTCTCGCAGAACACGGACAAACTCTTCCAGCATGAATTTCTCCGTCCCTTCCTCCCGCACGGAAAGCACTCTCTCCCAGCCGCTGCTGTCTGACATCGCAATCGCTATTACGGCATCCTCTTCCCGTTCCGCATTCGGGAAATCGTATCCTTCCGCGCAGAGCGTCTCTATATCAATCTGCATCCGGCGCACTTCGTGGAAGCCCATCATGGAAAACAGGCGGATCTTCAGCCGGATCAGAGCCTGCTGTACGGGATCGGAAAGGATCATCCACGGAGCATAAGGAGAACCGGGGGAAAATCCCGTCGTCTCCTTCAGATGTTTCCGTGCCTTTTCGTAGTCGGAAACGCTCTGGAACTCCGCAAGAAAGGAAAAATCCTCCCCTCCTTCCAGAGAAGAAATCCGGAACGCTCCGCCGAACCCGTTCAGAAGAGCGGGATCCCGGAGAATGATAAAGGGGCTCCAGTCAAACTCTTTCCGCAGCACTTCCCCTTCCTTCGTCCGGATGAACGCCACGGCCTTTTCCCCGACGGTCTCAAGCGCCACCACCCGTTTTTCCGCGGAAACAAATAAATCCGATATCGATACAGTCATAGTTCTGTCCTGTTTGTTTGCTTCCCTTTTCGCTTTCCCGTCTTTCTTCCGGCACAAATCTCCATAAAAGAAACGGAGGCTCTGAACCGTATACTTCCCGGTCGTCCCCTCTGCGCTAAAAGATAAACGGTCAAAGGAATTTTATCAAGCCCCTTCTCTCTGTGTTCCCGATCCTCTTCTTCAAATCTTTCTTCTTTTCCTTTTTTCAATATGCGGCAGCCGGTGTTTTCTCTGTTTACTTCTGTGATCTCCGCTCCTCGAATTCTCATCACTGCGGGAATGCTCTTCTTCTCAGAAGGAAGAGGAGAATGCGCCTCAGAAAAGAAAACGGCGGGAAGAGAGAATCTAGCACTCCAGTCAAGGATAAAGAAAAATTCCGCACTTCCTGCCTCTCCTCCCCTCCTCTCCTCTTTTCCCTGCCGCGCCGCCGGGGAAAAGCTGAAAAACAGGAAAGGAGAAAAGAACGTGTGTTTAGGGGAAGAAGCTTCTGAAAAAAGATGCGTGGGGAAAGGAAAGAAGAGAGAAGAGAAAATTCCCGGGAGAAAAAACTCCGGGGGAGGAATGGAACTTTCTGAAAAACGGCCTGGAAAAGTCTCTTCCGCCGGGAAATTCTGTTCTGAGGCGGAAGAGTACGTTACGTTGTGCTCCCGCTCCATCCCCCCTCTTTTTTCAAGAGGGGGGCGGAATGGGATGGAAGGAAGAAAAAGCTTCCTCGATTCTTCCTCCCATCCTGCGGGAGACTGGGCGGGAGAGTCCCGTTCAGGCGAAATGCTTTTTGATCAGGGAGTTGATTTTTTTCCGGAGGGCCAGGACGGCGGCTTCTCCGCGGGGATATTCCTTCATGCTCATGCGTCCTCCGGGGGAGAGTTTATCCAGCATGGCGCAAAGTTTTTCCCGCGGGACTTTCCCTTCCAGGAGGCGTAATGCGCGCAAGTCCTGAAGGCCTTCGGTAAAGGTCTCGTAGTGAATGGAATCCACCGGCTGTCCATCCACGCCCGGATAGACCATGAACGCATCGCCGGGAGGGAATGCGTAATCGGCGTCGAGCACGCTCCAGGGATCGACGGATGCGACGGAATGGACCGTATGATAGAAATTGAATCCCCACTGGAGGAATCCGGTGCAGTCATAGCGGTAGAGAAGCGTTCCCATGATGCGGTTCCGGGAGGAAGGCATGTGGAGAAAACGGTTGCTGACCTTTTCAAGCTGTCCGCAGCAGTAATAGGTCCACGGTTTTTCGATTCCGGCCTGGAGGAAGGGTTCGATGTGATCTTCCCCGGGAATCGGAATCGAGACGAGTCCCTTCTGATAATAGTCCACACTGGAGAGGGCGTCGCAGATCTTGAAATCCTTCAGATGCTTCCGCATGATGGAAACGGCTTTTCCATAGGTTTCCAGATGAGCGGGAGCGGGTTCGTCGGAACAGTGGAAGAAGGTTTTGTCCTTCCATCCGTGTTCGGTGAGGAAGGAAGTCAGGGCGGGGAGGAAGGAGTCGAGGAAGCTTCTGTATTTGCGGGAATCGGATTTGACGTCCCACCCGAAGATACGTTTTTCCTTTCCGTCGACCGTCGCGACAATCTTCGGGCAGAAAGCGGCCCCCCACTGAGTGAAGAGATGCGAAATTTCCAAATATTCAATTCCAGCTTTCCGCGCCATGTCGATCCAGCGTTCCAGACGGGAGAAATCAAAGGAATAGCCTCCATTTTCGAGCGTCACGCCGACCAGCTGCGTTGTGGGTCTTTCCCCTCCGACGCGGGTATCCAGCGGCGGAGTGAAAACCGGCGTCAGCAGCATGTTGATCCCGTGAGCCGCGGCCGAACGGACAAAGTTTTCCACAATGCGCCAGTGTTCCTCGCTCCAGACAGGCACCTTGTAATAAGTTGCAAGACAGTCCGCATGAAACCATTCCGTATGGATCAGCGTCTGATGCGGGAGCGCCGCATTCAGCACTTCCAGCGTGAAAACAGGACTTTCCACGCTTTCCTCCGGATTGTCCGGATTGCTCAGACGCACGGAAACCGGATATTTCCCAGGCTTGCAGCCGGCGGGTACATCGACCGTCACCCAGAGGGAGTTCCACTGTCCCGGCGCAAAGCGGAAGGTCCCGTCCACCGGAAGCAGAGCATCGGGATAAAGCCCGGGATCGCTGCTGATGACGTCATCCCCCTCCGCCCGGTACCAGGACGTGTAGCGGACGGGCATCAGCTCCACCCGCTTCAGCGAAATCCTTTTCTTCAGCGGAGACAGGACTTCCGCCTTCAGCGCCCTGTTCTCCACGGCGATGAAAGCCAGCTGGAACGAAAAACGTTCCCCCTTCAGCGCCGAAGCGCTGCGGAAAGAAGGCTGGTCCGGCCCTTTCAGCGGAAAAATCTTTGCCAGAGAACTGCAGAGATGCATACGGAGTTCCATACGAATTCACCTTTCTTGATTTTTGTATTTCCTTTTATGTTATGCTCGGATTCTTCTTTTTGAATTGCAATCAGATCGGAATTTGTTCTGCCGGAGTCGGGAACGCGGGAAAGAAGAGGATGAAGAAGGCTCTTCACTCCCTGCTGCGCGGGACAGGGGATTCAGCGTCTTCCTCCGTCACCATGGAGGAGGAATTCACCGGCAGGACGGACTTCACTTCCAGCGAAGCCGGAAGCAGATTGGGCCCCGTCACAGTCAGGGTGAGCATCCCCGGTTTTCCTTTCCGGGAACGCAGATACACCACGGCTTCTCCGTTGTAGACATGGAAATGGTGCTGGCGGAAGGATTCCGTGCATGTGGGATCGCCGTTTCCGATGGCCGCAATGACTCCGGGTCCCTCCAGAGAGCAGGAAACCCGATGCGAAGCGGCGGGATGGGGATTGCCCTCCCGGTCGCAGACGGTCACATGGACAAAAGCCAGGTCTTCTCCGTCGGCAGTGATCGGGCCGATGTTTTCCAGTTCAAGCCGGATCACGGCCGCTTCACCCGCAGTGCGCCGGAAGCATTTCATGGCCACGGAGCCGTCCGGAGCGTAGGCGACGGCTTTGAGTTCTCCCGGTTCATACCTCACCTCGTCCCAACGGATCCGGTATTCCAGATCGGCGCGGGACTTCCGGCCGAGGGATTTTCCGTTCAGAAAAAGTTCCACCTCCCGGAAGGAGGTATAGCAATGCACGGGAGTCGGCTTCCCGATGCGGTTCGGAAAATTCCAGTGCGGCAAAAGATGAAGAGTCGGTTCTGCGGAGGACCAGCGGCTCCGGTACAGATATGCCCGGTCCTTCGGCAGGCCGGCGAGGTCGAAAATGCCGAAATAGGAGGAATGCGAGGGCCACGCGCAGTTATAGGGAGTCGGTTCCCCGAGATAGTCGAATCCGGTCCAGACGAATTCACCCATGATCCACGGGCAGAGATCCTGGGCCCGGAACTCCGTATCGGGGGTGCTTGCCCAGGGGGGATATTCGACATCGTAGGAGGAGGACTGGATTTCCGGGTGGATTCCGCTTCCTTCGCATACGGGGAAAAAATATTCACCGCGGCTGCTGACGGTGGAAGCGGTCTCGCTTCCATACATGGGTTTGCCGGGGAGAAGCTCGTGCAGACGGGCGTAATTGTGCGGCTTGTAGTTGAATCCGGGAACATCGAGTTCAACGGCGAAATGGTTTTCCACAGCCTCCATATCCCGGTTCAGCCCCGCGGTGACGGGACGGTCCGGATCCATGCGCCGGACCATTTCACGAAGGGCCCTTGCCACTTTCCAGCCCTCCTTTTCCCGCTGTTCCGGAATCTCATTGCCGATGCTCCACAGGATGACGCAGGGGTGATTCCGGTCCCTGCGGATCATGTCGCAGAGATCGGATTCGGCCCATTCGGGGAAGAGGGTGTGGTAATCGTTCGGGAGTTTGGCGATCCGCCATGCGTCGAAAGCCTCGTCGATGACGAGGAACCCCATTTCGTCGCAGAGTTCGAGCATTCCGGGATCCGGCGGATTATGGCTTGTGCGGATGGCGTTGGCTCCGATGCTCCGGAGTTTCCGGAGCTGACGCGCGGCTGCGGGACGGGAAAACGCCGCACCCAGCGGCCCCAGATCATGATGCAGACAAACCCCGTTCATCCGGATGGGACGGCCGTTCAGAAAGAGCCCCTTTTCCGCATCGAAACGCAGTTCGCGGACGCCGAAGCGCACGGTGAGGGAATCGCCGGAAGTGAGAGTGGCCGTCACAGCATACAAGTTCGGTGCGTCGATGTCCCAGGGCTCAAAGGAAGAGAGGAGGAACGAGGCTTCCCCCGTCGCTCCCCTGCCCCGGAGAATCGTTTCTCCCCGGGGAGAACGGACGGTATATTCAAACGGGAGATCTCCCGCCGAAGTTTCGAGCGAAAGATGGAGGAACGCGTCATGCCCTTCGATTTTTTCTGTCCGGACGCGGAGCCCCCACGGGCGGATGTGCACGCGGTCGGTCACGACGAGTCTCACGTTGCGGTAGATTCCCGCTCCGGGATACCAGCGCGAGGAAAACGGGGGATTCTCCACCGTGACGGCAAGCAGATTTTCCTCATCGAAACGCAGAGCATCCGTGATATCGCAGCAGAAAGAGGAATAACCGTAAGGACGGGCTCCGACAAATTTCCCGTTCACGAAGACGCGTGCATGACTCATGACTCCGTCGAATTCGAGCCAGGCAGAGGTTTTATCTTTTTTGCGCCCCTCTGAAGCGGGGACGAAAAAACGGCGGCGGTAGACGCCTTTCCCCACATGAGGCAGACCTCCGGTGCGTCCCAGATGCAGGGATTCCTCATTTTCCCCGTCCTCGTCGATTTTGGTGATCTGGGCATCATATTCCCTGCAGAAGGGGCCTGCCGCCGCCCAGTCATGAGGGACGCAGACTTGTTCCCATCCGGAATCGTCCCACTCCGGATTCACCATTTCCGAATTGAAAGATTCACTGCGGGTGAAGCGCCATGAATCCCGCAGACGTTCTGTTTTCCGCATGCTGTTCCTCGCTGTCAAACGGTCAAAAAGTTCAGGATTTTTCTTTTCGGGATCAGAAAATTCAATAAGATACTCTCCTCTTTCCTCTCTTCAACTGATTCCCGGGGAAAAATGGAAGGATTCTTGAGGATCGTTTCACCATGATTAACCGGGAACCTGGAGCCTGGGGGATGCGGAGGGAAAATCAGGTGAGGGAGGGCGAAACTGAGGGACAATGGGGAAAGAAACGCTCCGGAGCGGATTGGAAAAAAGAGAATGCGGCAGTATATTCCTGATGTCAGATTCAGGGAAAACGAGTTCGAGACAAAGGGAGGAGACGCGATGAAATTCCGGATGGTCCATAACAACTTCAATGTTCTTGACCTTGATAAGAGCCTGAAATTCTACGCTGAGGCATTCGACATGCACGAGGTGCGGCGGATCGAGGCGAAGGACGGGAGCTTCATCATTGTCTATCTGGAGGACGGGAACAGTTCTCACCAGCTGGAACTCACGTGGCTCCGGGACCGCAAGGAGCCGTACAATCTCGGCGACAACGAATTTCACCTGGCATTCAAGGTTGATGATTACGCAGCCGCGCATACCCGGCATGAGAAGATGGGCTGTATTTGTTATGAGAATCCCGAGATGGGGATTTACTTTTGCGAAGATCCCGATTCATACTGGCTTGAGGTGATTCCGGAAAAACGCTGAATCCACAAAGCTTGATTTCAGACTCGGAGAACTATTTTTTTATAATGGTGTCCTCGCCCTTTTCTGAGTTAAGAGTTCATCACATGAAACAAATCTCAATTACGATCATTTTCAGAGGCTCAATTCCAAACGTATCAGCATTTCACGGCTGAAAAAGAGCAGACGAAATAAATGAAATGGAATAGAAATGGCGAAAAATATAGAACTCGGCGCTGCAAGACTTGCTAAAAAAGATGAATTCTACACACAGCTCACCGATATTGAAAAAGAAATGTGCTACTACAAAAAGCATTTTCATGGAAAAACTGTGCTGTGTAATTGCGATGATCCCTTTGAAAGTAATTTTTTTAAGTATTTTGTTCTAAACTTCAACCGCCTCGGATTGAAAAAACTGATTGCCACCTGTTACAACGGATCACCGATTGCGGGGCAACAACTTTCGCTATTTGACTATATGGACGGTGACACCAGCAATAAAGAAGAAAACAGACCCTATAAAGCTGTTGTAACGACAGTCTATGACAAAACGGGCGATGGCGGGGTGGATATGCTGGACGTAGCTGAACTTTTCAAGTCCGGAGAAAATGAATTGACAGAGTTGATCGGCAACGGTGATTTTCGCTCAGAAGAGTGCCTTGCTCTGTTGGATGAAGCTGATATTGTAGTTACAAATCCGCCCTTTTCATTATTCCGGGAATATGTTTCCGTGCTGATGGAGCATCAAAAGCATTTTATCATCATAGGAAATGTAAACGCTATAACCTATAAGGAAATTTTCCCTCTGATAATGAAGAATCAACTCTGGTTTGGGGCAAGTATTCATTCGGGAGACAGGAAGTTCTATGTTCCTGATGACTATCCATTAAATGCATCTGGATGTGGTATTGATGAGGATGGCAAACGCTTCATTCGCGTAAAAGGAGTTCGCTGGTATACCAATCTGGATTTGAAACAACGCCATGAAGAGATGATCTTAGTTAAATATTATTCGCAAGAACAATATCCGATCTTTGACAATTACAATGCAGTTGAAGTGTCTAAAACAACGGATATACCTTGCGACTATCCTGGTATAATGGGTGTTCCCATCACTTTTATGGATAAATACAACCCTGATCAGTTTGAGATTATCGGTGCTACTGAATCTGAAGGCAAAGGATTTTCAAATGGACTTTGGGATGAAGATAGTGGTATTGCTCAACCATTGATAAAAGGTATACGTAAATACAAACGGCTTTTTATTCGCAATAAACATCCTGAGCCACCGAAAGAGGTAAAATGAAATGCAGATTGATGAACTGAAAGTAACTGTTGGTGATGTTTGCGAAGGCTATTCCAACGATGCGGAAGAAGGGGTTGTCGGTTATGATGAACGCCTCGATATTCGGCCGAAATATCAACGGGAGTTCGTTTACAAAGATGCACAGCGTGATGAAGTGATCCGTACCGTTATGAAGGGGTTGCCCCTGAACGTTATGTATTGGTGCAAGGTCAGAAAAGAGGACGGCTCTGACGGATTCGAGGTACTGGACGGCCAACAGCGCACAATCTCTCTTTGCGAATATGTGGATGGTTCATTCTCCGTCGACGACAAATATTTCTACAACCTCCCATCGGACAAAAAACAGCAAATTCTCAATTATCCACTATTCGTATATGTTTGTGACGGCACTGACAGCGAAAAACTGGAATGGTTTCGTATTATCAACATTGCGGGTGAAGAATTGACTGATCAAGAACTGCGTAATGCTGTTTATGCCGGCAGCTGGACTGCCAGTGCGAAACGATACTTTTCCAAAACAGGTTGCGCCGCCGATACTTTAGCCGGAGATTATCTGAAAGGTTCCTCGATTCGTCAGGAGTACCTTGAAACTGCGATTTCCTGGGCCGCTGATGCCGAAGGGAAAAATATTGAAGCTTACATGGCCGAACATCAGAATGATTCCAGTGCAGTGCAACTGTGGAATTACTTCCGCTCTGTGATTGATTGGGTGCAGGCAATTTTCCCCAAAAAACGAAAAGAGATGAAAGGTCTTCCATGGGGACTGTTGTATAACCAGCACGGCAGACGAACTGATCTTGACCCCCAAAAACTTGAAATTGAAATTCAAAGTCTTATGGGAGATGAGGATGTAACGAAAAAGTCTGGAATTTATGAGTATCTTCTAACTGGAGAAGAAAAAAAGCTGTCTATTCGTGCGTTTGACCGGCGTGACGCGCTTGCCGCTTATGAAAAGCAAAACCATAAATGTGCTATTTGTGGTGATGAATTTGAATTTGAACAAATGCATGCGGATCATATTACTCCTTGGAGCAAAGGTGGCAGAACGACACCAGACAACTGTCAGTTGCTTTGCCGTGATTGTAACCTGAAAAAAGGTGCACAGTAAAATACTAAAGAGTCCATAGCAGACAAGAAAACAAAGCGGGAAACAATTCTTTATGCATGCTCCGCTTGCCCGATTCGTACTGGCTTGAGGTGATTCCGGAAAAATTCTGATACAACTTCCACTCAAAACAACGATCACATCGGTCCTCCTCCCCCCGGAAATCAGCGGAAAGAGGAAAACAAACCGTAACGGAGAAGCCCTGCTGAACTCAGAAATCTCTCAAGCTGAAACGCCCTTTACCAAGGCACTTGCACAAACAGAAGAACTCTGATTTTTCTCTGGATCCAGATTGCTTTCCGGAAAAACAAGAGTACATTCCTCTTAATTCAGAATAAAAAAAAAGGACCGGCGAACCGGTCCCACAGGTGGAAATCACCTTCGGCATATAGCCTTGTTGTGATAAGACAACCTTATCTTATCATCAAAAAATCATATTTCAAGTCATTTTTAAAAGAAAGGGGGTGGATTTTGAGCAAAATCCTCGGTATTGATGTCGGAACGAATTCCCTGGGATGGGCCATTCTGGATCCTCTCGAGAAGCGTTTCACGGACGCGGGTGTCATCGTATTCCAGCAGGAAATCCCGGATGAGAAAGGAACCGAAGCGGAACTTTCCCCGGCCGCGGACAGGCGGAACTTTCGCGCAATGCGCCGTCTGAAATTCCGCCGCAGACTCAGGAAATATCATGCACTGAAAATCCTGATTGAAAATCACATGTGCCCTTTGAGCATGCCCGAACTCCAGAACTGGATCCGCAAAGGCGTCTTCCCCATCGGAAACAGGGATTTCATCGCATGGCTCGGCAGCACGAAAGAAGCCAATCCCTATTACTTCCGCGCTAAGGCCGCCGAAAGAAAACTTCCCCCGATGGAACTCGGAAGAGCCTTCTATCACCTCGCCATCCGCAGAGGATTCAAAAGCTCCCGCAAGGATGCCGACGACTCCGGAGACAAGGACCTGAGTGAATTCAAAAAGGGAATCAGCTCTCTTACCGAAACGCTCCGGAACCGGCAATGCACCCTCGGGCAGTACTTTTATGAGCTTTTCCGCAGCAATCAGAAGATCCGGAAGGTCAACCGCTGCGGAAGAGTCGAGCATTACGAACCCGAATTTGAAACCATCTGCCGCGTACAGGAACTTCCCGCGGACTTTGTTTCCGGAATGAGAAAAGCCCTCTTTTTCCAACGTCCCCTGCGCTCTCAGAAACATCTTGCGGGGCATTGCTCCCTGGAAAAGAAACATGTCCGCTGTCTGATCGGGCATCCCCTCTTTGAACGCTACCGGATGCTTTCCTTCCTCAACAGCATCCGGAAAAAGGACGGCCGGGCTCTGACTGCGGAGGAACGGAAGAAGGCGGAATCGGCTTTCTACGGCTCAAAACCCAGTTTTGAATTCAAAAAACTGCTTCAGAAAGTCTATCCGAAGGAGTACAGGAGTCTTGCGGAGGAATTCAATTATCCGCCGGATAAATCCATCGCCTCCTCCCCTGTCACCGCAAAACTGCAGAAGGTCCTGGGGACCGATGACCTCTTCGCGTGGCGGCACGAATATGCAGGGCGCGACGGCAAGACGAGAGTCATGGATTACCAGACACTGTTCGACGCCCTCACCTTCTTCGACGACAACGATCTATTAAAGAAATTCGCCGTCGAACGCGCCGGACTCACTCCGGAGCAGGCGGAGGAATTTATCCGGATCCGGATTCCTTCCGGCTACGCGAATTTCAGTCTCTGCGCGATCCGGAAGATCATGCCTTTCCTGGAGGCGGGGCAGATTCAGACCCGGGCACTCTTTCTTGCAAAACTTCCGGAACTTCTCGGGAAGGAAGTGTTCCGGCAAAACAGCGGGAAGATCATCGCAGAACTCGAACGCATAGAAGAGGAATGGCGTTCGGACCAGCGGGAAGCCCTCGCCGCAGGAAGGCCGGGCGCATTCCTTTCCCAGACGGAACGCATGAAACGCTATCTCGAAGACGAATTCTCCCTGACTCCCGACCGCTTTGAACAGCTCTACCGTTACAACAGCCGTTCGGATTATCCGGACAATTCCGCAAGCGGGATCCTTCCGCCGGTCAATCTGGGGATGATCTACAATCCGATGGTCTACCGTTCGCTGACGGTCCTCCGCCGCCTGGTCAACCATCTCCGCAGAAGCGGGAAAATCGACGCCTCGACCGAAATCCATGTGGAACTTGCCCGTTCCGTGAACAACAGGAACACACGTCTTGCCATCGCCGCCGAGCAGAAGGAGCAGGAAAAACGCCGTCAGGAAGCCCGCGG
The DNA here is from genome assembly GCA_905211485.1 of uncultured Lentisphaeria bacterium. GTDB lineage: Bacteria > Verrucomicrobiota > Lentisphaeria > Victivallales > UBA1829 > CAJMAW01. The sequence goes on along the minus strand of CAJMAW010000020.1, from coordinate 16,726 downwards.
CCAAATCGAAGCCAACGGCGGACATCCCAGCGACGAGATGATCCTGCGCTGGTTCCTCTGGAAGGAACAGAAGGAACACTGCCTTTATACCGGCAAAGCCATCGGGATCGCGGATCTGCTGAGTCCGGCAAACCTGGTGGAAATCGAGCATACCGTCCCGCGCTCCCGCGGCGGGGACAGCAGCATGGAAAATCTGACGCTCTGTTTCACGGACTACAACCGATACATCAAGAAAAACTCTCTCCCGACGGCATGCCCGAATTACGAATCCCCCTGGAAAGACTGCAATTCGATTCAGGAAAATCTCAAAGCCGCCGGATGGGAGGAAGAGCGCTCCGCATTGATTTCCCGCGTGGAAAAACTCCGTACCGCCGCCCGAGGCAATCCGCAGAAACGCCCGGAACTGATCCAGGCTCAGAAACAGCTGGACTACTGGGACGCGAAACTGGCGGCGTTTCAGATCACGGACGAGGAACTGAAGGAGAAGGGATTTTCCAAACGTCAGCTTGTGGATACCGGCATTGTCGCCCGCCACGCGGTCTTCCTGCTGAAGTCCGTTTACAGGAATACCTATTCCAGGAATGGCAAAGTGACGGAATGGGCCCGGAAAGCCTGGGGCGTGCAGGAGTTTTACAAACCGAAAGACCGTTCCGACCATAAACACCATGCCGTGGACGCCATGTGCGTCGCCGCCCTGACGGAAGGCTTTTTCCAGAGGATCTCCACTGCTTACCGTTCCGACGAGCTCTCGGCGGCCCTTCTTGAAAAAGAGGACAGCGATGAGTCCGCCTCCTCCGACGCCTCCTCCGACAGTGTAAAAAGCCTTCCGGAAGCCTATCCGTGGCCCACCTTCCCGCAGGACGTCTATGAAAAGACGGATGAAATCCTGATTTTCCATGCCGCACGGCACAATGAGACGAAACAGAGCCGGAAGCAAGTCCACCTTGTCATACCGTACCGGACTCCGGACGGACAGCTCCACCGGGTGGTCACCTCCGGCGGCGACTCTGTCCGCGGGCAGCTGCACAAGGAAAGTTATTACGGGCGCATCAAAGACCCCTCCTCCGGTACTCAGCGGAGCGTCATCCGCCAGGAATTTGTCATAAAGAACTTCCCCTCGGAAGCCTCTTTTGAGGACATCGTGGATCCCGCGGTCAGGGAAATGCTTCTGGAGCAGATCCACGCCCGGGAGGATCAGGGCAGAACTTTCAAGGAGGCCATGGATGAAGGGGATTTCCGAATGAAGACAAAAGACAAAGTCTTCAACGGCCCTCCGATTCGGAGCGTCCGCTGTTTTGCCCGTCTCCACGATCCCCTGAAGATCCGGAAACAAACCTATTCCTCCTCCGCCGAATACAAAAACTATCTTTACGCGGGTAACGCCAAAGGAGGAAATTTCAGGGCGGCGCTCTTCCGCTCTCCGGAAGGGAAGCTCACTTACCGCCTCCAGTCTCTCTGGGAATGGGCGACTCAGCGCAAGGATCCGGATTATGTTCCGCCGGAGAAGGAGTCCGGGAAAGGGGAATTCCTCGGTTTCATCTTTCCCGGAACAATGGTCCTGGCCTATGAGAATTCTCCGGAGGAGCTGAAAACACTCTCCCCGCGGGAACTTAGGAAACGCCTGTACAAGATCATTGAAATCCAAAAGGCAGCCAGCCTACCCTGAGACTCCGCTATCACCGCGAAGCCAGATCCTCTGTGGATGTGCATGACGCAATGAAGAAGGAAACTGGGGTGATAGAATCCGCTTCCATCAACTTCAAAAAACCGGCAAAGCTTTTGAAAATCAAGAGAAAGGAAATCTCCGGGCACCTGATTTTTGAAGGGATTGATTTTGCCATCGCCATCGACGGGGAAATCCATTTTCTGAAATAAGCTCGAAAAGAAGAACGCCCCCTCCGTAAAAAAGGGGGGCACACAAAACCGAAAAAGCGCTGGAGAAAAACCACACCGGAATCCAAACAAGGGGGTAAAAACGCATCTATGCTGAAACGGACACTCTTTTTCAGTTCGCCCGGCCGCCTGTATCTCAAACAGTCTCTTCTGGCATATCGGCAGACGCCTGGAGAGACGGAGACGGCGGCGGAGGGGGGGAGCAGGCAGAAGAAGAAAGGGAGCAAAGCGGGAGAAGGGGAGGAGGAAACGCTTTTCCCGGAGGAACGGACCTTTCCGCTGGAAGATGTCGGCCTGATTGTGCTGGAGTCGCTGCGTCTCACGGTGACGACGGCGTGTCTGAATGCGCTGGCATCTGCAAACATCGCGCTTGTCATCTGTGATTCTTCGCACATGCCTTCGGCGATGCTGCAGGCGTATTCGGGGCATACGCTGACTCAGCGCCATACGGAAGCGCAGCTTCAGGCGTCCGCGGGTCTGAAGGCACGTTTATGGCGCCAGACGGTACAGGCGAAGATCCGGAACCAGGCGGAATGCCTGAGACGCCTGGGGCTTCCGGATTCGCGTCTTCGCGTGCTGTCCAAAGCGGTGAAGGCGGGGGATGCCGGGAATGCGGAAGCGGTGGCGGCACGGTATTATTTCCAGCAGCTTTCCACCCTTGCGCTGCGGTCCGGGAATTCCTTTCTGCGGGATCCGGAGGGAGATGCGCCGAATCCGGCATTGAACTACGGATACGCGATTCTCCGAGCCGCGGTGGCGCGGGCGCTGACGGGTTCGGGGCTGTTCTGTGCGGCGGGGATCCACCATTCGAACCAGTACAATGCCTTCGGTCTGGCGGATGACGTGATGGAACCGTTCCGCGCGTTTGTGGACGAGGCGGTTTTTTCCTCACTGGAGACCTTTTCCGTTGCGGAACTGGGGAAGGATCAGAAAGCGCCTCTTCTTCGTCTTCTGGCGGCGGATGTTCAGACGGGAGGGGAGAAACGCCCTCTGCTGAACAGCATCACCTTAGCGACGGCTTCGCTGGTACGTTGTTTTCTCGGGGAGGAGAAGGCAGTGAGATATCCGGAGTTTGTGCGGGAATGAGTGCATCCTATCAGGCAGTGAGCAGGTATGCGGCGATGTGGATTTACGTGATGTTTGATTTGCCGACGAATACGAAGGGGCAGAGGAAAGCGGCTGGGGCTTTCCGGCGGGATCTGCTGAAGGACGGATTTCAGATGCTGCAGTTTTCGGTCTATATCCGCCCCTGTGTGGGGGAGGAGAATGTGCAGGTGCACATCAAACGGATTCAGGCGATGGTTCCTGCGGAAGGGATTGTGACGGTGCTGAAGGTGACGGACCGTCAGTTCAGCGAGACTCGGACCTTTGTCGGCAGGAAAACCGTTCCTCCGCCGTCCGCGCCGATCCAGCTGGAGCTTTTCTAGCGTCCGCGGAGCGGCCATATTCCACAGGAACCTGTTTTTATTAAAGGACTTATTTAGCCCAATAATATAACACACGTTCAAATAACGTCAAATCACAACTTTCCGACTTGAAAAGTTACGCCCCGGAAAAATATAACACACGTTCAAATAACGTCAAATCACAACTCAATAAATTTCCGCATCTTTACGACCAGTAATATAACACACGTTCAAATAACGTCAAATCACAACTCGCTGGGTGTTACGGAAATTTGCGCGTCGAATATAACACACGTTCAAATAACATCAAATCACAACTGACTCAGAAACTGGCAAAATCGCACCTGGAATATAACACACGTTCAAATAACGTCAAATCACAACTTACCCGGCCACTGCCGAATTTTGACGGCGAATATAACACACGTTCAAATAACGTCAAATCACAACCGATCGTCTCTGTTGAAAATGATGTGCTCAAATATAACACACGTTCAAATAACGTCAAATCACAACCGAAGACATTATTCCTGTCGAGTCAAAGGAAATATAACACACGTTCAAATAACGTCAAATCACAACAGAAGTATTTTTCAGACGAGGAAGATATCCAATATAACACACGTTCAAATAACGTCAAATCACAACTCGATACAATTGTGTGTAGCTTTTTTTCTAATATAACACACGTTCAAATAACGTCAAATCACAACTACCAGGTAGGGGAAATCTTCCGTCGTAATAATATAACACACGTTCAAATAACGTCAAATCACAACCAACGAAGGGCTTGCCACTACTTTCGTATAAATATAACACACGTTCAAATAACGTCAAATCACAACCTCTCTCACCACTCCTATTCAACATAGTGTAATATAACACACGTTCAAATAACGTCAAATCACAACGCGAACCGGTGAATCTGCTTACGAGCAGAGAATATAACACACGTTCAAATAACGTCAAATCACAACAAATTCTCATGGTTATCCTCGTGTTCGACTAATATAACACACGTTCAAATAACGTCAAATCACAACCTCTGACCCATGTGAGTTTCATGATTGTGGAATATAACACACGTTCAAATAACGTCAAATCACAACTCAAGAAATATAGAAAAATTGTCTAAGAAAAATATAACACACGTTCAAATAACGTCAAATCACAGATCTCAACATCTGTAAGCATATCCGCAGCAAAGAACTATGTGAATATTTCGCCCTTTACAAGATCTTGTTCCATGTAGTCCGCAGCCGAAACGGTGCATTCATCGGGCACTATTCGTGGATCAATACCGACAAAGAGGTGCTTTTAAATTCCGCGCTTTACAAGCGTGGGAACCGGGTTATATTAAGGAAGATATCGTAAAAGACGGATTACGACATATAGCCATTGTGGAGGTGTGAAATGCAGGAAGAATGGTATATCCCATCAAAAATGGATAAACTCCGGGCTGCCGCTTTTGCCGCTACTCCCGCGGGAAAAAAATTTAATGAGGATCAGCATGAAAAGAATATGAGATGCATTCACTGGAGAGTCAAGAACCAGGGTTTCGTTCCGTCTCCGAAGACTTTGAAGTTGTATCAGGAATGGCTGGCGAAGCATCCGGAGCTTTATAAAAGACGGCTTACATAAAGCCTGAATCCACAAAAAAAAACGGGTATCTGAAGCCCATTCCGAAAACACGCTGATGAAAAAATCCGCGTGTTTTTTCGTGTCTTTTTTTTCGAGCGCCGGACCGGCTGACTCAGACTGCAACGGGGGAATCATGCGAATTTATCTTTCGGCGGACATCCGTGATTTTCTGTCCGCTTCCGCGAAAAGGCTCCTTGCACCCCTCTCCCTCACCGGATCCGCATCCCGCATCTCGGACAAATCACTCCCGGACTCCCGCTCAACAGCAAATACAGTATCCCGGGCACTATCCCCAGACTGAAAAGCAGAATCAGCAGAATCACCGATGTTCCCCCGCAAGGCCTCCCCTCCCCGCAATATCCGCAATTCGGATTCGGACATATCACATGCAGTCCGGAATCCGCTCCCTTCTTCCCTGCACGCCTCCGCCTGCACGCCAGACTCCTCAGCACAAGCAGCAACAGCACAATCACCGCAAGCACAATCAGTATCTGCGAAATGTATTCTTCCCCCATTTGCATATCCGGATTCCTTCCTTTCCCTTTCTCAAGATTCCAAAAGCATTCCAGCGCTCCATGCACCATATCATATAAGTTCCCGACTCCTTTCTCAACTCCGCAGAATCATTTTTTCTCCTTTTTTCCCCACAGGAATCCGGCTCCTTCAGGATCCGGAACTTCGACGGGCATGGGCGGCCCCTCCTCACGAAACAAAGTCCCAGGACAGATCAGAAGAAAAAAGAAAGGAAAAAGGAAAAAAGAAAAGCACAGAGATAAGGAGGGGGAAAAGAGAAAGAGAAATAAAAGAGAGAAAAGATCGCGTGAACGCAGAAGAATAAAAATCTCTCATCACCTGTTTGCTTTCCGGGAATTGCCTGCTATATTAGCCCGTCATGAAGAAAAAAAGCAAATATCGATTATGTCTGATCGTCTTTTTCTGGATGGGATGCCTGGGAGGGCTGCTTTTCCCTTATTCCGGGGACACATCTTCCTTCCTGAACGATCCATCGGCACCCTTTTCCGAGCCTCCGGAAGAAAAACTGCTTGAAAGTCGCTTCGTACCCTTTCACGTTCTTTTCCGGAAACCCGCAAGTGCCGCTTCCGGCTTTTCCGGGGAAGAATATGCGGTGTCCGGAGCCATCCGGGGCGCAGAGATGAAAAACGTCTGCCGCTATCAGGAGGCGTGCAGCGTAAAAAAATCCTCCCTGATTTTTGTCCCTCTCAGATGCTGATCTCCTCCGGCGCAGGCAACCATTGACCCCGCCTGCCGTTTTATCTTTTGCATCGCGCATCCCTTTTTCATCGACTTGCCGTCGTTTTAAGAGGAATCCTGGGATTCCTGTTCTCAGAGATACATAAATCCACAGAGGAGTTTTTTTGTTTTTATGACACTTTTCATTGTCAGCATCGCCATCGCCCTCGGCGTTTCATTTTTATGTTCCATTATGGAAGCTGCTCTCCTGAGCATCACCCCGAGTCAGATCGCCGTCATTTCGGAGCGCGCCCCCGCAAAGGGGAAAATCTGCCGGGACTTCAAAAAGGACATCGAAAAACCGATCGCAGTCATCCTGATCCTGAACACCGCCGCGCATACCTTCGGAGCCTCCATCGCAGGCGCCGAATTCGACGAACTCTTCGGAAACAGCTATATCTGGCTCTTTTCCCTGATTTTCACCATCCTGATGGTCCAGTACACGGAAATCCTCCCGAAGACGCTCGGCGTCCGCTTCAACGCCAGAGTCATTTCCTGGACCGCACAGACACTGAAGTATCTCGTCCGCATCATGACCCCCCTCATCACCCTCGTCCACCTCATCAACCGCCCCTTCGATCCCAGACACAGCGCGGGAAAGGACGATAAGGTCAATATCGGCGAAATCACCGCCCTCGCCTCCATGGCACGGGAAGCCGAACAGATCACCAGCACTCAGGAACAGATCATCCGGAACACCCCCATGCTCGGAAAAAGAAGCATCGAAGAACTGATGCTCCCGCTTGATAAAGTCTGCATCATCCCCGCTGACGCCTCCCGGGAAGAGGTCCTCAGCCAGATGCGCAACGATCAGCACTCCCGCTATCCCGTCATCGACAATCAGGGACAGATCATCGGTTGCCTCTATGCAAAAGATCTCCTCTTCCACAAAAAAGAGGAATGGAAGGAACTCATGCGTCCAGTTAAATTCATCGATACGCGTCTCTCTCAGCTTGAACTCATCGAAAACGTCGTCAAGCTGGATTCCAAACTCCTGATGGTCAGGGGCGAAAATCAGAAAATCATCGGAATGCTGACGGTCAATGACGCGCTCCTCGAACTCGTAGGCCAGGAATTCCCCGAAGCCTCCGCCGTCTCTGACGGCGGCAGCGCATCCTCCTCTTCCTCTCCCGCTTCTACGTCACTCCCGCTTCCGGAACAGCAGAAGGCGTAAAACGGGCACAGAGAAGTCCTCCTCTCTGTTTCCCTTGTTCTTCCGCCCTCTTCCTCCCCCGGATTTCCGATTTCCGCGGAAGGAGAAAAAGGAAAAACGGAAAAAAAGACACTATCAGACAAAAAAAGACATCCCCGGAAAAAACTTCCGGGGATGTCTCTCTTTTTCCAAGAAACTCGAAAAACAATAAGAAGCTGGCTAAGCCTTCTCCGGAAACCGGAGACGCCGCTCCATCCAGCACTTCCTCACTTCATCGCCTGGGCAACCGCCACCGCAACGTCGACAGAAGCGCCGACCATCGGATTGTTCCCCATTCCGATCAGTCCCATCATTTCCACGTGGGCGGGAACGGAAGAAGAACCGGCGAACTGAGCGTCGGAGTGCATTCTTCCCATGGTGTCGGTCATGCCGTAAGAGGCGGGGCCTGCGGCCATGTTGTCGGGATGAAGAGTTCTTCCCGTTCCTCCGCCGGAGGCGACGGAGAAGAAGGGTTTGCCGGCTTCAATGCGTTCCTTCTTGTAGGTCGCCATGACGGGATGCTGGAAACGGGTCGGGTTCGTGGAGTTTCCGGTAATGGCAATGTCCACGCCTTCCTTCCACATGATGGCGACGCCTTCACGCACGTCATCGGCCCCGTAGCAGCGGACCGCGGCGCGTTCGCCCTTGGAATACGCCTTTTCAGAAAGGATCTTCAGTTCTCCGGTGAAATAGTCGAATTCCGTCTCGACTCCGGTGAAACCGTTGATTCTGGAAATGATCTGGGCGGCATCCTTCCCGAGTCCGTTCAGAATGACGCGGAGCGGTTCTTTGCGCGCCTTGTTCGCACTGCGCGCAAGACCGATGGCGCCTTCCGCCGCGGCAAAGGATTCATGACCGGCGCAGAAGGCGAAACACTTCGTCTCGTCACGCAGAAGCATGGAGGCCAGATTGCCGTGCCCGAGTCCGACTTTGCGGTCATCCGCAACCGAACCGGGAATGCAGAAGGACTGAAGGCCTTCGCCGAGAGTCTTGGCAATCTCGCTGGCAACCGTCTGCCCGCGCTTGATCGCCACCGCCGCACCGACCAGATAGGCCCAGCAGGCGTTCTCAAAACAGATCGGCTGAATGTCCTTCACTCTCTTGTAAATGTCAAGCCCCTTCCCCTTCGTGATCCGTTCGGCTTCCTCCAGAGAGGAAATCCCGTTGTCGTTCAGGAACTTATTGATCTGAACAATTCTGCGCTCATAGCTTTCAAAAAGTGCCATTTCAACGTACTCCCTCATTACTGCTGACGCGGGTTGATGGTTTTCACCGCATCGGCAAAACGCCCGTAAGTGCCGGTGAATTTCTTAACAGCCTCGTTCGCATCCATGCCTTTCTGAATGGCATCAAGCATCTGGCCGATTTTGATGAACTGGTAGCCGATCACCTTGTCTTCCTCATCCAGAGCAATCGCGGTGACATAGCCTTCGGCCATCTCCAGATAACGCACGCCCTTGGCGCTCGTGCCGTACATGGTCCCGGTGATGCTGCGAAGCCCTTTGCCGAGGTCTTCCAGACCCGCTCCGATGGGAAGGCCGCCTTCCGAAAACGCCGTCTGGGTCCGCCCGTAGACAATCTGAAGAAAGAGTTCACGCATCGCGGTGTTGATCGCATCGCAGACCAAATCGGTGTTCAGCGCTTCCAGAATCGTCTTCCCGGGAAGAATTTCCGCCGCCATCGCCGCGGAATGGGTCATTCCCGAACAGCCGATCGTTTCCACCAGTGCTTCCTCGATCACTCCGTTCTTGACATTCAGAGTCAGTTTGCAGGCGCCCTGCTGAGGCGCACACCAGCCGACTCCGTGTGTAAGGCCGGAAATATCCTTGACTTCCTTCGCCTTGGTCCATGCGCCTTCCTGCGGAATCGGCGCAGGCCCATGCTTCGGCCCTTTTGCGACGCAGACCATCTGCTCGACTTCGTGCGTGAAGTTCATCGCTTTCCTCCTGATATGATTAGGTTTGGTTTCTGTGAATCCAACGGATAAACAACATCAAGGTTGCAATATACACCGGAATCCTTCTTTTTCAAGATCATTTTTCCTTTCCCGGGGGAGTATCACGCCTCGTCTCTTCCCCCCGGTGGAGAATGCGTGAAGGAATTCCGCCTTCCGGATTTTCCCTCCAGATCCCCGTCCTCACTCCGCATCTCTTCTTCTCCTCACAGCTCCTCTCCCCCCCTCACAGCGGAAATCCCCTGAAAAATTCTTCCTTTCAGAAATTTTCCCCTTGACTTTCTCCAAAATACGGAATACAATTTTATAATAAGATATTTTATTTCATAATGTGAAATAATACCAAGCGTCAGCTTCTCCGTCTGACAGGTGGCGGGCAAAGGACACCCCTTCCCGTTCCGAGCTCCGGATCCAGAGCGGCAAAAAGGCTGCAGAGGCAATGGAATTTTTCCTTTCATTGCATCCTCAGCTGCCGCTGAAAACGGGAAAGCAGAAAAGATGAACTGGGACGGGAATAATGAAAGAAAAAAAGAGAGAGAAAAAGAAGTTGAAGAAAGATGAAAAAAGATGAAGGCTGAACGGTAAAAAAACTCATCCCGGAAATCATCCCGGAAAGGAATCCTGAGAAGGAACGTCAGAAGAGAAAAAACGGAAAAGAACAAGACAGCTGGAGGGAAAATAAAAAAGAATGATCAAGGTTCTGGAAAAAACATTTGCCATTCTGGAAAGGATCGTCATAGCATCCCCCCGTCCTGTCCGGATCAGCGAACTTGCGGAGAAATTCGGGATCAATCCCGCCACCTGCGCCCGTATTCTGAAAGAACTGCAGGAAGCGGGCTATGTGGTCCGGATCTCCAGACAGGAGGGCTATACGGCGGGGCCGCGCGCACTGACCTTTGCAGAACAGGTTTCCTACCGGGAGGAAATTCTCCGGGCGGCGGAAATGCCGGTGGAAAAAACCGCCCGGGAACTCGGGCTTTCAGTCCTTTTCTGTGAGAGAGCCGGTCTGGAACGTTATGTGCTGCTCCATCGATGTCACTGCAGGAAGCTGAAGATCGTTCTTCAGAATCTGAGCTTTCACGATCTTTTCAGCACGGCGACAGGGCTTGTCCTTTCCGCCTTTGCCCCCTCTTCCGCGCAAAGGGATCTCCTGCGTGAATACCGGGGAAGCCCCTTCCTCCCCGCGGGACAGGAAATGCGGGACTTCCTCTCCGGCATCCGCGAAGCCGGAAGCTTTTCAGCATCCTACCCCCATGCCGGACAGGGCATCATGGCCTTCCCCGTTTTCCGGGATGGAAAATTCGCGGGCGCCCTCGGCGCCTCCGTGGAAATCGAAATTTACAGGAATCCGGATTTTCAGAAGAAAATGGCACAACTGCTTGCGGAAACAGCCCGGGACCTGACCCAGGCCATCACCCGCAGCAACATCACAGGATGAACAGGATCAGAATGGAATCACTCAAAAACAAAGTGGCGCTCGTGACGGGAAGTTCCCAGGGAATCGGTCGGGAAATCGCGGAGGCTCTGGCAAGGGAAGAATGCAGAGTTGCCGTTGTCTGCGCAAATCATCTGGAAAAGGCGGAAGAGGTGGCGGAGAGAATCCGGAAACAGGGGGGGATTGCGTTTGCCGAACGCTGCGACGTGTCGGAGGAGGAAGAGGTCAGGGATCTGTTCCGGAAACTGAAGGAGAAAGAGGGCGGCGTGGACATCCTCGTCAACAACGCGCGTCTGGATCCCTGGAAACGGAAAACAGAAATGAGCGAAGGGGAATGGTTCGACCGTGTTCTGGGAGTCAATCTGAAAGGGGCGTTCCTCTGTTCGCGGGAACTGTTTGAACAGGCGAAGGAGAAGAAGTGGGGAAGGATCGTCAACATCTCCTCCGTCCGCGCCTTCCGGCCCGCGGAGCCGGACATGATCGCATACGGGATCTCCAAAGCGGGAATGCATGTGCTGACACGGACCTGGGCACAGAACGGAGCGCCTTACGGGATCACGGCAAACACGGTGGCGCCCGGGATGGTCGTCACGGAAAACATCCATCTCCGCCTGACCCCGGAAAAATACCGGGAGGAATCCTCCGCCATCCCGCTCGGACGCGGCGCAAGCTGTGAAGAAATCGCCGACGCCGTGCTCTTCGTCCTCAAAAACGGATACGTCACTGGAGAAACCATCAATATCAACGGAGGAATGTATTATGCGCCCTGACGAGGATACAGAACGGAACATACAGAAGCGGACAGCTCCCTCATGCGGAGGAAGAAGCCGAAACGGAGGACTGGATCTGGCGGGGAAAACGGCGCTGGTTACGGGTGCGTCGCGGGGATTGGGCAGGGGGATTGCCTCGGTCCTCGCGGAAAAGGGGGCGAATGTCGCCATCAACTGGAGGAGCGACGACGCCGCGGCGGAATCCCTTGCACAAGAGCTCCGCGCCCAGGGAACGGAAGTGCTCCAGGTGAAAGGAGATGTTACCCGGAAAGCGGAAGTCGAACGCATCTTCGGGGAAATCCGCAGCCGTTTCGGAAAACTCGATATTCTCGTCAACAACGCCGGCACCACCAGGGCGCAGGATATCTTTGAAACCGCTGAAGACGACTGGGATTTCATTCTGAAGACCAATCTGAAAAGCGTCTTCCTCTGCTCCAAGGCCGCCATGGAAATCATGAAGAACCAGGAATCATCCGGAGGGCGGATCATCAGCATCAGCAGCATCGTCGCCCACCGCGGCGCGCTCTTCGGACACGTTCATTATGCGGCGACGAAAGGAGGCATTCTTTCCTTCACGCGCACCCTTGCCAGAACCGCAGCTCCTTACGGAATCACGGTCAATGCCATCGCGCCCGGGATCATCGAAACGGAACTGCTCTTCCAGACGCACGGGGCGGAGGAAGTGGAACGCCTGGCGAAGGGAGTTCCGCTCGGACTCGGGAAAGTCCGGGACGTCGGACTCGCCGCAGCCTTCCTTGCGGGCGAAGGCGGCCGTTACATCACGGGAGCCTGTCTTGACGTCAACGGCGGCATGTATTTTCATTGAAAAAAACCGGCTTTTCTGAAGCTCAGTGAAAAACAACAAAAAGGCAATCCGATCCATCATGTACACTTTACAGAACCATGAGCTTGAATTCACACTTGATTCCAGAGGGCGCCTGATCCGTTTCCGGAACAAAGTCAGCGGCCGCGACTATGCCGGCGGATACGGACTCTGGCGCATCATTTACCAGGACGGCCCCTCGCTGGAGGAGGAACTCCCTGCCGATGAAGACGGAATCACGTTCTCCGCAGATGACTCCATTCCGGGAAAACTCCTTCTGGACTACCGCTGGGAACGGGGGTTCCGCGTCCATATCGAAGCGGTCCTGAGGGAGAAAGAGGAAAAGAAAACTAACGGGAAAGAAAACGGGAAAGAAAACGGGACGACTCTTCAGTTCACAGCGGATCTGGAAAACGCCTCGTGCGATCTTGTCCTGCGCGAATTCCAGTTTCCGATGCTGAAAAATCTTTCGCTGGCGGAGAAGAACCGCCTGATCTGGTCGGCTGCGGGAGGAGAGGCCCATGAAAACTTCTCCTCGTTTCTGGAACTCGGACGCACAAAATACATGGCTCAGGACAATCTTGCACTCCAGCTGGGGCTGCTCTATCCGGGCTGTTCCGCGGCGATGAATTTCTATCTGCTGGATGAATACAAGGGCGGTCTCTACGTCGGCAGCCACGATACCTCTTTTCAGCAGACCTACCAGCTCTTCCGCAAACGCGGAGAGGAAATGGACGCCGGACTGGTGAAATATCCTTTTCTGAAACCGGGTTCCAAGTGCCGGATCTCCGGGTACGTGCTTGCGCTCTACAACGGCACGTGGCACAGGGGGGCGGACATTTACAGGGAATGGCTGAAAAGCTGGTATGTCCGGCCGGAAATCCCGCAGTCTGTCCGGGAACTCCGCGGCTGGCAGCGGATCATTCTGCGCCATCAGTACGGCAAGATTCTCTACCGCTACGACCAGCTCCCGGAACTTCTGGAGGCGGGACTCGGCGCAGGAATCGACACGCTCTTTCTCTTCGGCTGGCACAGCGCCGGACACGACTCCATGTATCCGGAATACGTCTGCGATGAAACACAGGGCGGCTTCGAGGCGCTGAAAGCCCAGATCGCCGAATTCCGCCGCCGCGGCGGAAAACTCATTCTCTACTTCAACGGCCAGCTCATCGACATGGCGACGGAATTCTACCGCAGCACCGGCCACAGGATCAGTCTGAAGCGCATGAACGGCCAGGAACATCAGGAAGTCTATCCATTCGGGGGGAACGGGACGGCGCTGAGACTGTTCGGCAACAAGAACTTCACGGTCGCCTGCCCCGCCTGCCGGGAGTGGCACGAGGTGCTGAAAAAACTTGCGGACCTTGCCATGGACCTGGGAGCGGACGGAGTGTTTTTCGATCAGCTCGGCTATGCGCCTTCGGTTCCGTGCTGCGATCCCTCGCACGGACATGAAGTGCCGTTCATGGGAATGATCCGGGCAAAGAGGGATATGCTCAGGGAACTCAGGGACTACGTCAAGAGCCGGCGGCCGGAAATGAGTTTCGGGATCGAAATCATTTCGGACGTGACGGCTCAATATGCGGATTATGTGCATGGACTTGTCGGACCGTCGAAGCCGTTCATGCCGAACGTGGCGCGCTACGTCATCCCGGGACTTGTCACGACGGACAGGGAAATCCGGGACGACAGCGACGTCCGCCGGAGAGTCAATCTCGCCGTCGTCAACGGCCTGCGCTCCGACGTCGAAATCTACCGCTGCCGCGCAAGCATTGACGCCGCGCCGAACTACAAGGCCTATCTTGCCGAAGTCAACCGTCTCCGCTCAAAATACGCGCCTCTGATCCTGAACGGGGAGTTCCGCGACACGCTCGGAGCGGAAAACTCCTCCTCCGAGATCCTCCACCATGTTTTTGAAACGGAAAACCGCATCGGAGTCGTCCTGACTCCGGAAGACGCCACCCTTTCCTCCGGAGCTGCGGAAACCACGCTCCGCGTTCCGGATGCAAAACGTCTTCTGAGCCACGACGGAACGGGTGAATACGAAGTCTCCCCGGGAAAAGAAGACGGAAGCCTGCAAATCAGAATGGGGAAGGAATCCCTCTTGATTCTGGAGTTTGAAAAATGAAAATCAAAGCTGTCAAAACCTTCCTCTGCAACTGCTACCGGACGAACTGGGTCTTCGTGAAAGTGGAAACCGACACGGACGGACTCCACGGCTGGGGAGAAGCCACCCTCGAATACAAGGAACAGACCGTCGAAGCGGCGATACACGATCTGGAGTACTATCTGATCGGCTCGGATCCGGGAAACATCGAACTCTTCCGGCGCGACTGCTACCGCGACGCATACTGGCGGGGCGGCCCCGTCCTGATGAGCGCTCTCGCCGGAATCGAAATGGCGCTGTGGGACATCAAGGGCAAGGCGCTCGGAGTCCCCGTCTTTGAACTTCTCGGCGGCAGAGTCCGCGATTCGATTCCCTGCTATGTCAACGGCTGGTTCGCACCCGCGAAAACGCCGGAGGAATTCGCGGAAAAAGCCGTTGCTGCGCGGGAAGCCGGATTCCGGGGAGTCAAGTGGGATCCCTTCGGGAAAGCGTGGCTGGAACTGGAGAAGAACGAACTGGAGCGCGCCGTCCGCTGCGTCCGGGAGGTCTCGCGCTCGGCGGGAAGCGACATGGAGCTCCTGATCGAAGGACACGGGAGATTCAACATCCCGACCGCATTGCGCATCGCCCGGCATCTGGAGGAATTCGACGTCTACTGGTTTGAAGAACCCGTCCCCCCCGACAGTCCCGAAGCGCTCGCGGAAGTCAAGCGCCGCAGCCGCGTCCCGATCGCCGCCGGCGAACGTCTCTACAACCGCTACGAGTACCGGACGTTCTTTGAACATGAATGCGCCGACTTCGTTCAGCCGGACGTCTCCCATGCGGGCGGAATTCTGGAAATGCGCATGATCGCCTCCATGGCGGAATCGCGTCACATTCCCTTCTGTCCGCACAATCCTTCCGGCCCGGTGGCGAATGCGGCAACCCTTCAGCTTGCGGCATGCACTCCGAATTTCGCAAGGCTCGAAACCATGTTCTCGGACGTCCCCTACCGCGCGGACATCTCCGATGAAGAGCTCGTCATCCGCAACGGCGAAATGCTCATCGGAAAGCGCCCCGGACTCGGCATCGAACTGCGCGAGGAGGAATTGAAAAAACATCCCTACGTCCGCACGAATCTCCGCCATTACAACAACACGCTCACCGACATTCGTCCCGCCGGATCGCAAAAATACTACCGGCTCCAACCCGCCGCTTCCTCCTCCGTCTGAAGGGGGAAACAACAGGGATTTGCCGCAAGGACCGGATATCGGTAAAAAGAAAGAAAAAAAAGGATGCAGAAGAGGCCATGAAACCTTTGAAAAAAACTGGAAGCGTCGCCCCCATTCATTCCTCTCAGATCGAACATTCGCGGATCGGACTCGGATTCGAGAAACTGGACCGGAACGTCTTCGACCCGGAAAAAGCCTATGACAAAGTCGCCGAACTCGGAGTCAAATGGATCCGGATTCAGTCGGGCTGGGCGCGCACGGAGACCGTTCCGGGGCGTTTCGACTTCGCGTGGGTGGATTCGATTGTGGACAATCTTCTCAAACGCGGACTTCAGCCCTGGGTCTGCCTCTGTTACGGGAACGGACTTTACGATGCGGAGGCTGCCAAAGTGTTCGGGGCAGTCGGCTGCCCTCCCGTCAAAACGGAGGAGCAGAAGAAAGCCTGGACGCGCTACGTCTCCGCTTTCGCCGGACATTTCAAAGGACGCATCCGCTACTACGAAGTCTGGAACGAACCCGACGGCATCTGGTGCTGGAAACACGGCGTCTCAGGAAAAGAGTACGGAGAACTGCTCGCTCTTACGGCAAAGACGCTCAAGGCGGCGGATCCGGATGCGAAAGTCATCGGCGGAGTCCTCTGCGGTTCCGGAATGCAATGGCTGAGCGACGTCTTCTCCTCCGGAAACACAGCCGGGCTCATCGACGCCTTTTCCTATCACGCCTACTCCACGGATGAAAAGGCCGGATTCGACCGGGTACGCTATCTGCGCGCCTTCTGCAAACGTCTGAATCCGGCTCTGGAAATCATTCAGGGGGAAACCGGCGCACAGTCCCGCGACGACGGCGCAGGCGCCCTCCGCGGCGGCGCATGGACTCCCCGGAAACAGGCCGCGTTCCTCGCCCGCCACATGCTCGCAGATCTGCTTGACGACGTGAAATTCGCCTCCTATTTTTCCTGCATGGACATGATCGAAGCCCTCAATGGAACCGTCGGAAACAAAGCCTCCTATCTCGACTACGGCTACTTTGGGGTCCTCGCCGCC
>CAJMAW010000019.1 GCA_905211485.1 uncultured Lentisphaeria bacterium | reverse complement strand
AAAGACGCCCTTTCCGCCGTATCGGAGGGAGGGGACTGACATGCTCTTGGCCCGCGCCGTGATGGCGGGGAAGGACTTTTGCAAAAGACTTTTCTTCTCTTGTTTCGGGAAAGAAGAGAGACCCTGTGGGATGGAAAACTCACACGGTCTCTCTTTTGTCTTTTTTTTCTCTTTTGCCTTTTTTCATTCATCGTGGAGAGAAAATCATCCGCAGACGATTTTGCCCCGGACGACGCGGAAGCGGCTTACTTCAGGGCGCTGATGACGCGTCTGAGTTCTGCCGGGATCTCGATATGCTGAGGGCATTTTTTGATGCATGTTCCGCAGTCCACACAGGCGGACGGTCCTTCCACGAGGGCGGCGATTTCCTTTTGGAAAGCCGCCTTGTCCCCGCTGATTTTGTACTGGTTGTAGGCTCCGAAAACATGTGGGATCTGCACCTCTGCGGGACAGGGGACGCAGTAATTGCATGCGGTGCAGGGGATGGAATCGGTTTTCCGGTAGGCCGCGAGGGCGGAGTTGAGAGTCATCCGTTCGGAATCGGAGAGCGCTTTGAAAGGAGTGAAGGTTCTGATATTGTCCTGGAGATGGGCTTCCTCGGTCATGCCGGAAAGGACGCAGAGCACGTTCGGGAGCGATGCCGCATAACGGAGCGCCCAGGAGGCGGTGGAAGCATCGGGAGCGGAGCTTTTCAGAATTTTCGATGCCGCGGGCGTGAGAGACGCAAGCGTTCCGCCGCGCAGGGGCTCCATGACCAGCACCGGGATCCCGAGTTCCGTGACGATTTCATACTGTTCTCTGGAACGGTAGTTGTACCAGTCCAGATAATTGATCTGGAGAAGAACGAAGTCCCACGGATGGGCGGAAGCGATTGTCTTCAGGACTTCGGGAGTGTCGTGGAAGGAGAAGCCGATTTTCCGGATTTTCCCTTCATCGCGCATTTTTCTGACGAAGTCGTACAGTCCGAGCCGTTCCACCGTTTTCCATCCCGAAGCATTCAACGCATGCAGCAGATAGAAGTCGAAATACGGCGTTCTGCATTTTTTCAGCTGTTCGTTGAAGATCTGTTCGGCTTCCCGCAGGGTTTTGATCTGCCGGACGGGGAGTTTGTCGGCGAGGAGATACGATTCGCGGGGATATTTGGAGAGAGCTTCTCCTGCGAAGAGTTCGCTTTTTCCTCCATGATACGGCCATGCGGTGTCGAAATAATTCAATCCCGCGGCCATGGCCTGATCGATCATCTTCTGAGCGGTCTGCTTGTCGATCTGGCCGTCTTTTGTGCGGGGGAGGCGCATCATGCCGAATCCCAGGAGGGGGAGTGTCAGGTCGCTGTTTTTGTAACGGCGGCGGGAGACGAGTCCGTCTGCAGTTCCTCCGGGGGTCTGTTCCTTCCCGGGAGCCTCTCGCGCTCCCTCTTCCGCCGCAAGACGGACAATGGGAGCCAGGGCGGCGACTGTCAATGCACTTTTCAGGAAATCACGTCTGTTCATCATCTTCCTTCATTCCTTTCCGTTCGATGTGTTTTGCAAAGAAGAGCCCCAGCTCGAAAAGCAGCCAGGTGGGAATCGCCAGCGCCAGCTGGCTGACCACGTCGGGCGGCGTCAGCACTGCGGCGACGATCAGAATCGCAGTCATCACATACGGCCGTTTCGCACGGAGATACGCCGTGCTCAGAAAACCGAAGCGCACTGCCGACAGCACCAGAATCGGTGCCTGGAACATGATCCCGAACGCCAGCATCAGCCAGCCCGCAAGATGCAGAAATTGGGAGAGCCCGAGCATCGGTTTGAGTTCCGGTGTCGCGAAGCCCAGGGAAAATTTCATCAGCATCGGCAGAATCAGCCCCACGCAGAACGCCATCCCCGCAAAAAAAAGAAGCGAGGAAAAGACAATCCAGAATCCCAGAAGCTTCCGCTCCTCCCGGTACAGCGCAGGCTGCAGAAAGCGCCAAAGCTGAAGAAGATTCCACGGATAGGCCAGAATCAGCGCCAGAATCAGCCCCAGTTTCAGCTGTACCCAGAAAACCTCCATCGGAGCGAAATAATACAGCGTCGTTTCTCCGGATTCGGGGAAACTCCAGCGCACGAGAAAATCAATCAGCGCCGAACTGAGAAAATAGCCGGCCGGATAGAGAAGCGCTGTCGCTGTCAGACATGAAATCAGCATCTTCCGCAGCGCTTCCAGATGCGCAATCAATGTGTTTTCCGGAAGAGGATCCTGTGAAGTCATGCTTTTTTCGTTCCGTTCTCCTGCTCTTCCTTCTTTGCCGAGGCATCCTCTTTTTCCGCGGCTTTTTCCGCTTCATCCATGAGTTCCCTGCCTTCCGTGCTCAGAGATTCCTTGGCCTTTTTGAATTCATAAGACGCTCTCCCCAGTGCTCTTGCCAGCTCCGGAATGCGTTTCGCCCCGAATACAAGAAGAATGAAAAGCACGATGACTAAAATTTCCGTGAATCCCACATGCATTCTCGCTTTTCTCCTTTTCCATTTGTTCCCGCTGCGGCAGACAAACTCACTCCCGCAGTGTTTTTCCCAAGACTTAGACTGTTTTCCGTATTGTTTTGTTCTCTTCTCCCGTCCGTTTCTTCCTTACCCCTTCTTCTGCTGCCGCGGCGGTATTTTATTTTTCCGCCTCCCGGTGGTCTGGAAACGGCTGATTCCTGTTCCCGGGGTGCCGACTTCTCCGGATGGCACGGAATCAGAGCCTTTCCCCGGGGGCACAGCGTCCTTCCCCGGAAGCGGAACTGCTTTTCTTCCGGAATCCTCCGGCTTTTTCACCTTCTCCTTCTGATGAATTGATCTCCGGGATCGGGCGCACAAGGGATGGATCCGGTCCTTTGGCTGTAAGATGACACGGGAAAGGAGGATATTCAAGTCTTTTTCTCTTGAAAATACAGCCGGGATGCGGAGAGAAGAAGATTTAGGAAAAGATCCCGGAAGCTTTTTCCCTCCATGCAGGAACAGTCTCCGGGAACAGTCTCCGGGAGTGGTCTTCGGGGAAAACTGTTCTGTCCCCCGTCCGCTGTCGGCGGGGAAGGGGGATAAGAAAAAAAGAGGCCTCTCCTTCTGCCCCTCCGGAAGAGAGAGAGGCGGAAAGAGAGGATTCTTAAGAGAACCTGACCGTCCTGCCTCTCTCCGGAGAGGGGGGAGGGATGATCTGGAGATCAGAAAGGGTGAGAGAAAAAAAGTGTGCGGCGCATCAGGATCTTCTCACTCTTTTTCTTTATTCTTCTCTTCAGCCTCCGCAGCTGCGGGAATGGTTTCCGCATCCGTGGGAATGATTTCCGCAACTGTGGGATCCCGGACCCTCTTCTCCTTCTCCGCCGTGGTGGTGATGATTGCAGCGGAAGTCTGACCGGGCTTTCAGAGATCCGTTCAGGAAAGCCTGTGCCGCTTCACGGACGCTGCCTTCGGCTCCGCCGACGACCTGGATGCCCAGCTGTGTGAGTGCGTTGATGGCTCCGCCGCCGATGCCGCCGCAGATCAGGACGTCGATTTCTTCATCGGCGAGCAATGTGGCGAGTGCGCCGTGTCCGGAGTCGCCGGAAGAAAGACGTTTTTCCTCCAGGATTTTTCCTCCTTCCGCAGTGAAGATTGCGAATTCCGGGGTATGCCCGAAATGCTGGAATACTTCGTTGTTTTCACAGGTGACCGCGATTTTCATGAGATGATTCTCCTTCTTGTGATGTTTGTTTCCTATTTGATTTCTCAAAAAGAATCCATTTCCGTTTCCGTCCATCGGAAACAGGGCGAAATACTCTTCTTCCGCCCGGCGGCACGCGGGGGGCAACGGGGAGTCCACCACCCGCATTCTCCGGTGCATCATCCATCTCTCCCCCCTGTCACCACCACCCATAAGCCCTGTGAGGCGCATAACATAAGCCGTATGAACGGCCTGAGAGGCGTGAGCGGATGATGTCCCCATAAGTTCCCATGAGTTTTCATGAAATTCATGGGCCGCATGATTTCTTCAATTTTTCTTTGTTTTTCAATCCGGCGGACGATCAGATGAAGAGTGTGGGGCCGTTTTTCCCGGCGAGGGCGGCAAAAGTGGCCGCTCCCGCGACTTCATCGACCTCGATCAGTTCCTCTCTGGAAATTCCCATGACGTCCATGGCCATTTCGCAGGCGATGAAACGCACTCCGGCTTCCCGTGCGGAACGGATCAGTTCCGGAAGACTCATGACCTTTTTCTGTTTCATGACTCCTTTCATCATCTGGGTTCCGAACCCCATCATATTCATTTTGGAAAGGGCCAGTTTTTCCGCTCCGCAAGGCAGCATGAACCCGAAGAGCCGTTCCGTCAGAGTTTTTCTGAGCGCCCGTTCCGGATTTTTTCTCAGCACGGAGAGTCCCCAGAAAGTGAAGAAGACTCCGACCTTCATTCCGGCGGCGGCAAACGCGTTGGCAAGAATCATGGCAGCCATGGCCTTGTCGAAATCGTTGCTGAAAAGGACAATCGCCGCAGACTGAGCGGGGGCTTTCCCTCCGGGCATGCGGCAGATTTCTCCGGAGCAGCCTTCTCCGCCCGGCTTCCCGTGCGGAATTCCGGATCCGTTCCCCGAGGAAGAATCCCCGGAAAGAGGTTTCAATACATCCGCTTCAATCCATTCCTCTTTCCGGAGCAGATTCCTGAGTTCAAAGTTTCCGCTTTCCGCCCATTGAATCAGATCTCCTTCAAAGGAGGGGGAGGCCAGCACGTGAACGGCGGTTCCCGGAGCGCTTCCGTTCATCGCGGCTTTCAGTTTCACAACCGGTCCGGGACAGGGCAGACTGCGTACGTCAAGCGTGATTGCCTCCGCCCGGGAGACGGAATTTCCCCTCGCGCTTCCTTCTTTCCCTCCTCCATGCGGTTCCGGAGCTTCTACGGAATTCCCGCTGAGAGCGGGAGAAGACTGCGCCTGTGAGGGCTGTGAGGGTTGTGAGGGAATGGATTTTTCCGGATGGAACATTTTCCATGTGATCCATCCTCCGGAGAGGTTGGCGGCGCGGAAGCCGTGCTGTTTCAGAATGCGTTCGGCGAGATAGCCGCGGAGTCCGACCTGGCAGAAGGTGACGGTCAGGCGGGCGGGATCCAGTTCTCCGAGTCTGTCCCGGAGCTGTTCGAGCGGGATGTTGATCGCTCCTGGGAGAGTTCCGAGAGCGTTTTCCTCCGGTTCGCGGACATCCAGGATCAGGGCGTCTCCGGGGATGCTGTCCGGGTAGACGACGTCGCTTCGTCCTGTGAGGACGTTTTCCGCGATGAATCCCGCGAAGTTGACAGGATCCTTTGCGGAATTATAAGGCGGCGCATACGCAAGCTCCAGTTCCCCGAGCTGAGGCGCTTTGAGACCGTTTCTCATGGCCTGCGCGATGGCGTCGATGCGTTTGTCCGCTCCCTTCATGCCGACGATCTGGGCACCGAGGATGCTGCCGTCCTCTTCAAAGATCAGCTTGATGTCGAGCCGTGCCGCTCCGGGGTAGTAGGACGCGTTCGAGGAAGGGTGCAGATAGATTTTCCGGAAAGGCCTTCCCATGGCTTTCAGACGGGTTTCGGTGACCCCGACGGATGCTGCGGTCAGGCGTCCCGCCTTGAGCGTGCTTGTGCCGAGACTCCTGCGGTAGACCGAGTCCGTGATTCCGGCGAGATTGTCGGCGGCGATTCTCCCCTGTCTGTTCGCGGGGCCGGCAAGTGGGACGGCGGTCTTTTCCCCGGAAAGGGAATCCGTGATTTCCACCACGTCTCCCCCCGCATAGATGTCCGGATCCGAAGTCCGGAGGTGCTCGTCCACGGAGACATGCCCCCGTTCTCCGCACGCGAGCCCCGCCTTTTTCGCAAGATCCGAATTCGGACGCACCCCTGTGGAGACAATGACCAGATCCGCTTCGAGGCATTCCCCTTCCGGATTCTCCAGTTCCACCCTGACGGAATTCCCCAGATCCTGATAACGGCGCACCTTGCATCCGAAACGGATGTGGATCCCCGTATGCAGAAGTTCCTCTGTCAGGCCCGACGCCATTTCCGGATCGAGGGTCGGCAGCACATGGTTCCCGCGCTGGAGAATGGTGACTTCCAGTCCCCGCGCCTTCAGATTCTCCGCCGTTTCCAGTCCGACAAAGCCTGCCCCGACGATGATGGCTCGTTTGGCCCCCTCTTTGAGACGCTCCATCACGCGGTCCATGTCGGCAAGGGTCCAGAGATGCAGAACACGCGGATTCTCTTTCCCGCTGAAAGTTCCGTCATCGACTGGTACCGAGCCGGTCGCGAGCAGAAGTTTCTCATAGGACTCTGTATATTCCGTTCCCTCTGCAGAGCGGATTTTCAGGAGTTTCTGCTTTCTGTCGATGTCCAGGACCTCGTGCTCCGTTCTGACATCCACGCGGAAACGGGCCGCGAATTTTTCCGGCTGGATGACCAGAAGTCTTTCCCTTTCCGCTATGACTCCGCCCAGATGATAGGGCAGCCCGCAGTTGGCATAGGAAATGGATTTGCCCCGCTCAATCAGGATGATTTCCCTCTGTTCGTCCAGTCGGCGCAGACGCGCCGCCGCGCCGGCTCCTGCCGCCACGCCGCCGATGATGACTGTTTTCATGTGTTTCCTTTCCCCCGTTACTGATGAAAAATTTGAATTTTCGCCTGAGTGATCGTGATTCGTTTCTTTTTGAAAATGAATTTAGAAAACAGTAGACTGCGGATTCATTCCCTCTCTGTCCGCTTGTCTTTCTGTTTTTCATTCCGCGTTACGGCATTGTCCTTTGGCCTGATGTTCGGCGACGCATTCGAGAAACTTCCGGACGCATTCGCATTTCAGGCGGTAGAAAACATGTTTTCCGCGTTTTTCATCCGCAAGGACACCAGCATCCTTCAGTGCATTCAAGTGCTGGGAAATTGTGGAAAAATCCAGATCCGTCTGTTCGACGAATTCGTGGACGCAATGTTCTTCCCCCAGGAGCTGTTCTGCAATCCAGAGTCGGACGGGATGTCCCAGAGCCTTGAATTTTCTGGCCGGTCCGGCGGCGTTTTCTCTGCTGTATTTTTTCATAATAACACTCCGTTATTTTGTAATATAACCAAATGTTCTTCGTTTTTCAAGCTTTTCCCGAAGGTTTTTATGAAATTCTTCGGAAGAAAACAGAAGAGAAGGGAAGAGAGAAAAAGAGATGGGGAAAAGAGGAATTTTTGAGAGCAGTCCTTGCAAAAGGAGGGATTTTGTGCTAAAATAGTGGGTGCCTTCTGGACAGGGAGGCAAGGTTCGGAGAGATGGTCGAGTGGTTTAAGGCGGCGGTCTTGAAAACCGCAGAGGCGCAAGCCTCCAAGGGTTCGAATCCCTTTCTCTCCGCCAATCCCATGCGTTTGTCATGATTCCCATTCCGATGCCGCCTCCGCGCAGGCAGGGGGAAACGGGAAAATTACGGATAGGCTCTCCTCTCTTCCCGTGCCGGCTGCACGTTTTGATTCTGAACCATGCGAATCAGGAGTCTGTTCCCGGACGGAAAGAGCGCAAGGAAGTGTCGTATTCTCCTGCCGGAGTCCGGCCTTTTCCCCGGAGGAGGAGGGAAAAAGAAAGATTCCGGGCGTGAAAAGAGAGTCTTTTCCAGAGGGGAAAAAAGTTCTTTCCCTCCCATCCCCTCCCTGATGAGAAATCCAGGCAGGACCCCCCGCGGCAGGGAAAGGGAATTTTTTCAGATCTCATCGAGTGGATATCGCCCCGATTTGAACTTCCCTGGGGAAATCCCGAACTGACGGATGAAAATCTTTGAAAAGTGACTGGAGTCAAAAAAAGAAAACTCCTGCGCCGCTTCCTTGACCGGAATTCCCTGCTGAAGTCTGATCGCCGCATGATTCAGCCTGCTGCGCATTTCATAGACGGAAAAAGGAACGCCCATTGTTTCTTTGAAAAGATGACTGAAGTAGCTGACGCTGATCCGGCAAAGGGCCGCCGCTTCGTGGAGGGACAATGCCTTTCCCTCTGAAATCCGTGTCAGACTCGGCTCGATTTTCCGGAAATTTTCCGTGGACACAACGGGGAAATCCGAATCCGTCAGTCCCGAGAGCAGATCAACAAAAAAGGTCTGAATTGCCAGCCAGCGGCGCATGGTCCGCATCGTTTCCTCCTCCTGCTCACAGCTTTCAAAACTCTGCAGGAGTTTCTTCACAAAGGGGGAAAGACTGCATTTTATCAGACACTTTTTCCTGAGCGCCTCAGGACAGAAGAGGAGCGATAGGAGCCTTTCCTTCTGACAGAGCATGTGTTCAAGAAGAGCTGCTGTTTCGATGGTGAGCACAAAGAGTCGGGTCCCCCCTGTCATCGTATTGGATCCATGCAGGACCCAGGGGGCGGTCAGAACAAAATCCCCGGGCCTCAGCTGAAGAAACTCATTGTCATTCCGGATGCGAAGAGAACCGGAAAGAACGACGATCAAATGAATATCACTGTGCAGGTCCGGTTCGGGGAGGCAGATGTCCTTCTCAAAGAACTGCATCGTGAAATCGAAAGGATGCTGCGATGAAAGATGCCAGTAGTATAAAAGTGTTTTCATCCTGAATCTCCCCGATGAACCTGGATATACCTGTTTTTAGCAGAAATATACCTTTTTATCTTCTTGAATCCAGTTTCCCGGAATACTATCTTCGCAAAAGATCTGAATGTTGCCGTAGTGATAAAGAAAAAAAGAAAGAAGTAAAGAATTCATGACGAAGTTTGTCTTTAAAGCCAATCGCTCGGACTTTGCCTTTTCCGATGCCGGGATGCTGGAATCGCTAGTGCTTCCTTCTGAATTGGAAAACAGAAATCTGCTGAAGTCGCCCATGTCTCTGCGGATTGTTCTGGGAAGCGGGGAAGTCCTCGTTCCCGCCTTTCTTCCCGGGGAAAGCGCCGTCTTCCACTGGGAGGAACAGGACAGAAACACCCTCTCCTTCCAGAAACTCGTTCTCCGGGGAGAGAACGGGAAAATACAAGAAAATTTCCACCTCTCTCTCCGCCATGAACTGTACCATGACGGCATTCTCCTGACCGATGCCTTTTTCATGAGCGATTCCTGCCAGCCCCCGCCGATCTCAGAATTTGAACTGAAATGCGAACTCGATACCCGGAGCTTTGAGAGACTGCGCTGGAACTTGAACTACCGCCCCGGCACAGTGGACGGCAGACTCATCCAGACCGCCGCCCCGGAACGCGGACTACAGCGCGGTGACGACAGAATCGCTGAAAAAGGGATCCTTCCCATGGTCGGCTTCAATCTCTGGTCCGGGGAGGATGCGCTCGGTCCTTCGTGCTACGTCGAACTCTTCATGCAGGGGGACAACACTCCGGGGCCCTATTCCGCAGGCAATGAATCATCCATCCGCTGGGCCGGCAAAGATCCCGTCATCCGCTGGAATTTCCAGAAGCATTGCTGTACTCCTGAAATCGGACCGTGGCAGTGGCGCAACACCTGGGGCTTCGTCGTTGCACCCGCTCCGCGCAGCCGCCGCCAGCCGCCTCTGGCCATGTTTCATTACATGGATACCGCAAAGCGCTGCCCCGATCCGGAAACGCTGAAAGCCATTGCGGACGCGGGCGCCGATGTGCTGATCCTTCATGACGCCTGGCGTTTCGACCCCCAGAACGGAGGCGAACCCTATGATCCGGAGCGTTTCCGGATGATGGCCGATCAGGCGCATTCCCTGGGACTCCGTCTGATGCTGTATCTCCGCGGCAATGAGGATTCCGTCCAGGAATACGCCGCCTCCTGGTTCCCGAAACTGCTGCAGGTGAACAAAGACGGCATTTATATGGATTACGGCGGCCCTTACCACTGCGTCACCCCGCCGAATGAATCCTTCCAGGGGGGGAGAATCAATTTCCTGCGTCATTACAGGACGCTGCGCAGGATCCGGGAAACCGTGGGGCCGGAGGGCTTGTTCTTCTCCCATACCGGGCCGCTCTTCTCCGCCATCGGCATGACCGGAGGAATCGTGGATGGATACGTCTCCGGTGAAGGAGAACACGGGCTGCTGATCCGGAGCAGGGAGGAGCATTCGCTTTATTCCATGGCAGCGGTCTGCCCGGGCACCATGTGGACTGCGGCATTCCCGGAATACGGACAGGCGGTCATGCGTCCCTTCCTCGCGGCAACGGGGCAGAGTCCGCATGTGCCTCTCGGGGTGGAGTTCCCTTCGTCTTCGCTGGCGCATCCGCCGGCTCCGGGAGTTTCCGACTTCCATTTCCGTCCCCTCTGGAAACTCTGGCGTCTGCTGCGCCGGGAACGGGATCTTGAGGTCCGATGCGATTACAACTGTTCGGGCATTTTCCCGAAAGAGGAAAAAATCTCGCACTACCTGATGTTCAGCGAGGGAAAGGCCGTGTGCATCTATGCAAACTTCTCGGAGCGTGCCGTTGAAGTGAACCCGTTGATTGACTGGGAGGCGCTCGGGTTTTCCCCGGAGAACGCGCTCCTGACACTCTGTCGTCCCGGCGTTCACTCCCCGGGGAAAGCGCTCCCGTTCGACGGAAAGACGCATTTTCTCCTGGAAGCAAAAGGCGTCGCCGCCGTTTGCCTCGGAGATTTTGACTTTGAGGAATACGAAACGCCCTATCCGGAACATCCGGACTCCGTTCTCCGGTACCTGGAAGAAGTGGAAACTCAGAAACGGTACCGGGAGGGAATCGGAGAGGCCTATGACTGGTATCTCAGAGTCCGTATGCCGGACATTCCTCTGGCCTATGAGGCGTCCATGGTGAAGGATCTCTATGACAACCGCCTGGAACTTCTGTCCGCTCGGGGCACCCACATCTGCTGGCTCGGGAAAAACGGCCCGATGGACACTGTGCCGGAACCGTGTGATTTTGTCTGGAACGGCACGGAATCGGTCTGGTTTCCTCTCCGCAGTCTGCTGGGAGCCGGGAAAAAGGAACTCGCAATCCTGAGCCTGCACCGCGGAGAGAAGTATTATATCAACACCCCGTTTTATTCCTTCCTTGAACTCGATGTGGCGAAACAGCCGGGAAAAGCGGATTACACGGTGCGTTTCATGAACGATTTGGAAGACGATCGGTCCCTGCTGCATTTCAAGCTTCATTTTTCACAGTAAGTAAAAAAACAAGAAAAGGTTCCGGCGATGATGAAAGGAAACGGTCTTATCCTTTTTCTGCTCTTATCCGCGCTTCTGGGGGGATGGGGGAGTGCGGCGGCTCTTTTTTCTCAGGTGGAAAGGATTTCCGCCGAAGAGGCGGGGGAATATCTGGAAAAACTTCCGGAGCTTGCGGAAACGGTCCGCCCCGCCGCTCTGCGCCGTTATCTCGGCTCTCTCCGGGACATGGACGGCGGCGGCGTCCGGGAAAAGAAAATCAACGCCGTCCGCTGCGCACTGGACCTGAAAGATTTGCCGGAAGAGGCCGTCGCGGGTTTTTACGCCGTCCCGCCGATGAGCGATCTGCAGCGTCTGGAAGACGCCTATCCGCTGGACGGAACCCCCATGGGAAAGGTCAAGATCATTGCCGCGAAGGAGGAATACGAACCCGGATCCTTTGTCGTGTATCCGTTTGAAGATCTCGGGAAAGTGGAATTCCGGACGGGGGAATTCAAAAATGAATCTGGAGACATTTTTCCGACAGAAAACCTGGATCTCAAGGTTGTGAAGATCTGGTATCAGAACGGGAACGCCTGGTACAGCTATTTCGGAGATTCCGGGCTTAAACTCGTCCCTGAGCTCCTCCTGAATGACGAGGACCTGATCCGTGTGGACCGCGACAACCCAGCCAATTATGCCAGACTCACTTCCCCTCTTGACGGATCCGTATCCTATCAGTGGCTGACTCCCCCTTCCTCCTTCAACCTCCGCTTCCCCGATCACTACCGCGCGACCTATCCTTTCGCCCCCATGAAGGCGGATTTCCGCGACGCTTCCGAACTGCGTCCGGTCACACTGGAAGAAGGTGCGTTCAAACAGTTCTTCCTGACCGCGCATGTGACGGAGCAGATCAGAGAGGGCTCTTACCAGGGAAATATTCTGATGCTTCGCGACGGCAGGACAATCGGATCCGTTCCCGTCGTTTTGAGAGTGCTTCCCTTTGTTCTTCCCGCGCCGAAAACTGCCTTCGACCTGCAGAAGGACTTTCTGGTCACAGAGTACAATTATATCACATTATCCATGATTGCCGAGGAAAACGGCGGTGATTTTTCTCTTGCGGAAAAGCAAATGCTCGCCATCATGAAGAATCTGAAAGCGCACAATCAGGACTTTCACTGGATCCGCGGTTACGCCACGGTGGGAAGTTATGAATACGAACGTCAGATCGAACTCATGAAGGAAGCCGGTCTGCGCACGGATCTGATCTTTGCCATGCCTTCCACACGCGACAGCGGGAATCCGCTCCTCCTTGCCAGGGATGCCAGAACAGAACGCGAGTGTTATGAAGAACTGCTCGGGCACAACCGGGTTTTCCTCGGTCTCGGCGATGAACCGGGGGAAAAATGGCTGAAACAGTCCCGTCCGTTTTTCCGGGCCTTCCAGAACGAAGGGTTCCGCTTCATCATCGCAGGGACGGACACGGTGTTTTACACATCAGGATACTTTTATGATTTCGTGAACCATTCCAGACCGCCTGAGGATGCGGATGCGGCAGGGAAATGGAATGTTGTCGGGAAAGCGCATGTCGCATGGTATGCCCAGCAGCATGTGGGAGTGGAGAATCCGGCGTTCAACCGCCGTCAGTACGGGCTTACTCCCTATCTGGCCAATTACAGCGCCATTTGCAATTATGCGCATCATCTGGGGCCGTACAACGACCGTTCGCGCGGATACAAACCCATGGTCTTTGCTTACGGATCCCATGACGGAGTCATCGACACCCTTCAATGGGAAGGATTCCGGGAAGGTGTCGACGACATCCGCTATGCCACGCTGTTGAAGACTCTGGCCTCCAGGGCTATGGATTCTCCGGCCCTGAACGTCCGTTATGACGCGGGAAAAGCATTGCAGTTCCTCGCGGAAATCAATTCCGTTTCCGATAATCTGAATACCATCCGTCTGGAAATGATCCGGCACATTCTGAAACTGCGTGAATCTCTTCAAAACGAGCCGTCCGAAAAGAAGGATTGACTGTGATATGAAATCATTGTTTTCTGCCTGCTGTCTGACAATGCTTCTCCTGTTTTCCGCCCTCCTGCCGGAGTCCTCCGCTGCGGCGCCGGAGTCCTCTTCTGGCGCAGCAAAGTCTGCGGATGCGCTTGTCCGGCCGGATCCGCTTTCCAACACGGAGTTCAACAACAGACTGGATGCCGTCCGTCTGGCGGAGAAAGAAGGAAAATTCGCGGAAGGGTTCCAGTCTCTTGACGCGCTGAAAAAGGAAACCCGGGATCCGAAACGCCTTCTGCGTCTGCTGGATTCCGGGATCAGCCTGGCAAAACAATCCGGTGCTTTGGAAGAAGTTCCCGCTCTGATTCGGGAAAAACTTTCTCATCCCGCCCTGGATCCGAAGGAGCTGTTTTCCGTACGGAGAAGTCTGCTGCAGAGTCTGGAAGACTGCGGGCGTTATCAGGACGCCGTCTCGGAAAGCAGGAAGATGCTCTCGGATATGGACTTGACTCCCGATCAGAAGGCCGCGGTGCTGACCAAACTGCAATGGATTGTCATGCACCGGATCAGAAATTTTGAAGAAGGTCTGGAAATCTATGATGAAATGGCTTCCATAGAAGGCCTCCCGGCGGAAAAACGCGGGGGCTTTCTTTTGAAAAAGGCCGAAACTCTTTCGGGTAATTCCAGATGGAAAGAAGCGGAGAGGGTGGAAAAGGAAATAGAGGATTCTCCTGTGTTTCCTCCTTCCGTGAAGATCAGAATGTATGAAAATGTCATGATGCGCATGGTGAAGCAGAAGAACACGGATCCGGCGGAAATGATGGAACTCGTGAAGAAGGCTTCGGCACTGCCGGGACTCACGGAAAATGAACTTGTCCCGCTCCAGATACCTCTGATCCTGAAATGGAAACAGAATGCAGATTATGAAGGCGCCGCGGCCCTTTCCCGCAAACTTCTCGCGCTTCCCGGGATCGGGAAGGATTTCCAGATCCGGATTCTGAACGAGCTTGCAGAGGCGCTCCTGCTTTCCGGGAGGAAAGAAGAGGCGTTTGAAACGGCGGACAAGGCGTGGAAGTTGGAGAATTTGAGTCCGGAGGACCGTGTCGCAATTGCGGCCAATATCGGGAAACTGTATTCCTGGCTGGGAGAATTTGACGAGGCCGTCGGGATCTACCGGAGCGTCGGGGATGCAAATCCTTCACGGATCCGGAAGCTGATCGCGGATGAATATGTCGCGGCGCGTCAGTATGACAAGGCCGCAGCATTTCGGATCGATGCGGGCGAACTTCTGGATGCGGCAAAAATCTACAGATCGGTCCGCCAGTATCGGAAAGCGGGGAAACTGGCGGAACGGGTGCTCACGGACGAAAAACGGCCCCTCGCGGAACGCTGCGAGGCATTTGAATTCTTTCTGGACGTCAATATCGGGAATCCCGGACTCCGGAGCCGGTATATGGAGCTGTATCTTTCCGCGAATACGCCGGATGGCGCCTTCCGGAAACCGGTTTCCGATGCCATGTATTACGGGGATTATCCCATGGTGGCGGAGTTGATGGACATCGCATGGAAACAGGACTGCACATTGAAGAATGATTTTGTGCGGAATGAATATTATCTCCGGGCCCTGGGCTTTCTCGGACGTTTTGCCGATGCGGAGAGGATCAGTGCGGAACTGGCGGCGAATCCGAATTTCACTCCGGTTCAGAAATACCGCTATGCCCTTCTGAACGTCTTGTTCCGGAACCGGGAATCGAATCTCGAAACCTTCCGGAACGCCCTGGAGGAATGCGGCGCGGCATTTCCGGAACTGGACATGAATACGAAAGCCGATGAAATCGCCCGTCTCGGCGGAGCCGCGTTGACGGCAAAAATGGATGAGGCGGCAGGAAAACTGGAACGCATTTACAACGGTCTGTTTGCCGTTCAGGCGAAAAAGACATTGCTCATCCCGTTTCAGGATCAGTGCATTTCCGGTCTTTCCGACGCCCGGGCAGCTGCGGAAGGAAGCGCCTTCGAGCTTCTCGACCGTCCCTTCCGCGGGACACTGGATTTTCTTGCCACCGATGTTTCCAGCGGGAACCGTGGAGGCGCGATTCAGGAGGCCCGCACCAAAGGTTTTCTCGATTTCACCGCCTTTTCCGCCTTCTGCGATGAGAACGGAATTCATTTTCTCATACGGGAATGTGATCCTGATGCGGCGGAGGTGGAGGCGTTCCTGAAGCCTGCCGGATCTTATGAACTGTATCTGGCACCCGGGGCAGGGCAGCCCTATACCTGTGTCATGACCGATCCGCAGCAGGGGACAAGCAGTCTCTGGCACACAAGCTACCCGACAGCCCAGCAGCTGCGGATCCAGCCCGGAGACCTCCGGACGGAACGGGTCTTCCTGAAAGACGGATGCCTGACTCTCCTTTCCTTTTCATGGAGACCCTTCTGCAACAAACTCCCCGCCCCCGGAGATTCATGGGATTTTGAATGGATACACTGGAGCCGCTTCGGCGCTTTTTCCTGGAACGGCACCCGCACCGTGCACGGCAGATCCGCCTGGGGGAGTCTTCAGTTCAGGATTTCTCCGGAACAGATGCTGAAAATCAAGCGTAAACTGATTTATCAGGCCCTTCAGACATGGAAGAGCGAAAAAACAACAAATAAAAACGGGCACGGAATCCTGGACTTCTGGGAAGATCCCGAACTCGGAGATGCGGAATTCTACCGGACCTGCGTAAAGCCCCTTGCGGAGGAGCTGGATTCCTATGTTCCTCTGGTTCAGGTTTCCATGTCCGAAGAAGAGGTGGAGAAAGTGTTTCGCGAGGCCGTTCCGCGCTGGAGCGGGATCCGCTTTCTCCTGGATGAAATGCGCCGCCGTTTTCTGGAGGAGAAATTAACGGGGGAAAAATAATTTTCCGGAGAATAGTTATGAAAAAATTGAGAATTCTGCTTGTCGGATTCGGTTTCATGGGGCAGACCCATGCCGGAAACATTCTGGAAGAGCCTTTGACGGAACTTGCTGGGATTGTGGACTGTCATCCGCCAGCGGAACGGCTCCGGTCCATCAGGGGGAATACCGCAAGTGTTTTCATCCGCCCTGAGGATGTGGCCGGGGTGCCGCATTACACGGACATGGGGGAAGCCTTTGAACGGTCGGATGCCGATGCCTGCATCGTCGCTTTGCCGACGAAGCTTCATTGTCCGGCGGTGCTCCGGGCTCTGGAGCACGGACTGCATGTCATGGTGGAGAAGCCTTTTGCCGTCCGGGAGGAAGAATGCCGGGAAATGGTTCAAGCGGCGGAGAAGGCTGGAAAAGTCCTGGCGGTCGGGTACATTATGCGTCATTCTCCTGAGGCTCTGCGGCTCCGGCAGTATATCCGGGATCATACGCTGGGGGACTTGAAATTCATGCTTCTCCGGCGGATGACGGGCATGCCTGACTGGGGCGACTGGAGAAAAGCGGAATTCATCCGGGAATCCGGCGGAGGATTGTTTGACCTGATGTCGCACGACATTGATTTTGCCCGTTTCTCTCTCGGGGAACCGGAGGATGTTTCCGTCGATCCGCTTGTGGGAGAAACGTTCGGAGGCAATCTGATTTCGGCGGTCCTGCAGTATCCGCGCTGCCGCGTATGGATTCAGGGCGGTTTTGTGACTCCTTCCGGATATCCTTTCCGGAAGGGATACGATGCATGGTTTGAAAAAGGCGCTCTCCAGAGTTCCGGATCGGGTTCCTGCACTCTGATCCGGGGGGCCGAAGTCCTGCAGGAACGGATGGAGCCGTGCAATTCCTACAGGAATGAGCTTCATGGTTTTGCGGAGGCGGTGCTCTCGGGAGACCTGTCCGGGATCTGCAGCGGCGCCGATGCGGCGGAGACGGTCAGGCTCTGCCATAGAATTGCGGAAAAAATCAATTTCCGCGTAAAACAGTAAAAGAGGAGGAGTACATAAAGTGAATCTGTGCATGATGAGCTGTGCCATGGGCGGCGATCCGCGGAAGATTGCGGAAACGGCTGTCCGCTGCGGAATGAGCGGAATCGACTGGACGCACACGGGAAAGGATTCCGCAAAAGGCTTGAAAAAGATTGCAGACGATGCGGGGCTCCGGATTGTGTCTTTCACGACTCTGGACACCCGGATCACCTCCTGCGGCCCGGAGCGGATGGAAGCCTTTCAGGATTTTCTGGAACAGACCGTTTCCCTGGGAGCGCCTGAAATGATGGTGCCTCCGTTTTCCGCCGTCGGCGCCGCAACGAGGGAGGATGCTCTTCTCCGCTGGATTGATTTCTATTCCGAAATACAGCTTCTGGCGGCGGAAGAGGGGATCTTTGTCTCGTTTGAAACGACTCCTGCGGCGGGGACGGGGAGTCCGGTTTTTTCGCCTCAGGACGCCTTGCGCATCCTGCAGTCTGTTCCGGGGATGAAAATGGTGTTTGACCAGGGGAACATCAGTCTGGCGTCGGATCCTGCGGAGGCATGCGGACTGCTCCGGGATTTCATTGTCCGCTTTCATCTCAAGGACTTTGAAATCGGGACGGAACCGGGCCCCGGGTTCAGGGAATCGGTGAACGGGCGCTGGTACCGTTTCGCCAGGATGGGATGCGGGTCCCTGGATCTTCCCGGTTTCTGGAAACGGGTTCCGGAATCCCTGCGCTCGTGTTATGTGACGCCGGAAACCAATGATCCTGCCGGGATCATTCCCATTCAGGATGTCATGCTGAGCGCGTCCGATTGGATGCGGAGCTGGGAAGAACAATGAAAGGAGCAGTCTTATGATGAACGGAACGGAAAGGCATTCCCCGATGGAAATCGGAGTTCTCGGTTATTTGCGGAAAGAAGAGAATTCCTTCCGGATCATGGCGGAATACGGCGTGAAAACCGCGCAGCTGCAGAACTGGAATATGGAACTCCTGACGCCTGAACTGGCGGAGAAGGTGCGGAAGGATTCTCTGGAATCGGGAGTCCGGATAGCGGCATTCTGGGCGGGATATTCCGGGAAAGTCATCTGGAATTCCATGTACGGCCCGGCCACCTGCGGACTGGTGCCCGCTCATCTGAGAGAGCGGAGAGTGGAAGATCTCAAACGCGGAGCCGACTTTGCAAAATGGATTGGAGCGCCTGCGATCATCACGCACTGCGGGTTTATTCCGGAAAATCCGTCGGATCCCGAGTATCCGCGTGTTCTCTGTGCGATTTACGATGTGGCGGAATACTGTGAAAAGCTGGGGCTGGGCTTCTGGTTTGAAACTGGGCAGGAAACGCCGGTGACGCTTCTGCGCACGATTGAAGAGGTCGGGCTGCTGAATCTCGGGATCAATCTGGATACGGCGAACCTGATCCTTTACGGGCGCGGGAATCCGGTGGATGCGCTGGAAATTTTCGGGAAGTATGTCCGGAATCTGCATGTCAAGGATGCGGCGTTTGTGCAGAGCGGTGTCAAGGCGGGCCGGGAGGTGCCCATCGGGGAGGGAGCGGTTGATTTCCGCAGAATCATCCGCAAACTTTACGAACTGGATTTCAAGGGGGAGCTGATCATCGAACGGGAAATATCCGGTCCTGAACAGGCACGGGATATCCTGAAAGCCAAACGGTTTCTTGAAGAACTGCTGCTCAGCTGCGGAAAAACGGAGGCATGACGATATGATACGCCGCTATCTGGTCATCTGCGCGCATCCGGATGATGCGGACATTCGTTTCGGAGGGACTGCGGTCAAACTGGTCCGTGCCGGGCATCTTGTCAAATTCGTGTCGGTCTGCAACGGGGACTGCGGGCATTTTTCCATGAGCGGTCCTGCCCTTGCTCTCCGGCGCAGACAGGAGGCCGATGCCGCCCGCGCCGTGGCGGGAATCCGGGAATATCAGATTCTGGATCATCATGACTGTGAACTGGAAGCGACGCTCCCAGTCCGCAGGGAGATCCTGAAAATCATCCGAGAATTTCAGCCGGACGTTGTCCTGACCCATCGCGCCTGTGATTACCATGCGGATCACCGTGCCGTTGCAACGCTGGTGCAGGATGCTTCTTATCTGGCAGGTGTTCCGATGTATATGCCGGAAGTCCCTGTTCCGGGGATTCAGGCGGTCTACGGATATCTTTACGACACGTTCACGGATCCGCGTCCGCTGCGTCCGGATGCGGTGGTCCCCTTTGACGATGTCGTGGAAGAAAAGTGCAGAATTCTGGACTGCCATGTCTCGCAATTCTATGAATGGCTGGCATGGGAGCGGAAATGGAAAGATTTTGACCACGAGAAACTCTCCTGGGAGGAGAAAGTCCAATATCTGATGGAGCACTGGGGAAAGCGCTTCCGTACGGCAGCAGATTCGGCGAGGGAAAGACTCTGCCACATATACGGTCCCGCCGGGAATCAGGTGCGTCATGCTGAGCTGTTCGAGATGTCTCCTTACGGGAAACAGGTCAGTCCGGAGGAATTCCAGGGGCTTTTCCGTTTTGACTGAAAGAG
The DNA here is from genome assembly GCA_905211485.1 of uncultured Lentisphaeria bacterium. Classification (GTDB taxonomy): domain Bacteria; phylum Verrucomicrobiota; class Lentisphaeria; order Victivallales; family UBA1829; genus CAJMAW01. The sequence continues at coordinate 11,718 of CAJMAW010000019.1, read as the reverse complement.
GATCCGATCCCCCAACAGAAGAATGAGGTGCTGGTCATGAACACACACAAATCTGTCCTGAAAAAAAGAGGAATGCTGCTGAGGAAGGTGACCCGCCGGCGCGGCGTCATCGCCGGCGGCCGTGCATCCATGCCGTTTTTCACGCTGATTGAGCTTCTGATCGTCATTGCAATCATCGCCATTCTCGCGAGTCTGCTTCTTCCTGCGCTGCGGATGGCGAAGAGGAGTGTGCAGACAGCGGTCTGCATCGCGAATCAGAAACAGATCATGCAGCTGTCATCTTCGTATTCTCATAATTATAACGACTACATCGTCGCCTCATGGTATGAAGGGGATGTCTACTGGTATGAGCAGTTCGGAAAGGAACTCGGATGGAAGCCGAAAAACAGCGAATGGCACTGCCTCTACCGACCTTCCTTCAGCAAAACGAAAAAACCGGAAACGATTTTTTCCTGCCCGAACGGAAGCTGGGGAAATGCCAGTGAGGAATTCTTCTGCAATACGGCCTTCTATTACTGGCATTGTGCGGAAGGGGTCAAACTGAGCAGTTTGAAGAACCTCTCCTTCATGACTCCCTATCATGACTGGGGGGCAAACGGCATGATTAACAACATCCCCGGGATCGGCTCCATCCCGTACGGAGCCCAGTATGTGCTTACCCACATTTATGTCGTTCAATCCAAAACTCAGGAGGATTGCCTGAACGGCAGGCATCCCGGAAGAACGGTCAATACCGCTTTCTTTGACGGACATGTGGAAACAAGATCATTCCTCGATCTATATCATGCAAACAATCACCTGAGTGCACATAAGGTTCTGGAACTGAAAAATTAATGTGTTGTATTTCCTGTCCGGCTCCCCGTGCAGGGCCTTTCCGCTCAACGTCTTTCCATGCGACGCCCCGTCCACAGAACCTGTTTACCTCCTTTCCCCTCTCCAGGGCAGGGGAACTGCTTGCGGAAGAAGAGAGAAAAGGGAGTCCTTCCATGAGGAATCTCTTTTATCCTGCATATCCCGTATTTGACAAATTGACGGGAAAGAGTATACTACTCGCCCGGAGCGTTTTTCTCCGTTTTTTTCTCTCTTTTTCCCCTTTTCTCTGCCTCCCTCTTTTCGGAAAGGTGCAAGGGGCCGGAGAAGTTCGGGGAAGTTCGGGAAAGTCCGGGAAAGTTCCGGGAGATCCGAAAAGGAAAGAAAAGAAGAACTTTGGTGTTTTTTCCCCTCTTCCGCCTTCAGACTGTTCACTTCAGAATCAGGAATTCATGATGAAAAAAGAAACCGTTCTGACACTTCCGCCCGTTCCCGGGAATCCGCGAAACTCTGAAGGGGCGTTTCTGCGCCTCCTGGACAACCGCATTCTGTTTGTCTACAGCCGTTACTGCGGCGGGGAACGGGAATCGGGGGATGACGCTCCCTGTGATCTTGCCGCGCGCATTTCCGGAGACGGAGGCAGAACATGGGATGACTCAGACCGCATTCTGATTTCTCATGGCGATGATTCCCTGAATGTCATGAGCGTCTCCCTGCTCCGAGTGAAACCGGAGGGACGGATCCTGATGGTGTATCTGCGCAAGTTCGCCGATGAGAAAGGACGGGTCAACTGCGTGCCCTGCGCGGTGTTTTCCGAGGACGAAGGCGAGACCTGGACGACTCCAGTGCAGATCAGCGGAAGTGATGGATATTTTGTCGTCAACAACGACCGTCTTCTTCAGCTGGAAGGCGGCAGGATCCTTGTGCCCGCGGCATGGCACCGCGGCACGGCCGGAGGTCATGACAGGCGCGCGATCGGTATTTTCTTCCTTTCCGACGACGGCGGACGGACTTTCCACGAAGCCTCCGACTGGATTCTGCCGCCCCAGTCCAGCGGGACCGGCCTCCAGGAGCCGGGCGTCGTGGAGACTCAGCCGGGCTATCTGACGGCTTTCTTCCGCAGCGATCAGGGATGCCAGATGATCTCTCGCAGCAGCGACGGCGGCGAACACTGGAGCACTCCCCAGCCCTCCAATTTTCTTTCCCCCGTCTCCCCGATGGCCTTGAAGCGCGATCCCTTTGACGGGAAAAAGTTCTGGGCGGTCTGGAACGACGCTTCCGGGCAGTGGAAACTTCCTTCCCCGAAAGAATCCTCCTGGAAACGGACCCCGCTGGTTCTCGCTATCGGCAAGGACATCAATTCCATGACTTCCGAACTGCTCGAATCCGATCCCGGATGCGGCTACTGCTACACCGCCATGCATTTTGAAGAAAACTGCGTGCTTCTGGCCTATTGCTGCGGAGGGGATTCTCCCGGGGAAAGCGTGCTCCAGAAGACCAGAATCGTCAGAATTTCCCGCTGATCCGGAAAAAGAATCCGCAGGGAGAAAATAAGGGGAAAAAGGAACGGAAAAGGGAAGAAGGTGCGAACCGGGAAGCGGAGAAAATTTCCCTTTCTGTCATTTGGAATGAAGAGAAAAAAGAAAGAAGCGGGGGAATGATCCGCCCTCTTTTTTTCTGCTTTGACTCTTTCTCACACTTTTACTTTTCTCCGGATGCGGCCTCCCGTTCCCGGATCAGGTCAAAGATTTTCAGCATGAAGGGATCTTCCTTTTCCAGATAGTTCTGCTTCTCTTCGGGGATGGGGCGGAAGACGTAGGCAAGATATTCTTCGGGGGACATGTTCAGTTCGATGCCGATATCCAGATGCAGAGTGTCCTCCGCCGAGCGGCTGTCCGTCAGATCAATAGCCGGCTCCACGGATACCACAAGACAGCTGTTGGGCAGTGAGAAGAAATAGGGTTCAAATCCCACTCCGAGAGGCTGCGGACTGGTGAAGCCGACCGAGGTCATGATCCGGGGATTGGTCTTTGCCATGGCGACAAGCGTCCCCGCCGAGGAATACACGTTGTGCGCAATCACATAGACATGTTCCACGCAGGCGTCGGGTTCGCTCTCGATTGTTCCCTCGAAATCAAAAATGTCGAACAGGCGGTTTTTGAGAAAGGGGATGATTCTGGTTTTCGTTCCGTTTCCGTAAGTGCTGTCGTCAAGTTTATTCCTCGCATATTCCCGGATTCTCTCATTTGCGGGAGTTCCCAGGATTCCCGTGAACGGGACCGGATGGGCCAAGGTCATTGCAACGAGGGTGGACGGGACAAGATCGCTGCCTCCGCCGTTGCCCCGGATATCAATGACGGCATAGCGCGGTTTCTCCTGTTTGAGAATCGGCAGGAGTTTTTCCCGGTAGAAGGGCAGGTCTTCCGGGTTCATGGCGGGGACCCGGATATAGACGAGATCGTGTTCCTTCAGGAACAGAACCTCTTTCGGGGTCCAGAAAAACTGATTTCGCGGGGGCTGTTCCAGCTTTGCGGCGTCTGAAATGACGAGGGTCAGTTTCTCTTTTTCCGGAGTTTCAAAGAGAAATTCCCGGGACCCGGGCACTTTCTGAGGCAGCGAGGCATAAAAATCAGGCTGATAAAAACATTTTTTCACGGAGTCGAAAAGGGCCAGGCTGTCCTGTGTGAGCTGCTCGATTTCCTCCGGGGTTCTGCCGTCCACCGCAAGCAGTTTGAATGGTCCATGGTAGCTTGTGCCGTTGAGGGTGAATTCAGGCGCTGTGTAATAGCTTCCGTCCCAGTAGAGGAAGCGCATGGGCGCAGGAGGCTGCACAGGAGGAACGGAGCGAAGGAGGGAGTGCACCTGCTTGTTGATGCGAATGGCTTCTGGAGAGATTTTGTCCCCATAGCGTCCCTGGAACCATGGATCGTCGTCCGCCCACCAGAATAAGCTGTGAAGCCAGAGGTGATGTCCTTTGCAGGCGCTGAGTGCGTTGCTGAGCAGACGCATGAAATCAAGAGGGGTTTCCTCATTTGTGATGCGGGATCGGTATCCGTCCAGTTTCCGCCAGATGTCGATTCCGAATCCGGCCTGGACGGCGGGAGCGTGAGGCATGGCGTCCCGGAGCGCCTCCGTCATGGCATCAAAGTCTTCGAGCATTTCCTCTCTGGAAAGTCGCGGCAGGCCGTTTCCCGCTGTCCCGTCCTCAACCTCATCCTCAAGGAAGGGGAAGGGATAACTGGCAAAACGGTTTTCAGACTTCAGAAAAACAGGCAGAAGAAAACGGCGCATACGGTATTATCCTCCTATAAGATTTTTTTCTGAACCCATTTCCGATCCGACAGGTCCCCTGCGTGACGAATCCAGTGGATTGGCAGACTGTTGTTTCCCTGGCGCATCCCCCTTCGGTACGGCTTGTTCTTTATTCGATTATCTCTTCGATAGTTCAATATTCGATTTGGTATTATATTCGATAGATTTTTCCCTGTCAAGGAATGTTTGTCACTTTCCATTTTCTTTCCCTGTCCGGATCAGGGGAAATTCCGCATTCTTCCGTTCCGTTCTGCGGAGCTTTTCCACTGAAACCGGGGAAAGGTGAGAGTGTTCTTTTTTATATTTCTGAAAATTCAGGGTTGACATTTCCTCCTTCAGCGGATATACTCCCCGGAACGGGACCCGCGGGAGTCGCGGTTCCCGGAGAAAACAATGTCCTTCAACCCTCAAAACAAAGGAGAAAACATGGCGGACAAAAAAGAAATCTTCGCGGATGGAATCGGACAAATTCACTTTGCGGGCGGCATGGTCCGTTTCGATTTCGTGACTCTTCAGCCGAAAGAGGAAGGCAATCCCGAACCTGTGGTCAGCGAACGCATCATCATGCCTCCCCAGGGATTCCTCAATGCCTTCGATTCCATGCAGAAGCTGATCAACAAGCTCCTGGAGGCGGGCGTGCTTCAGAAGAACGAGAACGCGAAGAAGTCCTGATCCGGACACCATCAGGGAAAGGATTTTTCCTCACATGATTCTGAATCATCTGGAAACGGTTCTTCTGCAGAAAGGTCTTTCCGTTTCAGGAGAATGGAATGTTTCTCCTGCAAACGGGCGCTGGGATCTTGTGGAAGAGCGCCTGATTTCAGAAGGAGCGGCCTCCGTCTGGGGAGCTCTGTTTGAGGAAATCCAGGAACCCTTCTTTTCCTTCCCATGCCGTCGTCCGGAGCCCGGAAAATATCTCTTCGTGACGGCGCGGGACGTTCTCCCAGGTCTTCTCTGTGTGACAACGGGAATCCGGAGGCATTTCCAGTATACGGTTTCTTCCTCTTTTTTCTTTCCCGGCAGGGAAAACAGAAAACGCTGGAAGGAAAACTCCGGTTCTGCGGCACTTCCGGTCCTGGACGGAGCGGCGGCGCTCAGTTCGGCGTTTCGCGAAAGAGAAAGAAGAAAATCAGCCCGTGCAGGGGGTGCTTTCCCTGCTCAGGGATTTGCCGGAGGAAGATGTCTTTCTCTGCGTTTGTGAGAAAAACGGGGGGTGTGTGTGCCTGTGTCGCACTGTGGTCGAGGAGGAGAAAAATACGGGAGTGTGAGTCTCTTTTCCTCTCAAACTCAGATTCCCCGTTCGATTCAGAAGGAGTGTTCTTCATTGAAAAAAGAGATGGCTCCGGGATCAGAAGAAAATCAGAAGAAAAAAGTAAGCGGAATGGTCCGGCGTAGCGGCGCCCGCACTTTTTTTGTTTCCATGAAACGGGAAAAGGAAGATTTCCGGGGGGGAGGAAGCAGGACATTCTCCTTCGGAGGAGCGGGGAAGAGGAACGGGAACTTTTCTTCCGTTTCCGGGAATCGCGGGGAGGAAGTGTTTTCTGAGAAGTCTGAAACACAATGGCGGACCGAATGGTGGAAGAGAGCAGTGGAAGAGGGGAAACGGGGTGAAGTCTCAGAGTGTGAGAGGTAAAATGCCGGCATGCCGGGGAAAAAGAGTCAAAGAAGAAATTCCCGGAGAGTTTCCTGTTGCGGTGTCCCGGGAAGGAAAGGCGTTTTTCGGATAATGGAGGAGAAGAACAGAACGAGTTCGGAACCGGAAGCGGGAGAAAAGAGAGCCCAGCTTTCCGGGACTGCTTCCCTTCTTTTGCCGCCGCGGGGAGGGAAGGGGTGGGCTTTCCCCTTCTTCCGCTTGCGGCTGCACTTTTCTCTGCGTTTTTCCCCTGGCGCGATGCTTCTTACGGTTCTGATTTTCTCCGCAGTGCTGCTGATTTTTCTGTTCTTCTTTTCGCGTCCGCTCTCGGAATGGACTTTGTTTCAGCCTCCGCCGTTCAGCGGGGGGAAGTATCCGGAAGGAGTGTTCTTCATTCAGGGAGAGGGAGTGCCGGAGCCGGGACTTGCGGTGTATTATCTTCCTCCGCCTTCGGAGAATGCGCCGGTTCTGCTGTACAGCCACGGGAATGCGGAGGATTTGCGCACGGTGTCCGGTCTGGCGCGGTTCCTGGCGGAGGGGAAAAGGACGGGAGAACGCGGAGACGGCGGCGGATACGGGGTATTTGCTTACGACTATGAAGGATATGGGGCAAGCGGAGGCGTTCCCTCGGAGGCGGCGGCTCTCCGGGATATCCGGCTTTGCTGGGACTATCTGACGGAAGTGCTTTCCATTCCGGCGGAGTCGATTGTCGTTTTCGGCAGATCGGTCGGCTGCGGTCCCTCCGTATGGCTTGCGGGGAGGACGGATCCGATGGCGCTGGTCCTGGATTCCCCGTTCAAGGACGTCTTCTCCGTGGCCGGGCTGGGCTTCCTGCCGGGAAGTCCCTTCCCGAATCTCGAACGGATCGCGGATGTGAAGGCTCCGCTTCTGGTGATTCACGGAGAACGGGATTCCCTCATTCCGCCCGGACACGGGAAGGCTCTCTATGAAAACGCCCCGTCGGAAAAGAAAGAATGGTTTCCTGTTCCGGGTGCCGGGCACAACAGCGTGATTCCCGCAGCGGGAGAGAACTACAGGAAACGTCTTGCGAATTTTCTGAATTCCATCCGGCAAGGGGAAACGTCTCCGTCGTCTTCCTCGGGAAAAGCTTCTGAAATGCCTGAAAGGCCTGCATCTGGGGAATCCCAGTAACAAGGGGCTCTCTCCCGGAGAAAAAGAAAGACATCATGCCTGCTCGAAGGAAGGGGAGGCGAAGCGGGGGGAAAAAATAGGGGAAGAAGCCTTTTCCCTTTTTTTTCCTCTTTCTCATTCAGGCTAGAGGATGGAATCTCCCTGGTCTTCCAGAGTTTCCTGCGCGATGGCTTCCCGGATGCGCTTCGTCAGACGCATGAAATAGTGGATGTTGTGGAGCGTGAGGAGACGGAGCCCGAGGATTTCATTGACATTGAAGAGATGGCGGATGTACGCTCTGGAGAAGTTTCTGCAAGCATAGCAGGAACACTGCTCATCGACGGGAGAGAAATCCTCCCTGAACTTTCCCGCCTTGACGGGGAGAGTGCCTCCGCCGCGGAGAAAGGCCGTTCCATGCCGTGCGAGACGGGTGGGCATGACGCAGTCGAACATGTCGATGCCGCGTTTGACGCCTTCGAGGATTTGTTTCGGAGTTCCGACGCCCATCAGATAACGGGGTTTGTTTTCAGGCAGCAGAGGTGCGGTCCAGCCCATGACGGAGAGCATTTCCTCCTCGCTTTCCCCGACGCTGACGCCTCCGATGGCGTATCCGTCGAAATCCATATCCGCCAGGGTTTTTGCGGAGGATTCGCGCAGATCCCGGTAGACCGAACCCTGAACGATGCCGAAGATCTGCTGTCCGTCTCTGAGCGGCTGTTCTCTGCTGATGCCTTCCCAGCGTGTGGTGAGGGCGAGGGATTGTTCGGCCTGTTCCCGGGTGCAGGGGTAGGGGGTGCATTCATCGAACGCCATCACAATGTCCGAGCCGAGACTCCTTTGAGTGCGGATGGATTCGACGGGACCGAGGAAAAAACGGGTTCCGTCGATATGCGAAGCGAATTCCACACCGTCGTTCCGGATTTTCCGGAGTTTGGTGAGGCTGAACACCTGGAATCCTCCGCTGTCGGTCAGAATCGGGCGTTTCCAGTTTTCAAAGCGGTGCAGACCTCCGGCGCGTTCGATGAGTTCCGGTCCAGGCCTCAGGAGCAGGTGATAGGTGTTGCCGAGGATGATCTGAGTTCCGAGTTCCTCCAGTTCCTGCGGAGACATCGCCTTGACCGTCGCCCGGGTTCCGACCGGCATGAAAATCGGTGTACGGATGTTTCCGTGCGGCGTTTCCAGTATGCCGAGCCGGGCCGCGGAACGGCCGGACGTCTTGAGCAGTGTGAAATGGGAACTCATTGCAGAACAAACATTTCCCTGTAAAGATCCTCCACCTCGGAACGGCTTTTCCCAAGGGCGACGGCGATTTCCGCGGCAAAGGCGAAGGCGGCTCCGGGCGCTTTGCCAGTTACGAGATTTCCATCCCGCTCCGTGTTTTTCCCGGTATAGGCCAGTCCGGGCGCCATTGTTTCCGACCCCGGGTATCCGGTGATCCGTCTGCTGCCTCCGGAGGTCAGTCCGGCGCGTTCCAGCGCAATGGGCGCGGCGCAGATCGCAGCCACGATTTTCCCGCTCTCAGAAGCCTTCGCAAGACGTTCAGCCAGAACGGCGGAATCCCTCAGGTGAATGGCGCCGGGAAGACCTCCGGGAAGGACAATTGCAATACAGTCGTCCAGCGACGTCTCCCGGAGAAGGCAGTCCGCCTTCACGACAATTCCATGGCTCCCCCGGACTTCTTCCTTTTCCAGTCCTGTCAGAATCACAGGAATCTTCAGCCGTCTGAGCACATCGGCTGGGACAATGGCCTCCGTTTCCTCGAATCCGTCCGCCAGGACGATCCATACGGCTTTTTCTTTTGTTTTATCCATGCTGTCTCTGCTCAAGCTCCTTTTTTTTTCTCCGCGGCAGAAAAGAATCCCTCCGCCGCATTCATCGTAATGAACATCTTTTCCCGCTTTTCCCGGGTACTCTAGCCCGTACCGGTGTTTTTTCAACCGGGAAGCGCAATTTTTCATCCCCCGCCGGACGATGAAGCTGCTAAAAGAGGGCGGAAAGAGAAAGGTGGAAAGGCGTTCCTGGAAAAACGGAGCGCGGGGGGAGGAGGAGAGGATGAGGGGAAAAAGGGAAAATGGGAAAAAAAGAAAAAGAGAAAAAAGGCGGAACGAAAAGATGGAGAAAAGGGGGGAAAAGCTGAGCTTTATCCCCCATTCTTCCTGAGATTGTCAGGCAAAGAGTGCCTTGACGTTCTCCAGACTGATTTTAGAACCGAGTTTGCATTCCTCCATGCCTTCATATTCCACGGAGATGAAGCCATCATAGGAGGAATTGCGGATGATCTCGGTGACTTTGCGGAGATTAAGGTCGCCGCACCCAGTGATGGCGCCGCGGAGACAGCGGCCGTGAAGGCTTTTGAACCATCCGCCCATGGTGGGGACTTCGTCGCGGATATAGAAATCCTTGAAGTGGATCATGGAGGCGATGGAGATGTTGTTCATGGTGGCGGAAACGGAGTCTTCATCGACGCAGTTGAAGTTTCCGACGTCGAGCGTGGTGCGGAAGTTGTCTCTTCCGACCATGGCGACCAGGCGGTGCACGCGTTCGCTTCCCTGGAAGAAGTACCCGTGATTTTCCACGCTGGTGGTGATGCCGTAGCGTGCGGCGTAATCCGCAATCTGTCCGCAGGCGTCTGCGGCTTTCGGCAGGTCCCGTTCAAACTGTTCGATCCCGCAGCGGTCCATGGGTCTCCAGCCGGCGTCATGACGCATGAAACGCACGCCCAGCGCCGCCGCGATATCGACTTCGCGTTTCAGCCGTTCGATTTCCGCGGCGCATTCTTCCGCCGTTGAATCGTGTCCGTCCTCTCCCGCTGTGATGAGGTTGGCTCCAATGGTGTAGCTGGAAATTTCAATGCCCTTTTCCCCGGCCCGTTTCCGGATCGCCGCGGCCAGAGGATCTGCCGCGGACTGCAGTTTGAAGCACCCGGAAGGAACAATTTCAATATGTTCGCCTCCGTTTTCCGCGATCCAGTCCACCGCTCCGAGAATGTCGAATTCGCCCGCCGCAATCGCGCGGCTGATGCTGTAGGAACTCAGTCCGATTTTCTTCATGGCTTGAGTCTTCTTTCCTTGATGAAATGAATATGATTGAGTGTGTGATCTTGTGAATAGGAGTTTCCCGGCAGAAAAAGATCTGCTCCGGAAAAAAGAAAGGAATCCAGATGTGAAGCGAAGAATGGAAAAAACGGAAGAAAAGAATAGAGAAAGAATAAAGACTAAGGAAAGCGTTTCCCCGCTTCCTTCACTTCATCCCGGGGGGGTAAACAGAAATTCCTTCTTGATTCCCCTCAGGCTTTCTCCTTTTCTCCTCCATGTTTTCCATGAAGCCTCCCATGAACCTTTCCCCATGGAAGAGAGGGAAACGGGAAGAATGGTTCCGGGGCGAATGAGGGAACGCTTTCTTCCGTTTTTCCTCCTTCACGCTTTTCCCGTTTTTTCTCTCTTTTCCCGGGGGGAGGGTGGGATGATCATCCCGTCTTCTTTGTCTTTTCCTTCTTCTGTTGCTGCCGGGTCGGCTCTCCTGCGCCTTTCTTTCCGGTGAGCGGGATTCAGATTTCGACTTCGCAGTCGAGCTCGCTGGAGCGGTAGATGGCATCGAGAAGACGCATGGCGACGAGTCCTTCCTCACCGGTGGCGGGGATTTCACCCTTGCCTTGGACTGCGGCGGCGAATTTGCGGAGTTCCTCGACGAAGGGATTTCCGTTCTTGTTGTACTGGAGCGCGATGTCGGCGATTTTGCCGTCCATTTCGGTCCGGATGGTGATGTTGCCGTCGATGACTTTGACTCCGCCCTTGTCTCCGATCAGCTCGACATAGGATTCATCCTCCGCGTTGCATGCCCAGGCAACTTCAAAAGAGAGCGTTGCCGTTTTCCCGAAGCGGACGAATCCCACGGCATAATCATCCACATCGAAGACTCCGTCCATTTTCGGGGGGCCGGCCCACATGGAGACGTAGTGATAGTCCTGAATGGGCGATCCGAATTTGGAATATGTTTTAGCGCTGACGCGTGTGGGATTCCAGTACCCTGTGAGCCACATGACCTGGTCGAGGGCGTGGACGGCGATGTCGATCAGTCCGCCTCCTCCGGAGCGTGCCTTGGTGGTGAACCATCCGCCGAGTCCGGGAATGCCGCGGCGGCGGATGAGTTTGACGCGGATCTGGTAAATTTCTCCCAGACGCCCGCTTTCCATGATTTCCTTGACCAGAACCGATTCCGGACTCTGGCGGCGGACCATTCCCATCTGCAGGACTTTGCCGGATTTGTCGCGGGCATCCAGAATCTTGCGTCCCCAGTCCGCGTTCAAAGTCATGGGTTTTTCCAGCATCACGTGTTTGCCCGCTTCCATTGCGGCGATTGCGATCGGTGCGTGAAGATCGTTCGGGACGCAGATGCTCACCGCATCGATGCCGGGATCCGCCAGAAGTTCCTTGTAGTCGGCATAGGTTTTCCCGATCTTGTAGTGTTTCGCCTTTTCTTCCAGACAGTCCGGCAGAATGTCGCAGAGTGCGACGATCTCCGCATTTTCCACCTGTGTGTATGCGTCCGCGTGCACGGACCCGATGGTTCCGCATCCGATGATGCCGATTCTGACTTTACTGCTCATGATTTTCCTGTTTTCCCTTGGTGGTGATGATGATTGACTTTCTTTTCCTTGATGTCCTTTCTGAAGACCGTATCACATCCGGGGAAAGAGAACGGAGAGGAAGAAGAGAGAACTTTTTCTTTTCTTCAACAATTCCGGATTCATTTCCCCCGGTTTTTCATTTTCTTTTTGCCGGGAGTTCATTTCCTCCGGTTTTTCGGCGCGGCGGCTTTCCCGGTGCGGCTGG
>CAJMAW010000018.1 GCA_905211485.1 uncultured Lentisphaeria bacterium | reverse complement strand
GCATGAGGGCTCCTCGCCCTCATACTCCTCGGCAGGATTGCATCTCCTGCACCCGGCAGGCAAGCCTGCCGTATTTTTTTATTTTTATGACAAAAAATGAGTGAAGGCCTCCCCCTAACGCCTTTTCCCCCCCCTTTTTCACTCAACTTTTGTAACTAAGACCCACATCAGGCAGATGGAGAGGAACTCCACGTTTTCTGAGCGCCTTCTGCACCTTCTCGCAGGACAGCTCCTCCAAAGGAATCCTCCCGCAGGCAGCAAGAGCCGCCGCAGTCCCGGCCGCTTCCCCTGTCACAACAGCAGAAGGAATCACACGCGTGATTTCCCATCCCTCGCCCTCGGCTGAAGAACTTCTCCCTGCGGCAAGGACATTTTTCAGTGATTCCGGAAGCAGGGAGGAATACGGGATTTCCCAGGGAGGCAGGGTGCCGTTTCCGCGCCAGTCCGCGGCAATTCCGATGGAGTCTTCAAAACGGGTGGCACCCGCTCCGTCAGAAAGACGGGTCTTCCCCTCGATGCAGGAAATCACCCTGTACTGCGGCATGGTGGGGATAAGAACCGGATAGAGCAAATCCGGCGTGGCATTTCTCTTGGCATACTGCTCCTGATAGAACTCGCGGAGCATGGTCCGGCCTCTGAGAAGGAAACGGCTGACTTCAGCACCGCTGACGCCATGAGTGTCACATTCCTTTTCCGTGAAATACGCCATCGGAAAGTGTTTTTCAAAATTCTCCGGGGGAACGGAATGATCGTGATGAAGAACCCAGATGCAAGTATAGTTCATGCCGTCGCGTGTTCTTCCGCCGGCGCGCCGGACAAGATCGGCGTCACCAGTGGCATCGACAAAAACAGAAGCGGAAATTCTGCCCCGTCCGCTTTTATTTTCCACTTGAAGAGCCATCACACGCTGATCGGAATCGGTTTCCACTGCACAGAGAAGAGTGTCCAGCCAGCAGTCCACATTCCGCTCAAGCAGGAGTTCGTCCAAGGCAATGGCAAGAGAAGAGGGAGAAAAAACCGTCTGATAACGTCCATCCTCCGGTTTCCATGGAGTCATGCCCCAGTCCTTCTTCTTCAGGGTGTTCGGTCCGTAACGGTAACTTGCATGCAGGAGTTTTTCCGCCAGGGAGAAGGAGACCTGAGTTCCTTTTCCGTCACAGATCGGCAGATAGGCGTTGATCAGTCCGCTGGTGGCCAATCCTCCGAAAATCGCCGCTTTTTCAATGACGGCGACACGGGCGCCTTCCTCTGCGGCGGCGAGAGCCGCGGCCACTCCCGCCATGCCTCCGCCTGCCACAGCAACATCATAATTCTTTTCAAAATTCATGGTTCTCATTCCTGAGTTCTGTTCTTCAGCCTTTTCTCTGCCGGAAGAGAAAAAAACTCATTGTTCCAGACAGCGCTTGAGAGTTTCTTCAAGGATTTTCCGGTTTTTCTCGGAAATTTCACAAAGCGGGAGCCGGTATTCCTCACGAATCATGCCGAGCATCGCCATGGCGGCTTTCACAGGAATCGGATTTGATTCAATGAAAAGATGCTTGAAGAGTCTGTAACAGCGGTTGTGAATTTTCAGAGCCGTGGCGAAGTCGCCGGTTCTGCAGGATTCGACCATGGTTTTGATGAGCTTGGGAATGAAGTTGGAGGCCACGCTGATGACGCCTTTGGCTCCCAGGGACATCATGGGAAGTGTTAGACTGTCATCACCGGACATGATGTTGATATTGCACAAGGAAAGAATTTCCGAGACCCTCTCCGCATTCCCCCCGGCTTCCTTGACCCCGATGACATTCGCATTCCCAGCCAGACGCGCAATCGTCTCCGGAGCAATGCTGACGCCGGTTCTTCCGGGGACGTTGTACAGCACGATCGGCAGTCCGCATTCATCCGCAATGGTGGAAAAATGACGGTACAGCCCTTCCTGGGTCGGTTTATTGTAATACGGAGCGACCTGCAGGGAGCAGTCCGCGCCCGCGAACTTCGCATAATTGGTCAGTTCAATTGCTTCGACGGTGGAGTTCGCTCCGCTCCCGGCCATGACCTTGCAGCGTTTCTTCGCGACTTTCACGGCAGTCTCAATGACCTTCATATGCTCTTCGACCGAAAGAGTCGGAGACTCCCCGGTAGTTCCCACGGGAACAATCCCGTCCACACCGCCTTCGATTTGCATTTCGACGAGTTCCGCGAACTTCCCATAATCGACCTCTCCTCTGGAAAAAGGAGTGACGATCGCCGTGTAAACACCTTGCAGTTCCATAGCTGTTTTTCCTGTCGGTTCTGTTTCCGTGTCCGGGGGCCGCGTTGTTTTTTTTCCGTCTATCCGGCGGAAGAGTCCGGGAACGGGTCTTCCCATTCCCCCGTGAACGCAACGGCCGCAGGACCTGTTAGATGCACTTTGTTTACAATACTTCCGTTTGCCGTGATTTCAACCCGGATCACGTCTCCGGAACGGCAAAGAAACGTTTGTTTCCCGGGAGCGTTCCGAAATTTCCGGAGGGCGCAGGCCGTCGAAGCGATTCCGGTTCCGCAGGCAAGGGTTTCTCCTTCGACTCCGCGTTCATAGGTGCGGACGGGGAGCGGGCGCCCCTCCGGAAATCCAGCCGGATCCTGAACAAAATCCACATTCACCCCCCCGGGAGCAAAAAGATGATGAAAACGGAGGCTTCTTCCCAAGGACGGGACATCGATCCCGGAAAGATCCTGAACAATCACCACAAAATGAGGCACGCCCACCACTCCGCGCCACCCCTTCACCGTGACGTCCCCTTCAAGAGGAACAGACTTATATTCCTGAAAATCCTCCGTAAGAGGCAGTTCAATGCGGACCTGATTGTTTCCCAGCAGTTCGGCAGAGAGAATTCCGCTGTCTGTGACGAAGCGGATGAATGGACCTTCCGCGAGTCCGTATTTCCCCGCGAATGCGGCGGCACAGCGCAGTCCGTTTCCGCAGAGACTCGCGCGCGATCCGTCGCAGTTGAAAAAACTCATCCGCACTGCGGAAGAGTCTGGAAGAGCCTGGAGGGAGATCAAACCATCTGCGCCGATTCCGGTCCGGCGTCGGCAGAGTTTCCGAATCTGTTCCGGTGAGTAGGATCGGCGGGCGGGAGTGTCATCGACGACGATGAAATCGTTGCCCGCTCCGTGCATTTTGGCAAATTGAAGCTTCATACCGTTTTCTCATGCTCTCGAATGGATGGACAGAAAGGGGGGTGATCGCCGGACGCAGTCTGTAAAGCGGAGCCGTCGGAAGGTATTGTATCCTGTTTTTCCTGGGATTGCCAGTCCGTCCGCTGTCAATCGGGAGATTTTTTTTCGGGGCGGGGATTGATTTTTCGGAGACTCGCTTTACATTAAGACTTTATGTTCCGTTTTTCAGGAGTCCCGGTAGCTCAGAGGATAGAGCAACTGCCTTCTAAGCAGTGGGTCGGGGGTTCGATCCCCTCCCGGGACGCCATCTTATTTCCTTTTCATCATCAGCAAAATCAATAAAACAACAGCCTCTCTACGGAATTATATTTGCTGTATCGGTGTTACGGGGTCGGTTTTCTGGAACAATCTCCTCTCCGGATGTCCGGGGAAAGGAGATTCCCGAAGCGTTATTTTTCCGCGCCGCCTCCAGAATGCCGTTGTGGAGCGGGGGGAAAAAATGAATTGTCATGAGAATTCTCAGTTTTTCCCCGCTTTTTTGTCCATCCTCCTTTCGTATCTTCGCGGGAGGAATCAATCCAACCGCCCTTGTTGCGCCGAGATGACATCATTGCGCTGCAAAAGGGTCATTCCGGGAGGAAATCCCTTGCGGATCTCTTCCCGGGGAGATATATTTTCTCCCGGAAATGAAAAAACAACATTCACCCTGAAAAATTCAGGAATCAGACAGAGATCCACCGGGATCTCAGACAAAGGACCCCCGTCATGACGGCAGATTCCCATTTTCTCCTGGTCATGGGCATGACCGCTTTCGCAGGACTGGCCACCGGCATCGGCGGCGCAGTCGCCTTTTTTGCCAAACGAACCAATACGCGCCTTCTTTCCGCCTCGCTGGGTTTTTCAGGGGGAGTCATGCTGTATATTTCCTTTGTGGAACTTCTGGCAGGAGCGGAAAACAGTCTGAGAGAACTGCTTGGGGGATCCCGGGGAGCGGCGTGCGCAGTTCTTGCATTTTTCGGGGGAATCCTTCTCGCAGCCCTGATCGACCGTCTGATCCCGTCGGTGGAAAATCCTCACGAAGCCCACGGAGTCGAAGAAATCGACACAGGGGCCCTTTCCGCTGAAAACAGGAAAAAGCTGGGACGTTCAGGAGTTCTGTTTGCACTGGCTATCGGCATTCACAATTTTCCCGAGGGACTGGCCACATTCGCAGCCGGAATGAACAGTCTGGAACTGGGAGTTTCCATTGCTCTGGCAATTGCAATTCACAATGTTCCGGAGGGCATCGCGGTGTCCGTCCCTCTGTTTTATGCGACGGGGAGCCGGGAGAAAGCCTTTTTCTATTCCTGTCTTTCCGGTCTGGCGGAACCGGCGGGAGCGCTGGCGGGATATCTGATTCTGCATCCGTTCCTGAATGAAACGATACTGCAGATTCTTTTTGCCCTCGTCGCCGGGATCATGGTGTTCATCACCTTCGACGAACTTCTCCCTGCCGCGGAACGCTACGGGGAACATCACATCTCCCTGTACGGCCTGATCGGAGGAATGCTCCTGATGGCGCTCGTCCTCAGCGCAGTGTGAGCGAAATCGGCGGGAAAATGTTTTTCCGGATTGAAAATCCGAATCCCGCAGAGTATGGTACCGTCTCTGGACGAACCGTATCCCGCAAATACCATTTCCCTAAATCATATAACACAAGGATTTTCATGATGACAGATCCGTGCCTGATGAAAAAAGCCGCCGACACCGTCCGCATGCTTTCGGCCGATGCCATTCAAAAAGCGAAATCCGGACACCCCGGCATGCCGATGGGCTGCGCGGACTTCGCCGTAAGTCTCTGGCAGAACCACATGCGCCATAATCCGGGGAATCCCCTCTGGCTCGGTCGCGACCGCTTTGTTCTTTCCGCGGGGCACGGATCCATGCTTCTCTACAGTCTTCTGCATTTGTACGGATACGGACTGTCCATGGAGGAACTCCGAAATTTCCGTCAGTGGGGAAGCCTCACGCCGGGACATCCGGAATACGGGCACACGGCAGGAGTCGAAGTGACGACGGGGCCGCTGGGATCCGGTCTGGCTTCCGCCGTCGGTCTGGCCTGCGCGGCAAAATCTTTCGCCGCCGTCACCGGACTGGACAAAACCGGGCTCATGAACAATAAAATCTATGTCATCGCCGGGGACGGCTGCATGATGGAAGGCACCACCCATGAGGCCTGTTCGTTTGCCGGACATCAGAAACTTGACAATCTCATCTGCTTTTACGATTCAAACGGCATCAGCATCGAAGGCGGGACCTCCCTTGCGTTCACGGAAGATGTCGGCATGCGTTTCACCGCCTACGGATGGCGCGTGCTCCGCTGCGGAAACGCCAACGATCCCGTCCAGGTGGACCAGGTTCTGAACGAGGCGAAAGTTTCCGACGGCCGGCCCACCCTTATCATCGGACGC
Source organism: uncultured Lentisphaeria bacterium (assembly GCA_905211485.1). GTDB lineage: Bacteria > Verrucomicrobiota > Lentisphaeria > Victivallales > UBA1829 > CAJMAW01. The sequence continues at coordinate 25,718 of CAJMAW010000018.1, read as the reverse complement.
ACCGTCATCGGATACGGATCTCCCGGAAAGGCCGGAAAGAGCAGTTCCCACGGGGAGCCTCTCGGCGCAGAAGAACTGGCCGCGACCAAAAAAGCGCTCGGATTCCCGGAAGAAGAATTCCATGTGCCTGCGGAAGTCGCTGAAATGACCGCCGCACGCGCCCGCGAACTGGCGGAGGAAGCCGCCGCGTGGGATGCGAAATTTCAAAAGTTTCTGGAAGCCAATCCAGAAAAGGCGGTTCTGATTTCCAGCCTCCTTTCCAAGGAAGTGCCGGAAAATCTCCTGGAGGAACTGCTTGCGGCGGCACCGGTCGACAAGCCTGTGGCAACAAGGGCTTCCAGCGGGACAATTCTCCAGACCGTGGCCCGTCTGGTTCCCGCTCTCTGCGGAGGATCCGCCGATCTCGCGCCCTCCACCAAGACGGAAATCAAGGGCGCCGGATGGTTCTCTCCGGAAGACCGCACGGGAAGAAATTATCATTTCGGCGTGCGTGAACTCGGGATGGCTCTTTGCGCCAACGGGATGGCCCTCTACGGAGCCGCAATTCCGTTCTGTTCGACCTTCTTTGTGTTTTCCGACTACATGAAACCGGCAATCCGTCTGGCGGCGCTTCAGAAGCTGCCGGTGATTTACGTGCTGACCCATGACTCGTTCTATGTCGGGGAAGACGGTCCGACTCACGAACCCGTCGAACAGCTTGCGATGCTCCGTTCCACCCCCGGACTCACCGTGATTCGTCCGGCGGAGGCGCATGAAGCGGCCGCGGCCTGGGCGTATGCCGTCAGGGCCGGGACGCCGGTGGCTCTGGTCCTGACCCGTCAGGATCTCGCTCCGCTTTCTGCGGAGCAGGCTTCAAAAATGAATCTGGAAAAAGGTGCCTATGTGCTTTCGGAGGATCCGGATTTTGAAGCAGTCCTGATCGGAACGGGGTCCGAATTGAACCTGGCGCTTTCCGCGGCGGAAATTCTGCGTGCAAAGGGGAAAAAGATCCGTGTGGTGTCGATGCCTTCCCAGGAACTCTTCCTGCGGCAGGACAGGGAATACCGCGATTCCGTGCTGCCACCCTCGTGCAGGAAACGCATTTCGATCGAGGCTGCTTCTACTTTCGGATGGAAACGCTTCACCGGAGAGGGCGGAATGGAAATCGGGCTCGACCACTTCGGTGCGTCCGCCCCGTACAAAGTCCTTGCGGAAAAATTCGGATTCACTCCGGACGCGGTCGCGGAAAAGGCGGAAACGTACCTCAACGCCTGAAGAGAAAAAGCTCTCTGAGACAAGCGGAACCGGACAGGAAAGATTCCTGAACAGCTTCCTCCTGAACAGGCATCGCAGGATCTCAGGCTTGTCTCTCCCGGAGGCAGCAGCAGCCGCATGGACATACAGTCTCTCCATGAGACAGCATGCCCGAAGGCATGTCAGCAGGCGGAAATCTGCTGGAGAAATAAACGGTAAAACGGAAAACTGAAAACATCAGGAGAAAAAATGAAAACAGAATATATTGCGGCGTCAGCCCTGCTGTTTGCATTGACTCTTTTCCCCGTGACCGGAGAAGAGCAGAAAAACGAGGCGAAAAACGAAGCAGGAAAATCCAGCTACATCGATTTCCAGTGGGTCCCGCTGAAAATCGAATCGGAAAAGCCGGACAGCGAAGTGCGGAATCAGTTCGACTTCACGCTGCCCCTTCACGGACAGTATCTGACCAATCCCTCCAGTGATTCCATCACCATCTCCTGGATCACGCGCGTTCCCTGCGGCGCAGGAGTCGAATACCGCGAAAAAGGGTCTGAGGAATTCAAAAGAGTCTGGAAAAAATTCTACGGTCAGATCGACTGCTCCTCCGATCTTCACAGCATTCATCTGGAAAATCTGAAGCCGGGGACGGAGTATGAATATCGCTTTGTGACAGTCCCGAATCCGTTCATGGCTTATGACACCTCCGTCCGGACGGGGAAGGAAATCTATTCCTTCCGGACGCTCGATCCGGGGAAAACCAGCTACAAGGTCTTTTTTGTGGCGGACCATCACGGCGCGGCCCGTCTGGCGCTGGACCCGCTGGTGGAATATTCCGGAGCGGAGAATGCGGACTTCTACGTCTTCCTCGGCGACAACGTCGAAGACAACATGAATCATGCCCGCTACTTCATGACTCAGGGATTCCTGGACGACGTCTCGAGAAAATGGGGCAAAAGCAAGCCCACCGTCTTCCTCCGCGGCAATCATGACATCTCCGGACGCGAACAGTATGAGTTCGGAAAATACTTCCCCCGCAAGGACGGGAAAAGCTATTTTGCCTTTTCCCAGGGAAAAGTCCTGTTCATCGTCCTGGATTCCATGTGGTCAAAAGCCAGTCCCAACATGCCGGAGCAGACAGCCGCTTATCAGGATTATTTCCGGGAACAGGCCCAATGGCTCCGGGATCTGAAAAAAACTCAGGCGTGGAAGGATGCCGAGTTCCGGATCGTCATGGCGCATGTCGCCACCCACGGAGGCAGCGGAGGAACTCAGTACATGGCGGAGTTCTTCAAGGACGTCCTGAACGATCCGTCTCCCGAAGGCAGAATTCATTACTTCCTCGCCGGGCATGAACACTCCTGCATCCGGATCGATCCGCGTTCCGCGGACACCAAGGTGTCCCGTCCGAGAGGAGTTCAGCCCTTCCAGGGTGACTTCAATTACGGACTGCTCATCGTGAATATGTGGGATGCCCTGATTCTCGATGTCGAACCCGGAAAACTCACTTTCACCAGCTATGACTGCAGGAAAAACGGGGAAATCCGCGATTCCTTCATCGTCACGCCCGATGGCGCCGTCAAGGACAACATGGAAGGAGTGAAGGTCTTTCCTCCTCCGGCCCCGAAAGCTCCTCCGGCACGCAAAAAATAAGACTGCGGAACAGGACTGCGGGAAAATGCGTCCGGCATTCTTCCCGCAATCACAAAAAAGGTCCGCACCCTTTCCGTAAGCCTTCAGCGGAAGCATGCTTTCCGCTGAAGGCAGATTTTTTTCATTCACAAAACCCACGGGGACTCTTCCAGACTCGGACTTTTGCCCTCTCCGGTCTCCGGCGCGCCATTGCGGCATTTTGCCTTTTCCCCCGCTCCCTCCTCCCTGCGCAGGAGAGAGCGTATTCCGACTGTCCCCGCCGCCCGAATGCGGATTTCCCCTCCTCCCAGTTGCGGCGCCGCCTTCCCTCCCCCCGTTTTACCCCGCAAAACAAGAAAAAGGCTTGAAAAGAATTCATGCCGGAGTTACAGTTCCAGCGAAACAGGGAAAAAACAGGAAAAATACCAAGGAGACTTTTCGGATGTCAAACGAACTCGCGCTGGGAATCGATCTCGGAGGCACAAAAATCTATGCGATCGTCACAGACAGGAAGAATCAGATTGTGTCGGAAGCAAAAATGCCCACCGGAGTCGGATCCGATCCGGAAACACTCGCGGACGATATTCTCCATCTGGGAGAGGAAGCCCTGTCGAGAATCGGAGTCACTCTGAACGACGTTTCCCATATCGGACTTGCCGTTCCCTCCTCCGTCGACCCGGCAACAGGGGACTGCTTCCACGCCCCCAATCTGGGGTTGAAAAATTTTTCCCTGAAAGAAATCTTCCGCTCCCGCCTGAAACGTGACATCTGGCTCGGGAACGACGGGAATCTGGGAATACTCGGCGAATATCATTACGGAGCCGGGAAGGGATTCCGCACCCTGATCGGATATTACGTCGGGACCGGACTCGGCGGAGGAATCATCATAGACGGAAAACTCCACTGCGGGAACTCCGGTCTGGCGGGGGAATTCGGACACGCCATAGTCCGCGAAGGAGGCCGCCGCTGCGGCTGCGGACACCGGGGCTGCGCAGAAGCCTACTGCAGCAAGATCGCCTTTGTCAAAGCCCTCAGGAAAGAAGTCTACAAACGCGGGAGCAAAACCATGCTTCCCCCGGACAAGTTCAACAGAGATTCCCGGAACATCAAGAGCAAACATCTTGCCAAAGCCTACGCGGCAGGCGATCCCGCCGTACGCAAAGTGGTCGACAGGGGAGCATTCATGCTCGGCGTGGCGGCGGCCTCGGCATGCGCCATCGTGGCTCCGGACTGCATCGTCCTCGGAGGAGGAGTGGTTTCCTCCATGGGGACCGATCTCTACTCCGCCTTCAAAGCAGGGTTCGACCAGCATCTCTTCGGACTCGATCCGGAAAAAATCGCCATCCGTTTTTCCACACTCGGGGACAGCGCCGTGGCGATGGGGGCAACGTTCCTGGCCAGAAACGAAGGGAAGGTCTGATCTCATGCCGACAGGGAAGAAACAGCAGAAAATCGTTCTGGCCACCATTGATCTCGGCGCGCATTCCGCACGCATGCTGATCGCGGAGGTGAACTGCCGGACACGGGAAGTCACGGAACTCGAAGAGCTCGAAGTTTCCATTCCCATCGGATCCAACGTCTTCCAGAGAGGCAGAATCCATAATGACACCATGCGCATGCTCTGCGGCATCTTCGCCAACTTCCGAAAAAAGATGAAGGAATACGGCGTCACCCATTACCGGGCCATCGGCACAAGCGCCGTGAGGGAAGCGTCCAATTCGGAAATTCTGATTGAACGGATCCGCCACGCCACCGGAATCGAACTGCGCATCTTCGAGGGAACGGACGAGGCCCGACTCGATTACCTGACCGTCATGAACGACGTTCCCGCCCGGTACGGCTTCCGGACGAAATCCACTCTGATCGCCGATATCGGGACCGGCGCATGCCAGGTCAGTTCCTATGAAAGCGGGCGGCTCTGCTTTACCGAGACGATCAAGGTCGGCACCCTGCGCGTTCTGGAACTGATGCCCCATACCGTCTCCAGCAGTGCGATTCTGCAATATCTGACCCCGGTCATCAACAAATCGTTCAGCGAACTGGAACACATTGCCTCAAGTCTGCAATCCGAATACATCATCGCCATGGGTTCCTCCGTCCGGATGTTGATGAGCATTTTCAGCGGGAAGTCCGGAACGCGGAAGTCGGCGGCCCCCCTTCCGGTCAGCAAGGACGCCTTTGAACAGATGCGTTCGGTCATCACGAGTCTGAGCATTGAGGAAATCTGCGAGAAGTACGACATTGCACAGGATCTCGGGGAAACCGTCATTCCGTGTTTCATCATCATCGACAATCTGTTCAAGATCACGGGAGCGCGCATGCTTCTCGTCCCCATGACCTCCATGAAGCACGGCCTGCTCCAGGACTTCATGAACGAACTCATCCTCGGCGAAGACTATTTTGAAAAACAAATTTACGAGATGGTCCGGATGACCGCCTTCAAATACCGTTGTTTCAACGAATACACGAAACGGGTGGTGGAATTTTCCGAAAAGCTTTTCGAGAAACTGCAGACGCTCCACGGACTGGGACACAGGGAACTGATCCTTCTGAAAATCGCGGCCTGTCTGCATAAAGCGGGGCTCTTCGTCAACAACCAGGGGTATCACAAGCATTCGTACTACATCATTTCAAACACGGAAATTCCCGGGATCTCGCTGAGGGAGAGACGGATTACGGCACTTCTGGCTCGCTATCACAGGAAGGCGCTTCCGCGTTCGCAGCATCCGGAATACATGGCGCTCTCCGAAACGGACCGGAGCATAGTCAACCGCCTGGCGCCGATTCTGCGCCTGGCGTGTGCGCTGGCGCTGCAGTCGGGGGATGCGTCGGGGCTGCAGATCCGGATCGGGACGGACAAAGTCGTCATTGCCGCGCGCGGAATGCGCGCCGCCCATGTGGGGGCGGTGCCGGAAATCGATCTGGAATATTTCAATTACGCCTATGCACTGCAAATTGTCCTGGAATAGAATAAGGAATGAACCGTACCGACCGGGTGGAAAGGAATTTTGATCCGCATGAGCATCGAAAGAGAGTCTGAACTGGAATTGTTCATCAATCGCGACATCAGCTGGCTTGAATTCAACTCCAGGGTTCTGGAGGAAGCCATGGACCAGGGCAATCCCCTGCTGGAACGGCTGAAATTCATCTCCATCTTCAGCAGCAATCTGGACGAATTCTTCATGGTCCGCATTGCCGGAATCGCCCAGCAGCTCGGAAGCCGTTTCCAGAAAATCTACAGGCAGTACGGCTATGAACCGGAGGCGCTGATGGCTCAGCTGGACCGCAGGATCCGTCTTCTTGTGGGGCACCAGTACCGGTATCTGAACAAAGAGATCCTGCCGCGTCTGAGAGAGGAAAAAATCATGCTGGCCTCCTGGGACGAACTGAGTGCGGGGCATCAGGCCTTCGCACGCGGAATCTTTGAAAAGGAAATTCTGCCTGTGCTGACTCCGATTGCGGTGGATCCCTCCCATCCGTTCCCCTTTGTGCCGAATCTCGGACTGGAGCTTCTGGTGCGCCTGCGGCACGGAAAGGAAGAAACAGAACGCTTCGCCGTCCTGGAGGTGCCTCCCGTGATTCCGCGCTTCATCCAGCTGGAAAACCACAGCGGGGGAGGTTTGATCTTCATAGCGGCGGAGGATCTGATCGCGAATAATCTGGACGCGCTGTTCAACGGATGCCAGATCATCGAGTGTTCCGCGTTCCGCGTCACAAGGGACATGGATTTCTCCATCGACGAGGAATCCATTGCGGATCTGCTTTCGGAAATGCAGATTGCGCTGCAAAAGAAGGCACGGCGGTCGGTGATCCGGCTGGAAATTTCCTCGGGGATGTCCAGGAAGTCGAGGAACTGGCTGGCGTCGCGTCTCAGTACGAAGCCGCGCCAGATCTATTCCATTGACGGGCCGCTGAATCTCAAGTCCATGTTCCAGCTGGCCTCGATCACGCTTTTCCCGAAACTGATCGACACGGAAATGCCGCCCCTGCCTTCGATTCATTGTGCAGAGAAAGTGTCCATGTTCGAGAACATCCGGCGCGGGGGACCGTTTATCATTCATATGCCGTACGAGTCTTTCAATCCCGTCGTGCGCCTGATTGAGGAGGCGTCCGAGGATCCGGACGTGCTCGCGATCAAGCAGACCCTCTACCGGGTCAGCGGAAACTCCCCCGTGGTGAAGGCGCTCATCCGTGCGGCGAGAAACGGCAAGCAGGTCTCCGTCCTCTTTGAAATCAAGGCGCGTTTCGACGAGGAAAACAACATCAACTGGGCCCGTGAACTTGCTGAGGCCGGAGCACACGTCGTTTACGGAATCGCCGGACTCAAGGTCCACTGCAAGGCGCTGATGATCATCCGCAGGGAGGAAGGCTCCATCCGCCGCTATGTCCACCTGAGCACCGGAAACTACAATGACAAAACCGCAAAACTCTATACCGACATCGGGTATTTCAGCGACGACAAACTCCTCGCTGACGACGTCTCCGCCCTGTTCAATGTCATCACCGGCTTTTCCGATCCCCCGCTCTGGAACAAACTCATTGTGGCGCCCTTCAACATGCGGGAGAAAATCCTCTTCCTGATCGACCGCGAAGCCCGCCTTTCCACCCGGGAGAACCCGGGACACATCGTCATGAAAATGAACTCCCTGATCGACTATGAGATCATCGACCATCTCTACAGCGCGGCAAAACGTCATGTGAAAATTGATCTCGTCGTTCGCGGCATCTGCGGGATCAATCCCTTCGCCCTGCCGGAGGAAACCGGGCGCAACATCCGGGTCGTCAGCATCCTGGACCGTTTCCTGGAACATTCCAGAATCTACATCTTCAGCAACAACGGTTCGCCGGAATATTACATGGGGAGCGCCGATCTCATGCCGAGAAACCTGAGAAGACGCATCGAACTGCTCTTCCCAGTCGACGACGCAGGCATCCGGGCGGAACTCGACAGAATCGTCCAGACCGCCCTCGACGACCGCCGCAAAGGACGGCGCCTGATCGGCGCAAACCGCTATTCCCGCACACTCGGAATGGAAAAATACGAAAACACAAGAAGTCAGGCAGCACTCTATCGCTTCTACCGCGAACGCTTCCTCAAATACCGCGAGTCCAAATCTCCCGGAAAAGGGAAACTGATCGTCTACGAAGGCGAGCAGAAAAACCAGAACTGACTTTTCCCCCTTCCTCCGCTCTTCCGGATTCCGTGTTCTTTTTCTTTCCCCTTCCTACGGAGGAGCGGCCTTTTCCCTCATGCACATCCCCTCCATTTGCCAAGAAAAAGTCCGGCCCCCCTGGCGCACAAACAGCAGACGTTGAAAGAAAGGTCAAAGAAAGAAGGGAAAAAGGCAAGGGTCATTCCGTCCCGACGGGCCAGTACTGAAATGCGGGAGTCTCATAGGGATGTGCCGCTTTCAGCGCGGCAATGACTTGTTTCAGGCATTCCCCCGGACAGAGAAATTCGACTTTCCATTCTTCGACTTCCTCAAGAGAATTCTCTCTTCCGAGGAACGGAGCCGCACCGCTCAAGGGGCGGAACTGCCCTTTCCCCGGACACTGCCAGCAGCAGAGGTCATAGTTGCCGAGACGGCCGGCCCCGGCGCTGAAGACGGCGCTTTTCAAAATCTCAAGATGGCTTGCCGGAACATAGACATCTAGGCGGTACATATTTTCTTTCATTGCCATGTCATCCCCATATCCGAGTTCTCAGGAGGAACAGCGGAGGGAGGCGGACTTCCTCCCGTGTTCTCTTCTTTTTTTCCTCCATTCCTTACTCTCCTGCCTGTACAGACAGGTTTTTCCCCCTGTTTTCAAAAAAAATCCTTTATTCCCCCCATTTCCCGTCCTTTCCATACGGGCTTTGCGAATATATCCCCCAGCCGCATGAAATCAAGAAAGCAGAGCGGAATAACGCAAATAAAGGAATTGACTTTCCCCGAATGACGTGGCATATTACCCGGATTGGAAATGAGAAACAATCCAGAAGATTACGGAAAGGGCAACATGAAAATTCATGAGGATCAGATTTTCATCGGCAACGTTCCTGTCTCAACGCTTGCGGCGGAGTTCGGGACCCCGGTGTATGTATACGACGAGCAGAAAATCCGAGCCAACTACCGCCGCGCATACGGCGCGTTTGCCAGACATTATCCCGACTTCAAGATGTTCTATGCCGTGAAGTGCTGCAACAATCCTGCCATTGTGAACATCATGCGCCAGGAGGGAGCGGGCGTGGACGCGGCGAGCGTGAATGAAATTCTTCTGGCCAAATCGGTGGGGCTGGGCGGAGAAGACGTGATGTTCAGCGGGAACTTTCTTTCCGACAGCGACATCCGGCAGGGACTTGAAAGCGGAGTCATCTTCAATCTGGATGATCTCTCAATTCTTCCGCGTCTTCTGAAGTTCGGGAAGCCGGAGATTCTTTCCTTCCGCGTGAATCCCGGCTACGGGAAAAGCAATGTCGGCGACTTTGTGACAAACGCCGGTCCGAATGCCAAGTTCGGCATTCACCCCGATGACGTTCTGAAAGCCTACCGCATGGCAAAGGAAGCCGGGATCCGGCGTTTCGGCGCACATATGATGACGGGTTCCTGCATTACCGATGCGGAATATTTCCCGTTCGTGACCGGGCTTCTGATGGACATCATCGGACGCACGGGGCGCGAACTTGGCATTGATTTTGAATTCATCGATCTCGGCGGCGGACTCGGCATTCCGTACCGGCCCGATGAAGCGCCGCTGGATCTGGAGCGCGCGGCGGAACTGACCGCGCGGATGTTCCGTTCCAAAGTCGCCGAATACGGCTTGAAGGCGCCGCAGCTGAAGATGGAGCCGGCCCGCTATTTCGTGGGGAACGCGGGATATCTGATCGGGACGGTTCATTCCATCAAGCATTCCTACCGGACCATTCTCGGAACGGACATCGGAATGAACACGCTCGCCCGTCCCGCCATGTACGGATCCTACCACCATATTTATGTGAACGGGAAGGAAAGCCATCCCCGGAAGGCGCTCGGGCTCTGCGGCCAGCTCTGCGAAAACACGGACTTCTGGGTCAAAGAGCGCGAACTCCCGGAGGATACGGCGGAGGGAGATCTCGTTGTTGTGGAAAACGCAGGGGCCTACGGATTCGGGATGAGCTATCAGTACAACGGGCGTCTGCGTCCGGCGGAAGTGCTCGTGAACGGCGGGAATGCCATGCTGGTCCGGGAACGCGAAACCTTTGAAGACATGGTCCGCCATACAATTGTCCCGGAATATTTGAAAAAATAAAAGGGAACACTTTACATCCCGCAAAAGCGTACTAGATTAGAGCGGAAGAGAAAATTCAGAACCCCGACAGATTCAGAGTGAGTGAGAGGGAGGCAAAGCGCAAAGATGCTTCATCAAAAGCTGGCAAGATTCTTTTCAAGCGATATCGGAATAGACCTGGGAACGGCGAACTGCCTTGTCTATGTGAAGGACCGCGGCATCGTCCTTGCCGAACCCTCCGTTGTTGCGATCAGCGACGACACGAAAGAAGTTCTTGCCGTGGGAGAGGAAGCCAAACGAATGCTGGGACGCACGCCAGGCAATATCCGAGCCGTCCGGCCCATGCGTTACGGCGTGATCGCCGATTTTGAAGTGACTGAGGCCATGCTCCGTTATTTCATTCAGAAGGCGAAAATGCTGGTCTCCCCGCGTCGGCGTCTGATCAAGCCCAGAGTTCTTGTGGCGGTGCCCTCCGGAATCACGGAAGTGGAAACCCGCGCGGTGAAGGACAGCGCCGAACGGGCAGGAGCAAGTGAAGTGTTTCTGATCGAAGAGCCGATGTCCGCGGCAATCGGAGTGGGGCTGCCGGTGTCGGAGCCGTCGGGAAGCATGATTGTCGACATCGGCGGGGGGACGACCGAAGTGGCGGTGATCTCCCTCTCCGGAATCGTGGAATCGAAAAGCGTCCGCGTGGGGGGGGATGAAATGGACCAGGCGATTATCCAGCATATGAAGAGGGTGTACAATCTGACCATCGGGGACCGCACATCGGAAAACATCAAGGTTCAGATCGGCAGTGCGTATCAGGATAACGATCAGGAAAATTTCATGGAGGTCAAGGGGCGGGATTTGGTCTCGGGGCTTCCGAAAGCAATCAATGTTTCCTCGCGCGAGATCAGGGCGTCGTTGCAGGAGCCGGTGACGAGTATTGTCGAAGCGGTGAGGAACACGCTGGAGCGCTGCCCGCCTGAACTGGCGTCGGACCTGATCGACCGCGGCATCATGCTCGCGGGCGGGGGATCGCTCCTGAGGGGACTGGACAGGCTGATCTCCGAAGAAACCGGGCTTCCGGTTTTTGTTGCGGACGAACCCTTGAAAGCGGTCGCAAACGGGACGGGAATCGTGCTGCAGGAAATGGACAGCATGTCCCGGGCCATGGGATCCCGCCGCTGATCATCAGCGTCTGGTGTTCTTGTCTGCCGCCGCAGAGGGGAGTCTGTCTCCTTCTTACTTTCCTGTCGTCGACGGAACATCGGGGAAAGAAGGAGAAAAACGCTCCGGGAAGGAAAAGCGGAAGAGAACATGTTGAGAGGTTCGCATGCTGAAAATCATTGCGGATGATCGGATCCCTTTTCTGAAAGGCGTTCTGGAACCCTTTGCCGAAGTGTGTTATCTGCCCGGGGGAAGCATCACGCGCGAAAATCTCCTCTCCGCTGATGCACTGCTGACACGGACTCGGACTCGATGCAATGCCGAGCTTCTGGAAGGAACCCCAGTGCGTTTTATCGCAACGGCGACAATTGGATTCGACCACATTGATCAGCAGTACTGCGCATCGCGCGGGATTCAGTGGGCAAACGCGCCCGGTTGCAATTCCTCTTCCGTGGCGCAATATGCAGCATCTCTGCTGCTGGACGATGCCGTGCGGAACTCGCTTTCCCTGAAGAACAAGGTTCTGGGAGTCGTAGGCGTGGGGAATGTGGGGTCGAAGGTGGCGCGTCTGGGGGAAATTCTGGGGATGCGGGTGCTGAAGAATGACCCGCCGCGTGCCCGGCTTGAAGGAGAGGCGGATTTTGTCCCGCTGGACCGGATCGTGGCGGAGGCGGACTACATCACGCTGCATGTGCCGCTGATTCCGGAGGGAAAGGACCGGACCCGACATCTCGCGGGGGAGGATTTTTTTCTGAAACTGGTGAAAAAACCGTTCTTCATCAACACTTCACGCGGGGAAGTCGCGGACGGGAATGCACTGAAGTCCGCCCTGATCACAAAACGTCTGCGGGGCGCCGCCCTGGACGTCTGGGAGGATGAGCCCGACATCGACCTGGAACTGATGGGACTCCTGGATTATGCCACACCCCATATCGCCGGCTATTCGGCCGACGGCAAGGCAAACGGCACCGCCATGGCGGTACGGGCGCTGGGAAAACATTTCGGACTTCCGCTGGAGAATTTTTTCCCCGCCGATCTCCCCGCTCCGGAAGAATCGCTCCTGGATCTTTCCGCTTCCTCCACGCCGCTGTTCAGCGCGGTCAAAGCCTCGTATGACATCCGAAGGGATGATTCCAATCTGCGATCGTCTCCGGACGCATTTGAGGATTTGCGGGGCAATTATCCGCTCCGCCGTGAATTTCCCGCCTATACCGTCCGGAAGAATCCGCGCATGACACCGGAACAGATGCGAGTGCTTTCTCTTCTCGGATTCCGCCTGGCAGGATAAGAAACATTTCTCCGAAAACATTCCTTCCGTTTTGTTTTCTTTCCGGAGTCTGCAAAGAATAGGAGGAGGGGGAGGAAGTTTTTTCCCCGTCAGTCATTCTTTTTTCAGTCTGCGCTTCTGGCAAGTGAAGTGGAGGAATCCCAGTTCAGGAAGAGGGGACCGTTTTTCCTCTGGTTGTTTTCCCGGGAATAGAAATCATAGGAAACTTTTCTGGCGGGATAGGCTTCCGCATGATAATCGTAATGCAGCACCGCCACGGAAGCGCCGTGACGCCCTTTCAGGAAATCGTCGATATAATCCTGAGCACCGTTTTTAATGGATCCCGCTTCAAACGCCACCATCCCGCGGACATAGTACCCTCCTCCGGGCAGGTAATTGCCGTTATATGCCCCCATGACATACACGCCGTATGCGCCGTTGATGCAGTTTTCCGTCCCCCAGTCGAGCACGGCCGCTTTCTACTGGGGGACCAGAATTCTTGAAATCTGGCCATAGCCGTTGCTTGTATTCTGATAAAAATATCCGTAATTCGCCGCGGTGACGCCCGGGCGGCTTTTGACTCCGTCGGGACAGACATAGATCTTGGGAGAAGGAGCATTTTTCAGGTAAAAGGTCCTGAGCGTCGTCTGCCAGTCCGGATAATAAATTGCTCCATACGGGAAGGCATATTTGTTCCGGAGCACAATAAATCCATTGAAGTCATTTACATACAGAGACATCAGGATGCCGATCTGTTTCATGTTTCCCAGACACGCCGTCCGCAGTGCCGCCCCCTTCGCATTTTGAAGCGCCGGCAGAAGAACGGCCGCCAGAATCGCCAGAATCGCAATCACCACCAGAAGTTCAATCAGCGTGAATCTGCAAAGAGAAAAGCCTCTTTTCCCCGATGACGATGAAAATGACCCTCTCCCCCCGTCAACAGAAGCGGCGCAGCGCGAAGTCTGCTTCAGCATACGGAATGACGATGATGGTAAATTCCTTTCCCCCGCCGAAGATTCACAGGGAATCCCCCAAATACACTCAACACAAAAGGCTGCCTTTCTCTGATTCCGCATGTGTATTCCGATTCCTTCTCTAAAACATTATAAAAAGCTTCGGTATGAGAGACTTGACATCAACTGCAGAGAAAAAAATCCCCTTACCCCGAAAACAACGCCTCACTTTTTTATTATAGAACAATTTTGAGATTTTGTCAATATTTTCTTCCCTTTTCTCCTTCTCCCGCGCAAGGCGCCTGGATTCCATGGAAAAACGGAAGAGAATCCAAGGGAGGAAAAAGGAGTTTTCCCACCCTCCTGCAACCCGAAATACCGGGGAAAACGCTAATTCATGAATTCCGGATCCGCCTCCACTGCTTGTTGATTATGGGAAAGGGCCTGAGGATCTGACCTGACTGTATGGATGAGTGGAATAAAGAACGGGAATATACTTTCTCAATTCTCATACGGGAAAATATAATGATGCGCCGGCTGTTCACCGTCATACAGAGAAACATTATGGCTTTTAAAGGGGAAGAGAAGGATCACCCAGTTGATGTGTTCGGCTCTGGAATTGACCCCGTCAATCACCTGATGCGGCAGATGTGTTTTTGCATCGGTCACGGTAAAGAAGAAACGCCCGACTGCGCTGCGGGTCAGCTTGAGGAAAAGGGGGATTTCAGGAATGACGATGCTGATATCCGTATCCGGCACGGGAATGGGCAACGAGGGAGTGCCGATCAGAATCTTATCGATATCCGTCGCAAGAATGCCGCAGGAAGGCTGAATGACGTAGTCGGCTTCCGCCTCCGTTTTCGCAAGCAGAGCGCCGTTCACGGCAAGGTGAAGTTCCAGATAAGCCTGGATCAGAGCCTTGTCCACCTGCGGAGCCAGAAATTCATAGTTCAGAAAGATCTTTTTCCCGCTGTACGCTGAAAAATCAGCCTGTTTGATTCCCCGTTCCACCACGGCGGAAAGCAGCATCTGCTCCACCGCGGATCTGGGAGTATTGGTGATATTCGGCGTGGAGCAGGCGCTCAGAAGCGGAAGCAGAAGCATGGCAGAAAAACAAATCAAAACAGCGGAAAAAAGCCGGATCCCCATTTTCTGACTAACCCCTTCCCCGACAGCTCAGCCGATACCATTACCATTGATTACTTGCTTCATTCGCGTCTTTTCCGATCCCGCGGAAAAACAATCTTATAATATAGCTTTCCGGAGAGCATTGTCAATTCCGGCAGGATGAAGGAAGAATACGCGGAAAGAAGAAAAAATGAAAATAAGGAAAGGACGGAAGCGGTGTGTGAAAATGGGCCCCGGCTCCTCTCACTCCCGGAGGAGAAGAAGGAGGAGCTCCCCCACTACTCCTTTCTCCAGTCAATAGTCAATGCGTCCTGCGAGTCATTTTCCCTCCTTCCCCGCAGCAGCGGCGGAAGGAGCAAGAGACAGTCCGTTCAGCGTCTTTCCAAGCTCGAACGCCTGTTTCTTGCAGCAGGAAAGATGCCTGACAATCCGAAGCTTGAGAATCATGACCAGAAGACTGTAAAACACAAAGACGGAACAAAGCAACAGCCCGCGGTATTCCAGCGGCGCACGGATTCCAAGGAAAAACACCATCACAAGAAAGAAACTGAAAAGCAGCAGCGTATTGCGCTTCAGACTTCGTTCAAAGCATCCCCCTTTTTTGCTCTGAAGAACAATTGCCCCATACGATGCGTGATCTTCCGTCCTGTTCTCCAGACGCTCCGCCAGTTTTCCGATCAGCGAACGGTAGGCGGCTCCCACCCGCGCAAACCCCAGAAGCTCCAGCACATTCATGAATGCATAAATCAGCATCAGCACGACCACCATTTTGGAAGCGTTCATGCTAATGCCGATGGCGCAGAAAAGAATGCAGAAGAGCGCCGTCGTCAGGAGAGTGGAATTCCGGTAGCGGGTGAGCGCCCGTTCGCTGCCGCACTGGACATAAAGAGTTTCTTCAAAATCGCTGAGCTGAAGTTTCTGCATTGTTCTGCTCCTGTTCTCCGCTTTTACCTCTTCTTTATTTTTTTCCTCCCCCTCCGGCGGCAAGCAGAAGAGGGGAAAATTCGTCATGGAATTTCCAGTTCCTTGGGCATGCTGCAGAAGTTGCGGCAGGAATCCTGAGTGACAAGCACCAGATCCTCCAGACGTACTCCGCCCCACGCGGCATAATACAGCCCCGGCTCCACACTGATCACATTCCCGCTTTGGAGCAGGCCGTCGTTTGCGGGGGAAACCCGCGGCAGTTCATGGATTTCCAGCCCTACGCCGTGTCCGAGGGAATGGAAAAATCCGCAGGGATTTCCTTCCGGATCGCGTCCGGTGGGGAATCCGGCGCGGGCCATGACTTCCGCCGCGGCCAGATGCACGTCGGAAGCCCGCACTCCGGCACGGATCATCCCGAGGGCGGTTTCCGAAGCCGCCTTCACGGCGTCAAAGGCCTTCCGGACCACGGTGGGGGCCTTCCCTTTCAGGAAGGTTCGCGTCATGTCGCCCCAGTATCCCGTGATGTCGCTGCGCGGGAAAATATCGGCCACTACAGGCTGACCGGCCAGGACCGGACCACTCCCGATGCAATGGGGCCGGGCGGAATCCCGCCCGCAGGCAATGATAGTCCGGGAAGCGGAAAAGGCCTTTCTTTTGAATTCCGCCTCCACTTCAGCCCGGAGGAAGTCGCAGGTCAGGATCTTTCCGGAAAACACGAGCTGGCCTGAGCTGTTCACGGTGGAGCGTTTCAGAATGTCGTGAACGAGCATCATGGCTTCTTCCGTCGCCTTCATGGCTTTTCCGATGGCAGCGCATTCGCTTTTTTTCTTGATTCTGCGTTCCGGGAAGAATTCGCCGTCGGAGCATTCCACTTCGATACCCGCCTTCCGGAGGGCATCGGCGCAGGCCAGCGGGAAACGCGGTGGGACTATCCATTTCCGGATTCCGTATTTTTCCGCGAGCGCGACAGGAAGAAGCGCTCCCCCGGCCGGAGAAATCCCGAGCGAGGATGCGGTCAGGACAGCCACTCCGCGCCGGACCTCCTTTAACGCCCGTGAATATTCCAGAGAAGAAACCAGGACCCCTTTCCGCCCTCCTCCGCAGTCAAACCAGAAAAATTCATCCGGCCCGTAAAAGCCGGATGCGTAAAGAATATCGGCGGATTCTTCCGAAGAAGCCGCGATCAGACGTCCCGTCGCTGATGATTTTTTCTGCAAAGCCATTCTCTCCCGACTTGTAAAAAAGGGGTTTCCAGAGTAACATACCACCCGGATCATCAGTTCATTCAGAATCCGGACGGAGGGAATATATCTCCGGAATTCCGGATTGGCAAACGGGAATCGAGGTGTTTTCTATGCCGCTTGAAACAAGTATCGCGGTAACGGCCGTATGTGTGTGCGCCTATCTTGCGGGGGCGATTCCGTTCGGATATCTGATCGGGAAAATCAACGGTGTCGACATCCGCCGCTGCGGAAGCGGCAACATCGGAGCGACCAACGTCACGCGAGTGGTGGGCAAATGGTGGGGAAGACTCTGCTTTTTTCTGGATTTTCTCAAGGGAGTTCTTCCTGTGTTCGCCGCCGGACTGCTTGTGAGAAAGGGAATTCTCACGGACAGCATGGGCATTCTTCCGTGTCTTGCTGCCTTCGGAGCGGTCTGCGGCCATATCTGGCCCCTGTATCTCGGCTTCAGGGGGGGAAAGGGAATTTCGACGGCGGCGGGAGCGATTTTCGCCTTGAATCCGCCTGCGCTGATCAGTGCGGGAGCCGTATGGGTGATTGTGTTTTTCCTGAGCCGCTACGTATCGCTGGCCAGTGTCTGCGCGGCGCTGTCTCTGCCGCTTTTCTGTCTGCTGTATCTGCATCTGGAGCTTTTCACGCCGCCGAGCAATGCGGAGAAAGTGCTGTTCTGTCTGTTGGCTGTGCTGACGGTCGTCAAACACAGTTCCAATATCAAACGTCTGCTCAACGGAACGGAAAACCGTTTCGGGAACCCAATGAAAAAAGACACGGATCACTGAACATGCCGTCCAAACCACTGAAAAGCATTCACGCGGCGGTCCTCGGCGACGGCGCCTGGGGAACCGCGCTCTCCCTCGTCCTTCACGCCAACGGACACCGCACCACCCTCTGGGGCGCCTTCCGCGACAATATCGAAAGGATCCGCCGGGACGCGGAAAACCGCCAGTTCCTTCCCGGAGTACCCCTGCCCCCGGAAATTCTCCCCACCGATTCCATGGAGGAAGCCGCGGCGGATGCGGACCTGATCGTCCTGGCCTCCCCTTCCCAGTACCTGCGCGGAACTCTGGAAAAGCTCAAACCCTTCTTCAGACGCGACCGACAGATCATCACCGACATTTCCAAAGGCATTGAAACCGGAACTCTTCTCCGCATGAGCGAGCTTGTGGAGGAAGTGCTCGGGAAAACGCGCTATTCGGTTCTTTCCGGTCCCAGCCACGCGGAGGAGGTCTCCCGCGGGATTCCCACCGCTGTGGTGACGGCCTCCAGATCGCCGGATACCGCCCGTTTCGTGCAGTCGGTTTTCATCAACGACTCTTTCCGCGTCTACACGAGCCGGGACGTCACGGGAGTGGAACTCGGCGGAGCCTTGAAAAACGTTTTCGCCATCGCCGCGGGAATGATCGACGGAATCGGACTCGGAGACAACACCAAGGCCGCTCTGATGACCCGCGGAATCGCCGAAATGGCACGCCTCGGAAAGGCGCTCGGAGGACAGAGAAGAACGTTTTCCGGACTCAGCGGAATCGGGGATCTGATCGTCACCTGCATGAGCCGGCACAGCCGGAACCGCTATGTGGGGGAAGAACTGGGGAAGGGAAGAAAGCTTGAGGAAATCATCCGTTCGATGAATATGGTCGTCGCCGAAGGAGTCAAAACCTGCGAGGCGGCGGAAAGTCTCACCCGGAAGCTGGGCGTCGAAGCCCCGATCATTCATGCCACCTACCAGGTGGTCCATGACGGACGCGACCCCAGAGCCGCAGCAAACGAACTCATGACAAGAAAGGCAAGGTCCGAACATGACTGAATCTCCATTCACAGGAAACAAACTCTGCGCAGCCGCCCTCCTTTCCATGACTCTTGCACTCTCCCCTCTCTTCCTCTGCAGCGCGGAAGCGGGAAATGCGGGTGCTGCCCCGGAACAGCCATCCCTGAAAAACAGCTCCTCCCCCGCTCCCGCAGAAAAGAACAACAAATCGAATGACAGCGGGGAAAACAGCGGGGAAAACAACTCTCCCGCGTCCTCCTCTGCTCCGCCCCCTCTCTCCGAAGCAGAGCGGAAACTCATGCAGGGGATCGGCGCAAAACTCGATTCCGAGGGGAACATCGTGCTGGATCTCGCCACCATTTCCAGGAAAGACAAGAGCATCTCCTTCCCCGGAGTCATCAACATCCGGGAAGGCGCCATCGAAGTCCTGGTTTCGGGAGCAAAGGGACGCACGCATGAAAGTCTGGTCATTTCGCATCTGGATCCCTTCAAACTCCAGCTGGCCCTGATCCTTGCGGGATACCGCAACGGTCCCATTCTTGAAAACATGCCGATTCCCATGGGCTCGGTGTTTGATGTCGAAATCCGCTGTCCGGACGGGAAAACCGTCAATGCCGACGACTGGCTCGTCAATTCCAATCAAAACGCGCCGAAGGCCAAAGACGGTTATGTCTTCGTCGGCTCCAATTTCCAGGACGGCCAGTGCCTCGCCTCCCTCGAGGGCAACCTCATCAACATCAACAGCAACGATGAAAACACCATCCTCAATGCCAAGCTCAATGCGGACAACATCAACGATCAGTATGAAGTCGTGACCTCAAAACTCCCCCCTCCCGATCCGAAAGGAAAAGCCGAACCCGATGCGGAAGACTATTTCACTCCCGTAACCGTCATTCTGAGGCCCCGGATCACGACAGCGGAAAAAACGGCGAACCCGGAAAAACCTGCTTCACAGGAAAAGCCTTCTCCTTCCCCTCAGCAGGAAACCCGGAACCCGGATGAAGCCTCCGCCGCCTCCCCAGGCGGCGGACAGCAGCAGGCGAATCCCGGAAAAGCGGGGCAGGAAAAAGATCCCGGAAAGGACGGGAAGAACACTCCCGGAAACGGAAAGTAAATTTCCGGATGCCTCCCTGCCGTTCCTTTTGCCGTTCTTTCCCCTGCCTTTTTTCCTTGCCGTCCCCTTTCTGCGTCCGCCGTTCTGCCGCGCCGTTTTCCGGTGCGTGTGTCCGGAAGAAGAGGGCGGCGTACTGCGTAGTTCTACCCTTCCCCACCTCCCGCCCGGCAACGGGAAGGAAGGAGAGAGAGGGGGGCTCAGGAAGAGAAAAAAAGAGAGAAAAAAAAACACAGACTGGGGAAAAGGATGGAGGGATGGGAGTCTCCTGGTTTCACGGCTCTCCGCGTCAGCGGCGGAAGATCAGACTGCAGTAGTCCTGTTTGAGGTCCTCGATATTGCGGTAGTTGTTGTCGACATAATATCGGTAGACGCGCTTCCGGATGCTCTGCTCGGATTCGCCGGAAATCATTATGAGATGGTCGACGATCAGGGAGAGTTTGTCCTTGCATTCAGCGCGTGAGGATCCGCTGATGGCGCGGTATCGGCCGTCGCCTCTCATGATGTCGAGTAGATGGAGCGGGGGGCAGTCGAGCGCTTCCGCCAGCCCGCGGGAATGACGTTTCGGATCGGATTCCAGCAGACGGATGACACCCTGTTCCGGAGCACAGGGCAGATAGTAGATGCGTTCCATGTTTCTCCGGACGACGTCGAAATGAGAGCGGTGCGGATCCTGCGCGGTTCTTCTCACACTCGGTTCCGCATCGCGGTCAAGCACTGCTCTGCGCTTGACGTAGGGAGGGAAAACCTTTCCCAGATTGTCGAGCAGAATAATGACCTGCATGTAGCCTCCGACGGGAAGAATCCTGCAGTAGGGGAAATCGGCATTCACGGCGGCCTTCAGCTTGTTGATGATGGCTTCGAGGAGCATGGCGGCTTCGGCGTCCTCCACGAGGAGAATGGTCTCTGGAAGGATTTCCTCTGCGATGGCCATTTCCCCGAGGATCGCCGCTGGATAGACGTTCATCCGGCAGACGAAGGCTCCGTTTCCCTCGTTTTCCAGAAACAGAAGCCGTTTCGGAGAGGTGGTCTTGATGAGGCTTGCCGAATGCGTGGAAAGAAGAAGGGTGAGATTTTTCTCATGACAGATTTTTTCCAGACAGAGGAAGAGTCTCCGTTCCGCCTTCGGATGCAGTGCCATCTCCGATTCATCCACCAGCGCCAGCGAATCCGGCGGAGCCTTCAGAAGGGAATCCACCAGACGGATGACGCTGCGTTCGCCGAGACTGAAGTTGTTTTCACTGAAAAAATATTCCCGCCCGCGGATATTCTCGCGGAGCAGAAAGACCTGAGCGTCTCCCAGGGGGACGGTCAGAAGGCCGGAGAATTTCTCATCGTCGAAAATTTCCCGGATCTCTTTCCCGAGTCTCTCCGGCGCAGGAGACACCGCCGCTCGGGTGAAGGACGCTTCCGCTATCTTCTCATTGCGGTGAAACGCGCCCGAATACAGAACCTCCGGATATTGAAAGGATTGAAACACTTCCAGCATTTTCACCGGATCATCGGGTCGCCAGCGGCCGTTCCGGCAGCGGAATATCAGCGGATCCATTCCTTCCGTCTCATAGACAATCGAAGCATCTTCAAAGACATCCGCATCATGATCCGAAAAAAAGATGTTTGGGCGGAAATAGCGTTCAAAGGCTCCGGGGTCCCCGATTCGGGCCAGACAGGTCATGAGAGTTGATTTCCCGGCTCCGTTCGCCCCCGTGAGAAGGAAGACCGTCCCCCGTTTCCAGGGAAACTCAAATTCCAGTTTCGCAATATTCCTGAGATTTTCAATCACCAGTTTTTTCATAGAAGACGTTCTCCGATCCGGCAGGCGCGGCCGGGACGGGGCAAGAAGGAATATGAGAAGCTTTTCCCATCTCCCGCCGGGGATGGGATCCCTGCCGTTTTTCCCCATCCCGCGGGGTGTTTTTTTCTTCCGGGAAAATCAGGGCTTCTTCTGTTTTCTCCGGATTCCCCGTGTATATTTCAGCATACGATACAATATACCGTCACTTTTTTTTCAAAACAGGAAAAGAAGGATTTTTTTGCATTTTTTCTTTTCCCGGAATGGAAGACAGGAAGCGAACAGGGGGAAGAAACGCATTCCCCTCCCTCCTCCTCTTTTTCCCCTCTGCGGACAGGATATGCAAATCATTCCTTTTCTGCAGGAAAAGAAAAGCGACGGCAGAAAGAAGAAACAGAAGAAGAGGATATTCCATCATGAATTTCAGTTTCGATGCGACAGCAGAATCCGTTCCCCCGGTTCTCCGGGAGGAACTCGCCCGGCACCTGAAGCGTTTCGGAGAAAAAAACGGCGGGGTAAAGCATATCCGTTTTGTGAAACTGCAGGGAAACGGCGGCACAGGGGAGGAGAAAGGGGCGTCATGGCCTTCGGAAGAGGCGTTCCGGATTGAGAGCAGTCCAGAGGAAGTCACCGTCAGCTCCGCCGGAGAGCGCGGACTTCTGTACGGGGGGCAGACCCTTCTTCAAAAAATGGAAAGCTCTTTTGAATGCGGCGTTCTGGAAGAAAGCCCGCTCTGCCCGGTACGCGGAGTGAAACTGTTTCTGCCCTCTCCCGATGCGGAAGGAATGGCTCATTTCAAGGGACTAGTCGATCTCATGAGCCGCTTCCGATACAACTTCCTTCTTCTGGAAACCGGAGGAGCGATGGAATACCGGCGCCACCCAGAAATCAATGAGGGCTGGATCGAATACTGCAAAGTCATGAACGAGTATTCCGGCAAGGCGCGGGAAATAACGGACGCCTATCCGTGGTGCAAGAATTCCATTCACTCGACCAACGGGGGCGGGCGCGTCGTCTCCCGCGGACAGATTCAGGAACTGCTGGACTACTGTCGCGAACGCTGCATTGAGGTCGTTCCCGAACTGCCCTCGCTGTCCCACTGCGACTATCTTCTGACCAGGCACCCCGAGCTTTCCGAACGCGCCGAAGACCCGTGGCCCGACACCGCCTGCCCGAATCATCCGGACTACTATCCGCTCCTCTTCGACCTGATCGATGAAACGCTGGAACTCTTCCGGCCTTCCCGGATGCACCTCGGTCATGACGAATACTGCACCATGGGAGTCTGTCCCCGCTGCAGGAACATTCCCCCGCCGCAGATCTATGCGGACGACATCCGCCGCTGCCGCGACTATCTCCATTCCCGCAACGTCAAGATGATGATCTGGGGAGAAAAACTCCTCCCCGCCCGCTTCTCCGACGGCACCCCGATCGGCGGAAGCGCCCAGAAGGTCTGGCATCATCCGGACAGTCCCCACACCGTTCCCGCCACCTGGCCTGCCATCGACCTGATCCCACAGGACATCGAAATCATGCACTGGTACTGGTCCATCGACCGCGCCCTGGAAAACGAGTTCACCGCCCGTCAGATGCCGATGGTCTTCGGGAATTTCGACGGCGCAGGCATCCCTGACTGGAAAACCCGCAGCAAAGCCCCCAATTTCCTCGGCAGCTGCTGTTCCAACTGGGGCACCACCGATCCGATCACTCTTCAGCGCAACGGCATTCTCTTTGAAATCGCCTTCACCCACGCCCTCCACTGGAAGGCGGAACTCTCCCCGGATACCGACTATCCCGCCATGAGAGACGAAGCCCTCCGCAGACTCTATCAGGACAAGGCCGTTTCCGAAGGACCCGGGCGCTTCCTTGAAATCATTCACTCCACCACGGAAAAACGACCGTCTGAATATTATGTGGACGGCATCTTCGTGGATGAAAAGAAAGATCTCCTCGGGCACCACGTCTTCCGCTCTGAAAACGGTTCCGAACTGCGCTTCCCCGTGATTTACGGCAGCAACATCACTTCCGCGGACTGTTCCCTGGAACGCGGGGAAAACCGTTTCCGTACATCCGAAGCCGCGCATGTCCCCCTCTCGGACCGCTATGATCTGGACCGCGGATTCATCGAAATCAGCTATTCCTCTCTTCCGGAAACCCGGGACGGAAAAACGGTCTGCCGCTGCCGTTTCAGGCTCCCCGATTCTTCCGGGAAAACATACTCCTACGCCGGTTTTGAACCCGTGGATTCCTTTTCCGGGGAAGTCTCCCTTCTGGAATTCTCCATCCTGACACAACGCTGACAGCAACGGCACAGGAAGCGGGCATGGGAAGAAAAAACCATTCCCCCCCTTCTTTTTCCCTCCGCTTTCCGCGCCTCCAGAAACAAACGTTTCTCATTCCTTCTTCTTTTTTTTCCTTCCGGAAGAAACTTGTTTTCCTCCCGGAAGGGCGTTATAATACCCACCAGACAGATCCGGGCGGCTGAAGCGGCGGAGCGGAAAACCAGCGCTCTAGGGAAAGAAAAAGGAAACGGGGCGACGGGAACACGCTCCCCCCGCAGCACAGATATTCTGAACCGGATTCTGAAACCGGAAACACAATCCAATCCGCGGGACACACATACACGACGCCCCCGGCAGGCAGAACAAGGAAGGCAGAGTTTTCAGGCAATGCGCGTTTTACGGCTGGGAGCTTCGGGAATGCACGGTCTGGCGGGGACGGCACTGACAGCCGACTGCGCACTGCGTTACGCCTCCTCTCTTGCGACCTGGGCGGGAAAGAATTCCCGGATCGCCCTGGCGATGGATTCGCGCATTTCCTCTCCGATGCTTCGTTCGGCGTGTCTGGCGGGGCTTCTCTCCTGCGGGGTCCGTGTGACGGACTGCGGGATCTGTCCTGCGCCGCTGCTGCATTTCTGTGTGATGAAGGAGCATCTTGACGGAGCACTTCTGATCGGGGCCGGACATCACCCGGCCGGCTGGAACGCCATTGTTCCCGTATCGGAGCGGGGGTCCTGCCTGACCCCCGGGCAGTCGCAGGAACTGCTGGACATCTATCACAGCGGGATCTATTCCTTTTCACCTTGGAGCGAAGTCGGCACGGTGAATCACGCGGATGCGGGCAGCCTCATGGAATCGTATCTGGACAGGCTTTGCTCCTTTGTCGATGCGGATTCGGTCCGGAAGCGGCATTTCAGGATACTCTGTGATTTCTGCAACGGTTCGGGGGGAGTGGTCTGCGATGCCTTCGCGGAACGCTTCGGGATCGAAATGATTTCGCTGAACCGGACTGTTTCAGGGATTCTCCCGCATGATCCGGAACCGCGGCCGCGCAGTTCGGTACAGCTGGCGTCTCTCATGCCGTATCTGAAGGCGGACGCGGGGTTTGTGTTCAACAGCGACGTGTCGCGCGTGGCGCTGGTCACGGACACGGGCGAGACTTTATCGGAAGAATACAGTTTTCCTCTGGCAGCGGATCACATTCTCTCGGCCTCCCCGCGCGGGACCCCGGTGGTGACCAACTGCTGTACGACGAAAACGCTGGATGACATCGTCTCCCGTCACGGCGGCGTTCTTCATAAAAGCGGAGTCGGCCAGGCATGGACCATCGACAAAATGATGGAGAGTTCCGCCGTAATCGCCGGAGACGGCAGCGGAAGCGCCGCCTTCGCCCGCGGCGTCCCCGCCTTCGACGGTTTCGCCGTGATGGCGGTGATTCTGGAAGCCATGGCGAAAAGCGGACGCTCTTCTTCCGCCCTGGCAGCGGAACTCCCGCGCTATCATATTGTCAAGACCTCGTTTTCATGCCCGTCCTTTCACGCCTGTCACCTGCTGCGCTCCCTGCGCGGAGCGTTCCCGGACGCCATCCTCTCGGAGGAGGACGGACTCCGTTTCGACTGGCCGGACGGCTGGGTGCATCTTCGCGCCTCCATGACGGAACCTGTCGTGCGCCTCATCGTTGAATGGAAGGACCGGGAAACAGCCGAACGCAGAAGCATGGCCTTCCGAAGCATGACCGAAAGGATCCTTTCAGAACCATGACGACTCAGAAAAGAAAAAAGGAAGGCGGCGGAAGAAGACTGAAAATCGCCGTCAGCGGCGTCCGCGGAGTGGTCGGGGAAACCTTCTCCCCGATGCTGGCCTCCGATTTCGCCTCCGCGTTCGGAGAGTACAATGTAGAAGGAGGGACGCCGCAGGGTCGAAATTTTCCGCCCGAAGGTCAACATGCTGTTCATGACGTAGCTCTGTTTCCCGTTCTCCGCGTCGAACCCCATGT
>CAJMAW010000017.1 GCA_905211485.1 uncultured Lentisphaeria bacterium | reverse complement strand
TCTTCCTGCCGCTTCCGCAGTCCCGGGGGAAGTCTCTTTCCGGGGAAAAGGGCGATGGCAGTTTCTTTGTTACGCTCCTGCTCCACCGTGCCGCCCCAGCTTTGCACGATATTGCGGGAAAGAGGACTTATGCGGAACTTGCTTACTGCGGCAAACGTTCAGAAAGGTTGCGATAGAGCCCGGAAAATCAGGGCCAAAGCCGGAAAAGACAACATGATGAAGTTTATAAATAAAGAAAAAGACCCGGAAAAACTCTGGTCTTCCGGATCCGTGCCTCTCAGCGTATTTTCCACTGTACAGAGTGGATTCAGGAGTTTTTTCTTTGTTTTCCGTCTCTTTCTTTTTTCCTCTCTCCTTCTTTTTTCCCTTCCTTCTGTCCCCTGTTTTCCCCGGGAAGAGAGGGGGGAAGATCCATCCGCGAAACGGGGAAGGAGAGGGTAAGAAGAGAAGAAAAAGAAGAGAAAAACTCAGAAGAAAAGAAAACTCATTCCGCCTTTTTCAGGGAGACGACTACACTCTTGTAAGCGCCGTCTCCACGGCTTTCAGTCTGAATATCCGCTTCGCCTTCGAGGGTGATGTGGATGATGCGTCTGTCATGGGCGTTCATTTCGGGCAGGGAGACGGGTTCGCCCCATCGTCTGAGTTCCTTGGCGGCATCGAGGGCCTGCTGGCGGAGGATGTCGTCATGAGAACTGGATTCGCCTTCTTCGCGTCTGGAGCGGGAGGAACGTTCCCGGCGGGGAGATTTTTCCTTGCGGTCTTCGCGGTCTCTGTCTCCGCCTTTGCGGGAGCGGCGGTCGTCGCCGCGCTGCTGCTTGGAGGAGTAGCCGTCGATGTCGATGTAGATTTTCGGGAAGTCGACGTCCGACTTCTGCATCATCCGGTTGAGAAGGAGCTGGAGACTTTCCAGGGACTGCCCCTTGCGTCCGATGATGCGCCCGGCATCCTCGCTGGCGACGATCAGATTGATTTTGCTCGTTCTCCCCTCGGCACGGACTGTGGCGTCAAGGCCGAGATAGTCCAGCATCGTAGCAAGCGTTTTCGAGGACTTGTCCAGCATTTCCTGGGTGACGACTGTCTGCGGGCGAACAGGCTTTTCCTTTTCCGCCTGTTCCTGTTCTTCTGTCTGCGGAGCCGGAATATCGTTCAATTCTTCTTCCATTGCTTCCTCCTGTGACCTGTTTATGCGGTTTTCTTCTTTTGATTCTTGCCAGAAGAGCCTTGTTCCTTCGCCTCTTCCAGTTTTGCGACATACTGACTGTATTTCATCTGAAGGATGCTGAACACCTGGCTGACCGTCCAGTACAAGGTCAGACCGGCAGGCAGATTGTAAAGCATCACCAGCATGATGACGGGCATCATCATCATGATTTTCTGCTGCGCGGGATCCGCCATGGACGGTGTCATCTTCTGCTGAAGCACCATGAGCCCCGTCATCATAAGAACCAGGGGATGCAGTCCCACCTGCCCCAGAAACGGCAGCCCGATCGTCGGACCGACCAGGTCAGGCTTCGACAGATCCGCAATCCACCAGAAGGACGTCTGGCGAAGCTCCACCGCCGCATCCAGCGCCGAGTACAGCGCAAAAAACACCGGCAGCTGAAGCAGAATCGGCAGACGCCCCCCGAGAGGATTGACTTTCTCCGCCTTGTACAGCTCCATCATCTTCATATTCATTTCCTGCGGATTGTCCTTGTACTTCGTCCGCAATTCCGCCACTTTCGGCTGGAGCTTCTGCATCTTGCGCATCGAATTGTTCGCCTTCTGCGTCACCGGCCAGAAGACCACGCGCACCATGATCGTCAGAAGAATGATCGCCCATCCGTAGGACCCGGAAAGCTCCTTCAGATAATTCAGCAGACGAAGCAGCGGACGCGCCAGAAAGTCCATCCAGGAAAAATACGACAGATGCATCACTTCCATCGCCGATTCCGGCAGCTCGCGGATCAGATTGATCTCTTTCGGCCCGCAGTAATAGGTGAATTCAAATTCACGCTTCGCGTTTTCCGGCACCAGAACATCCCGGTACACTCCCGCAATCGCGGGATAACTGTAGTTGCCTTTCCCGGAAGAATCCGGATAATAGGTCCGGGTCAGTTCCGCTCCCCCGCTGAAAGGATCCGCGGCAAAGAGAAGGGAAGCAAAATACTTGTTTGTAGATCCCACCCAGACGACCGGCTGATCCGTCCCTGTCCGGGCGTATTTCTCATCGCTCATCGAGGGATCCGCCGACACCACCGAATGTCCTGCGGCAAGACAGTAATCCACATTATGCCGCTCCGTATACACCTTGTCCCCCGCCAGATGCTTCAGCGTGGGAACTCCGCTCGCCCAGACCGCCAGTTCCGGGAAATGCAGTGGGAGTTTCTCCGGATTGACCAGCGTCAGCGTATACTGAATCTGATAGGTGTCCGGCCTGAATTCATAGATCTGCTTCACGGTGAAGGAGGAGCTCCTCCCCTCCTCTGTCCTGATAAACTTGCGCGTCAGCAGAAGTTTCGATTCCCCTTCCTTCCGGGACGAAGACGAAAGAAGGCGGCAGCCCGCAAGAGAATTCATCTGGAAAGTTTTCTCCGGAGACTTCGCTCCGATTACAACGTCTTCGGCTCCATCCGCCGTCCGGAAACATTTCAGCGTGATGCGTTCGACCGCCCCGGTCGCGGTGTTCACGACGGCTTCGGCAAGTTCATTCGCAATGATTTCCTCCTTCCCGGCAATCATGGCTTCCGCATCTGCCTGCCCCGGCAGGGAGGCCTCCTGCGCAGCGGCTCCGGAGACTGAGGCTCCAGGTGCAACAGGGCCGGAGGACCCCGTCGCGGAAGAGGACAAATCTCCTTCCGCCTTCCCGGATGCCGGGCTGTTCAGAGCCCTCTGCTTCTCCCGGAGAAGTTCCGACTCCTGATCGAGAATTTTCTGTTTTTCAGCCGCCGCTGCGGCTTCGAACGCCAGTTTGTCCCGTTCCCGGATTTTTTCCGCCTGCCATTTCGGAAAAAAGAAAAACCAGACAAGAAGAAGAGCTCCGGCAATCAGAACGACAATCAAGGTTTCTTTATCAAATTTCACGTTGAAGAGTGCTTTCCGTGTTTGGGGGTTCCGGTTTTCTCCCGCTGTTTCGGCGGCGGGACGGGATCATATCCTCCCCGACAGAAGGGATTGCAGCGGAGCAGCCGGAAAACGGCATAGACAAGCCCTTTCACAACACCATGGATTTGAATAGCTTCCACCGCATAGGCAGAACACGTCGGGGTGAAACGGCAGCAGGGCGGCATCCAAGGGGAGATCATTTTCTTGTAGATCCAGATGGGGAACAGAAACGCGCTTTTCAGAGAGAAGTCGAAACGGATTTCGGGGAAGTATCCAGGAGGCGGGATCTGTGAAGGATCTTCTCCAGATCGCTCATCACTTCCCCCGTCCCGACCCGGCTGATTTCCCGTCTTGGAATGACAACCATTGCACATGGCCGGATTCTTCCTTTCAGAAGCCGGAACGATTCCCTCACCAGACGTCTCGCCCGGTTGCGCAGCACCGCACGTCTGTCGAACTTCCGGCTGCAGATGACGCCGAATCTCGGCTTCGCCCCCTCCTCCGGAAGGCTGCCTGAAGCGATCAGAACTATGAAATAAGGGCTAAAGTATTTCTTCCCGTTGGCCTTGACGTAATCAAACTCCGATTTCAGTTTCAGGCCGTCCCCCTTTTTCAGTGTCTGTTTCACAGGCAGTCTCTTTCCCGGGACCCGTGTCCGGTGCTTTCCCGACCGGTGAAGAAGGAAAAAACGCGAATCCCTCCGGCGGATTAATAGGTCAGTCTCTTGCGTCCCTTCGCCCTCCGCGAGGCAAGGACCTGACGGCCTCCCCGGGTGGCCATTCTTGCTCTGAATCCGCACTTGCGGGCTCTTTTGATTCTTGAGGGCTGATACGTTCTTTTCATTGTCTTTTCGCCTTTCCATGCCGGCTGCCGATGCACGGCGCCTCAGATTTCCAGTGTTTTGATTCTTCTCTGTCTCTATAAAAACAGAGTTTTTAAGATAGCGCAAAAATGCGGATCTTCAAGTCTCCCCCTGAAAAATTTCCGACTTTGCTCACAAAACGGAGTCTCTTACAGCAGATTCTCCGCCGCAAAGTCCACCGCGTTGCGGAAAATGATCCGTCCTTCTCCCCATTCCGGAAGGGTCCCTTCCAGTTTCCGCTTCTGCCAGTCCGGCGCGTTCAGCGGGGAAAGAAAGGCTTCCGGATGAGGCATTAGTCCGAAGATCCGTCCGCTTTCATCGCAGACCCCCGCTATATCGTGTATCGAGCCGTTCGGATTCCCGGGAAAACCGGGTGCGGAATCTCCTGCCGCTGTACTGTAACGCAGCGCAGCAAGATGTTTGCGTTCCAGTTCTTCTATCACAGAACCTTCCGCCACGAATTTCCCTTCCCCGTGACGGATCGGAAGACGAAGCAGATCCACTCCCCGCGTGAAGACACAAGGAGAACACGGATCCGCCTTCAGTGTCACCCAGTCATCGCGGAACACTCCCGAATCATTGTTCGTCAGCGCAGCCTGTTGTTCGAAATACCGTCCTCCCAGCGCCGGAACGAGTCCAAGGCGGGTCAGCGTCTGGAATCCGTTGCAGATCCCGATTATCAGCTTCCCGGCCTGCACAAACCGTTCCAGATCCTCATGAAGACGGAATTTCACACGGTTGGCGAACACCGTCCCAGACCCCAGATGATCGCCGAATGAAAAACCTCCGATGAAGGCAAGCACATGAAATTCATCCAGGGAACGTTTCCCTGCAAGAAGATCATTCAGATGCACTTGTTCGGCCGCCGCTCCGCAGGAGGAAAACGCGGCCGCCGTCTCCTTCTCGCAGTTCAGCCCCACTCCTGTAATGATAAGGACTTTCACCTTAGAATTGTCTGTCATTTTTCATCTCCCGTTGCCCGATCTCTCTACCGGAAAAAACTTTCCGGGAAAATAGCGTCTCTTCCCGGAAAATCAAGCCCGGAACTCCTTTTTTCACTCTGCTGCCCGGAAAAGCCATGGGTTCCCCGGAAAAATGAAAAATGTCTTCTTCACTGCCATGCGGCAGTCTCTGAATGGGATATCCGCCGGAGCCTCCTCCCAGATGAGGAATCGTTCCTTGCGGATCTTCCTCCTTCCTCATCCCGGGTCTTTTCCGCACGGTGTCCGCAGCAATGTAAAAAATAGTAACGGAACCGGATGAAGCGGTCAGGCTTTGTTTTTGAGCCAGCTGACAACCACCTCGCAGGTGGCTGAATCCGCATTCAATTCCTCCTGATAGAAGCCGCAGACCATTTCCTGAAGTTCCTCATCGTCCAGCTTCCGACCGACGAATTCACCCACCACGCGGGCAAGTTCGCTCTTGGAAAAATCATATTCTGTTCCCAGAACGGCGTCGATGGCTTCCACCGTCGCCGCAGTTCCAATGGCGTTCCTGAACTCATCGTCACTCATCATTCTGACGCAGAAGGCTCTTGCGCTTTCAACTGACATGGCTTCTCTTCCTTTCCTGATTCTGTGTGGTATTTGTATTTCTGTTTGCCAGTTCTATCTCTTTCGGATGATCTCACATATGACAGAAGAAGATGACAGAAGAAAATCACGGAAGAACACAGACTGCTTTCTTCCCTGCATTTTTTCCGTCTCCCGTCTCTTTCCTTTTTCCCTAGTCTTTCTCTTTTCCCTCTTCCGTCTCCGGCTTTTTCTATTCAAAAAGCATGGAAGCAATCTTTTCCGGAGGAACGACCCCGAGCTGGCGGCCGTTTGCGTCCGTGATGACAAAAAGGGAAATCCGGCGTTTCCGGGAAATATCCAGCGCATCGATGATCTTTGCATCGGAACGCATCGTCTGGATATGGGTGACGCAGCCCGTCACCCTGACCGTATCCCACAAATTGTCGTTGACCGCGTACATGGCTTCATAGATGTTGAATATAGCACACCATTGCGTTTTTGCACCAGAGGGATCGGGAATATATACG
Organism: uncultured Lentisphaeria bacterium; assembly: GCA_905211485.1. Lineage (GTDB taxonomy): Bacteria > Verrucomicrobiota > Lentisphaeria > Victivallales > UBA1829 > CAJMAW01. The sequence goes on along the minus strand of CAJMAW010000017.1, from coordinate 25,548 downwards.
GGAAGTTTTTCCACGCCGCGGGACTGGGCAAAATCGAAGGCTTCACGCATGGTGAAAGTCGAAGGGATATCCGGCACATCCTGCGCGGGTGTCATGATGTCGCCGAGCGTGAGGGCGGGAAATCCCATGGCGCGGTCGAGAATGCCTGCCGTTTCCGAGTCGACCGATCCGCTCCCTTCGCTTTCCCGGAGAAACAGACGGAAATTCTCCCGCATGACCGCGTTCGATCCCCCCTTCCCTCCTCCGCCAGAGGCGGCATTCTCATTGCCCCCCCCGCTCCTGCCTTTTTCCCCCGGCTTCTCCGCAAACGAGGAATTCAGAAACGCCGTGAACGCCGCGAACAGACGCACCGGAACATACAGAATCAAATACGTCACATACAGAAGACGGATGAAATGCGTGCAGCGTTCAAAAGGCGCCTGGCGAAACCAGTTCTTCGGAATGATCTCGCATGAAAGCAGCACCACGCTGAGAATGCAGGTCGAAATCAGAATCCCGCTATTCCCGTGAAGACCGCATTCCTCCATGAATTTCTTCGCCATCAGGGAGGCGAAGACTACGCAGATGTTCACCCCAAGCAGAGTCGTCGCAATCATAATCCCAGGATGCGTCAGAAAGAAAAGCACCATTCTGGCTCCGGAGGACGATGACCCGGATTCGTTCTTCGCCGCATGTTCCGCACGCGGACGCAGAATGGAAACCATTCCCGTTTCCATCCCCGCAAAAAAGCCCTGAAGGCAAATGAAGAATAAGGCGAGAAAAAGATACATCATCATTTCACGGGATCCCCCCCTTCTGCTTCTCTCCGGAAACGGTTCCGGAAACAGTTCCTTCCCCTGCGGCGGCTCCGGAGACACGGTCGGATTCAGCGGCGGAAGGCAGGAACGCTTCGGATTTGCCACTCTTTTCCAGATGGACCAGGACCTTCGTCACCCGGTTTTTGGAAACGGCCAGAGCCTTGAGTTCCACGTCCCCGACATGGATGCTGTTATTGATCTGAGGCAGGGCGCCGAAGGCCTCACAGAAGAGTCCGCTCAGAGTGCTGGAATCGAATTCGCCGTCGAGATTGCAGTCTTCCCAGTCCGAATTTTCCCGGACGAAGTCAAGCGGTGCCAGTCCGTCGAAGACCCACGAATCGGCGTTCAGGCGGATGGCCTGCCATTCGGCCTGTTCCGTCAGCTCCACGGATTTTCCCGCCAGTTCCGAATAGATGTCCTGAATGGTCAGCATCCCGGAAACGCCTCCATATTCGTCCGCGACGAGCGCCGCGGGAATTTTCTTCTCATGCAGCGTATGGAGCGCCTTGATCAGCGTACAGGATTCCGGCAGAAATACCGCTTTGCGCAGAATCCCCGATTCACGCCAGTGTGCGCGCTCCGCTGACGGCAGATTGAAAAAGTCCACCGAGGAAAACAGGGCGTCCACCGTATCCAGGTCCTCATCCCCGACCGGCATATACGCCTGACGGCCTCTCCGGATCGCTTCAAGCACTCCTTCGGGCGGAGTAGCGTAATTCACATGGATCAGATCCACTCGCGAACGCATGATTTCATCGACGGTTTTCCCTCTCAGTGAGAAGGTTTCCTTCAGCAGGCGGACTTCCTCCCCGGTGAAGGCGCCCCGTTCTGCACAGGAATCGAGATAGGACAGATATTCTTCGTCGGTCAGGACCTCTCCTGGCTTTCGGCCGAGCAGGTCCAGGATCCGGTCGCAGACGAAACCCACCACGCGCGTGACGGGGTGCAGGGCGCGGCGGAAAAAATAAATCGGCGTCGCCACTTTCGACGCCCAGGCATCACAGTGCACATACGCAATCGTCATCGGCGTGATCTCGCCGAACAGCAGCAGGACGACAATCCCGGTGAAGGCTGACAGCAGTGTCGTCTGAAGCGGCCCCAGCGCCAGTTTCGCCAGCATCTCCTCGTTCAGCATCGAGATGCAACTGTTCACAAACATGTTCCCGAGAATGATCGTGATCAGCGTCCTGTGATAGTCGTCCATCAGGAAGTAAATCCTGCGCCGGACTTTCGACGGGTCATTCCGGTAGGACAGCACTTTCGCACGGCTGAGCGAAAACAGCGCCATCTCCGCACTCGAGAAAAAAGCGGAACACAGCAGAAGAAGAAAAAACACAATCAGTTCCAGCAGGAGAATCGTCATCATGCTCATGCACGCGACCTCCTCCGGCAGGATCCGGGTTCAGGCTCAGGTTCAGATTCAGTGCCGTTCATATTTTGCCACCCGTCACTCCTTCTCCTCAAACGGACGAACCGAGAGTTCCGGTCGATAGGATGGCACCTGCACCGCCTTCGGCTCCTCCCCTTTCTCAAGGACGCGGACCTGTCTCAGATATTCCAGAAACACCGGATTCACAATCCCCTGTTCCCGTTCCCGGGCATTCGGATTCCGGAGATGCTCCATGATTTTGTGATATCTGTCAAGCGCCGCCTGATCCCCTTTCCGACCCGCCTCCAGCAGGACCAGGATCGCGGAAATCCGGACGTAATCCGCATCGTATGCCGGCGGCGCCATCATCACGGGAATGTACGGAACCAGGGCGATTTTCTCCATGACCGCGGGAACATTGCCTTCCATTTTGTCGCAGGATGTCAGTGCGCGGCAGGCTGCGGCCCGGACGTCCGAGGAAACTTTCGGATTCCCGGCCGTCTCTGAGAGAACGGAATGAAAATACGGATCGACTATCTTCACCAGCGTCCCCAGTGCGGCAGGCTGCACGGAAGGATCCGGATCCTTCGCCAGGGCTTTCAGTTCCGGATACATCTCCGGGTCGTTCAGTGCCGCGGCAAAGCGGATCACGGCAAGACGCACATCCGGAGAAGTGGAGTTGGCAAATCCCTTCACTTCCTTCCAGAGCTTCAGATCCGGAACCCGGCTCAGGGTCCGTATCGTGTCCGCGGCGACGGCGTCTCCCGCGGGATCTTTCAGAATCGCGGACAAAGCGGGAACACAGTCCGAAAGATCGCATCCCTTCCCCGCCAGAGCATCAAGCGCCTGAAGACTTTCCGACGCCTTTTCCTTTCCCGTGACGGCGGACGCCACAATTCCGTCACGAATATCCGTTTCTTTCGGGTTCGATTCCGCCAGAGAATCCCTCGCCGCCTCCCGGACGAGCCGGGAAGAATCCGCAAGCGCGGCAACCAGACATTTCAGGGAATCGCGGTTTTTCGTCCCCGCGAGGGAGCGGCATGCTCTTTCCCGGATTCCCGGCGAATCCGGATCGGCAGTCAGTCCTTGCAGAATCTTCTCCTTTTCCAGAGAAAGTTTCCGGATTCCCGCCACCGCCAGACGCACCTGCACATTCCCATCCTTTGCCAGTTCGCTCAGCAGAGTCCCTGAAGACGAGGCATTCCCCGCCAGCCCCTCCGCCAGACGGACCCGGAAAACAGGATCCCTTTCCTCCCGGACCGCCTTCTGCAAAAACACATCTGATCCCGGCGAAGAGCTTTCCTGCGCATACAGTCTCAGCGCAGCAGCGCGCGCAGAAGCAGACTGCGCCCCCTGCGCAAGACGTTTCAATGCCGCCACCCCCAGCGGCGCATCGGTTTCCGCTCTCCGGAACACTTCTGCAATGACAAACGGGACGGGCTCCTTCATCAGAAACTCCGCCGCCGCAGACTGCAGATCCTTTGCCGGAAGCAGAGCAGCCGCTCCCGCCCGGACAGAAGGATTCTCCGAATGAAGAAGCAGCTCCTTCAGAAACAGCAGATTTCCGGGCCGGGAATCAAAGCGTTCCGACAAAAGCCGCATTGTCTGAAGAATGTCCGCAAGCACGCGTTCATTTTTCTCTTTCGAGGCGAAACGCTCCAGATGAGTCAGGACGGACGGATTGTTGGCCGACTCCAGTTCCCGTACAATCCGGGAACGGATTGCCGGATCCTCGAACATCCCATACAGAGCCGCCTGAGCCTCCACTTCAGCATCATCCAGATAGGAAAGTGCAAAAGGCGGCGAAGTTTTTTCCGCTGTCAGCGGCCCCTCCGCCCACTGTTCATGAATCAGCGGATAGAAAACGGCTATGGCCAGAGGCAAGAGCTTCATTGCAAATCCTTCTCAAAACCTTTGTTTTCACTTTATTTTATTGTTTTTTTGTATTCATTCCTGCGGAGATCCAGCACACGTTTCGCTTTGCCTTCGGAAGGGGGAAGGGAATTCGGCTCCAGAAGTTCCACGCGGGGAGTGACGCCCAGTTCCGTCCGGACCGCTTCGAGAATGTTTTTCCGCAAGGAATCCATCGCTTCGAGCGAACCGGTGAAGGAAGCGGCGTTCACTTCCACCTTGATATGGATCCGGTCGAGGAAGTCATCCTTGGTAATTTCGATCAGATAATTCGATCCGACGTCGGGCACGGACATGACCGCCCGTTCAATCTGAAGCGGGAAGATGTTCACGCCGTTGAGAATGAGCATGTCGTCCGAGCGCCCTTTCATCCGTTCCAGACGGCGGTGGGTTCTGCCGCAGGGACAGGGTTCCGGAAGAATGCGGGTCAGGTCATGAGTCCGGTAGCGGATCAGGGGCATGGCCTTGCGCCGGAGAGAGGTCAGAACCAGTTCCCCCTCCTCCCCGTCCGGCAGCACTTCACAGGTATCCGGATCAATGATCTCCATATAATAATGATCCTCCCACAGATGCATGCCGTTGCGGAAGGGGCATTCAAAAGCCAGTCCGGGACCGCACATTTCGGAAAGTCCGTAGGAGTTGAACGCCTTCACGCCGAAGGCTTCCTGAATCTGCTGGCGCAGCTCTTCGGAATGGTGCTCCGCACCGATGAAGAACATGCGGAGCGCCAGATCCTTTTTCGGATCAATCCCGCATTCGGGGAAGAAGCTGTAAAGACGCATCGCATAACTCGGGAGAATATGACATGCCGTCGTGCGGAACTTGTCCATGAACCAGATCTGGCGTTTGGAATTCCCTGCCGCGCTCGGGATCACGAGCGCTCCGACATTTTCCGCCGCGTAATGCATCCCGAGTCCGCCGGTGAAGAGACCGTAGCCCATGATGTTCTGAAAGACGTCGCTTTTCCGGAGCCCTGCCATATAGAGACTGCGGGAGGTGAGATCGGTCCAGTGGAAGAGATCCTCTTTGGTGTGGAAGACCACCGTCGGATTGCCCGTCGTTCCGGAGGAGGAATGAAGCCTGACGATATTCTCCAGCGGTTCTGCCAGAAATCCGTAGGGAAAATGTTCCCTGAGTTCCGGTTTCGCGATGAATGGCAGCGATTCAATATCCTTCAGCGAATGGAATTTCTTCAGAAAATCCGGAGTGATGATCCGGGAATAGAATTCGGATTTCGCGGCCTGCTCCAGAGTTTCCCTGAGCAGTTTCAGCTGCAGTTTCTCCAGATCCGGCCGTTCAATCAACTCCATTTCCTTGTTCCAAAACATAATTCAAGCCTTTCCAGTAATGACGGAGCAGTCTCCGTCAGTCTATATATACTGTATGTATAGAGAGTGTTACGCCGCACTTCCTCCGGCGGCGGCAGGTTTTCTTTTCGGTTTCACGGTGAGAATAAAGCCCAGCGCAAGGCTCAGAATCGCGCTCATGAGAACTCGGTAGTTCCCAGGAAGACAGAAGGTGACGGTATGCGCTGGAATCCAGAAAAAGAGAATCGTCTTCAGCATGAAGGATCCCCAGACATGCGGGTCCAGGCGGCCGAGAAATTCGGCTCCGCCCACAAAACGCTTTTCCGCAATCACAGTGTTGAACCATTCATGGGAAAACATCATCGGATAGCAGAAGATCAGGTTCATCCAGAGGGAAGTGGAGAAGGCGAAAAGCAGTGTCCGCCCAAACGTCATATCCGGGGACGGAGGAGCTCCCACCGGCCAGAGGGGACTGCCCATCAGAGCGCCGACGCCCGTTGCAAACATTTGAAACACATAGGTGAAAAGAATTCCGTACAGCCCCCACACCAGAAATTTCGGAAAGAGCGAAGGGGTTTTCCAGGAAGAGGTTTTTCCGCGGACCTTGAGCATTTCCCCGAAGGTCGCCAGAAGCGCCACTTTCAGAAATCCGGAAAGATAGGGATAGGCGCCGACCGTGATTCCGAAGTTTTTCAGACCGGTGAGATGCGTCAGGCAGTCGGAAAAGGAAAACGCCTCCCCCTCCATCATGCCGAAGGACCCGTCTGGACGAATCGTAAAGGGGAAGAAAAAGACTATCCCGGCATAAACAAGAACATACAGGAGGGCAAAACAGTCGGTTTTTTTCAAATCGGGAATGCTCCTTGATTTCAATTCTGTTTGCTTTCTTCCATGGCAAGATATTGCCGGAAAGTTGCGGAAATGCTGATAACATAGCGCAAAAACGCATCAGAGCAACTATTTTTCACGAAGATTTTGCAGATATCGCCAAAAAGGGGGAAAAAAAGTTTTGCATTCGGAAAAGTATCGACTATATTTCAACTCGTTGGGTATGGCTGTAATCATAAGAAACATAAGATTCAAATAAAAGTGGAGGAATGATGGAGCTCGTCAAAAAAACCATGCTCGCGGCGGCAATGCTTTTTGCCATCGGTTCGGTTCTCAGTGCTGCCGAGGAAGGGAAAAATGCACCGGAGGTGAAAGTTGCGGAAACGTCCGCACCTGCTGCTCCGGCGGAAACTCCCGCAGTTCAGGCGGAGGAAGCCGCCACGATTGAGGAGGAAGAGGCCGCTGCTGAAGCGGAAGTCTTCGCAGACGAAAATGAAGACAGAGTTGTCTGCAACATTTTCGGATGGGACGTCACCGAGCGCGACTGCAAAATCGCCATGATGTACATTCCCAACCGGATCGTCGATTTCGCGGACATCTTCACCATCGAGCTGGGACTCGGTCCCCGGGCCGGTCTGAACATCATCACTACGAGGGCGGTGGTCTCAGGAGCTCAGATCGGCTGTTCCGCGGACGCCATCAAAGCCTTTGACCGTCAGTACGGATACGGCATCTACAACGGATGGGATGCGCATTTCCTGTTCACCGGCGCGGAAGACACGATGCGCGAATATACAGGCGGATCCGTGCTGCCATACTGGCAGATTGCGGATGGAATGTCCGTGCGTTCCGAGGAAATCTTTACGAACAAGACCCGCGACTACTGGGCTGTCGGTCTTGAAATTTCCGCTCTTGTGCATGTGAAGGTGCTGATTCATCCGGTCTCCTTCTACGACTTCTTCGCAGGAATCATCTGCTTCGATCCTGAAGAAGACGACATGCCTCTGAAAGAGGTGGATTATTAATCCTCCTGTTGTTTCTTCTGCCCGATTATGCGGGGCGTTCTCCTGTCCGACAGGGGAACGTCCCTGTTTTTTTCCGTTCTTTCTTTTCCGTTCTTTCTTTCCGGCGGCTCACACGGTTGTTTCTGATGCTTCGCCGCTTTTTTCTTTCCGCCGCCTCCGCAGCGGCTTCATGACCTGATTCCAGGAGAAAGACTGTTTCATCATTATGCAGAATCCGAATGAACCAAACGCCGGAGCTCCTGTTCCGGAAGGATTCCACTGTCTTCACTGCGGCGCCTGCTGCCGATGGGAGGGATCGGTGCGGATCAGAGAGGAGGAAGCGGACCGGATTGCGGAGTTTCTGAAAATGGACGTCCGCGACTTCATTGCACTCTATACCGCGCTGCTTCCGGACCGGACGGGACTGACTCTCACGGAAAAACCGGATGGCGCGTGTATTTTCCTGGATGAAGCGGAAAATCTCTGTCTGATCCATGCCGTCAAACCCGGCCAGTGTTCAGACTTCCCCTGGAAATGGCGTTTCCCCGGCTGGGAAAAGGAATGTGCCGCCGGACGCCGTCATGACGACAGTTGCAAATAATCATAAAAAAAGACAGCCGCTGCTCCCGGCCGGAGCAAACAGTACGCCCGGACAGAGCGGAGGAATACCGGAGAGAGAGGAAGACAGGAAAATTCTAAAAATAAAGAGTATCCAGACTTTTACGCGTATCCTGGCTTTTGTCGTCCCGGGCATCCGTTCTTTTTTCAGGGGGAATGACCCATGCCTGAGGAATCTTCTCAATGCGTTTCCGCATCAGCTGGGCGAGGAAGGAGTCCAGCCAGACGAGCTGAGCCTGGGAGTGCTCCATTTGGACGGCTTTCAGGGAAGAGAGCAGCAATTTCAGATCCTCCGTCTGCGGAGGAGGCGTGTACCAGAGGGTGTTTCTCCGGAATATGCGGGATCCGTCTTCGCCGATGGATTCCTGCGCGAATTTTGAACTGCCGGAAAGGATCTGGCGGACCCGTTTCTTCCATTGTTTCCGGATCTTTTCCTCTTCGATGACAACGGTCTCGTTCCAAAGAGCCATTGCATCTTCCGGATTTTCCGCGAGACCGGCGAGGCAGGCAAATTCCCTGATTTCGGGGATTGTGAGTTCTCCGCGGAAATGGACGAAGAGATTCATCAGACTGCGCAGATGCTCCCGTTCCAGGGGTTTCCCGGACTGCCGGACACCATAAGGATCCACCAGACACATTCTCCCCGTTGAAAGACAGTACATCACATTCCCTGCATGGAAATCCCGATGAATGATTCTGGCATCCACGAATCTGCGGATGAATCCGGCCAATTCCTGGAGAAAAGCTTTCTTCTTCACAGGATCCCATGCGGCGGAGCGGAACCAGTATTCCAGGACCGTCACGGAATTTTCAAGGGCGCGGGAAAGCAGCATTCCCTCCGGGAAACGCCGTCCCCACCCGACACAGTCCACACAGGGAATGGACATCGCATGAAGCAAACGGCAGGAGAGAAATTCCTTTTTCGCCTTGCAGCGGAACAGAGCCTTGAAAGAAGCGGAAACCCCTTTGGGGCTGTCGTGCTTCACAAAATACTCCCTCCCAGCTGCATCCGTGACACGGAACACGGAACGGACAGCATTGCGTTTGACCGGAAGCGCTTCATATTCCGGAAAATGTTCGAACCACGGATCCAGCATGTCTTCAGACTCGATCCGCCATTTCCAGAAGTGCCGTCTGACCGTTTCAAGAGTTTTTTTCATACGGCGTTCCTGCGACTTTTCCGCTGCTCGGAAAGCAGAGTTTTCTTCCTGCGGAATTCGGAACGTTCCGCAAGGGCATCCGCCGCAGGAAGAGGAAGATCCGGCTTTTCTGACGCATACGCATCCATCAGGATTTTTCCGAGCCGGAACGGATCCGGAAAGCCTTCCGGCATATACGGATTCTGGCTGGAAAGGATCTGCACGGAGGAAACGATGCGCGCCAGTTCATCCAGCACAAACGGCAAAGGCGGAGACCCGGAAAAGATCCGGGCACCGTCCAGATCCCAGAGACCGTACTGGACATCGGGTGTCCAGTTTCCGCAGTAGAAGAAATTCTGCATTTTCAGGTCTCCGTGGATCATACGGCCCGCATGCATCCGGGCGGCCAGACGGCCCGCGGCCTCCAGAAAGGAAATGCCTGCAGTCTCCACATCGACGGTCTCCACAAGAATTTTCGAAGCATTTTTAATATCGGCTCTCGAACTCGTGACAAGGTATCCCGCCTGGAGAATTCCCGGGCAGTGACGCCGTTCCCCTGCCGCAAGCACCTCCGGAGTGTCGATCCCGATCTCCCGGAGTCTTGCCGCCGCGAAGGCCGCCCGGAAACAGCGTGCCGGACGGAAAAGATAACGGAGCGTGAAACGGAATCCCTTGTTGTTTGTGCGTTTCAGAAAAACCGGGTTGCCTCCCGGATCCAGAGCGACCAGCCCCGCAGTCGTGGTCGGAGAATCCTTCAGTAGAAAGGAAGACTCCAGCAGACTGTCGATCCGCGGAAGAATCCCTTCCAGCGCCTCCGACCACGTTCCAGGAAGAACAGCAAAAAACAATCCCTCTTCCTTCACAACGCGGGCATGATTTTCTTCCATCCATTTCCTGAGACTTCTGTTCATGGGCAAAACCTTTGCTGCTATTTACGGATGATGGGATTCCTGTTCCGCCAGACGCCAGATCAGCGCCAGGGCGGTGTCGGAGACGCTTTTCATGCTTGCCCCGGAAATCTTATCCAGCGTGTCCGCAGCGCTATGCCAGTAACGGTTCCCGGGACCGTATTCAAAATCTATGAGATTGATGGAGGGGACGCCCTGTTCCAGAAAGGGAACATGATCGTCCAGAATGGAAAGGGCGCTGCGATAAAAGTGTTTCCCGTACCCGAGCTTCCCGGCCTCTTCGAGGATGAGACGCGCCAGAAGAGCATCGGAATTCTCCGGGATGGTGACATTCAGGTCGCGGTCTCCGATCATGTCCAGAAGGATCATGGCCCGGCATTGCCCGAGAGTGCCGTTCTCCTTCCAGAGGGAGACCAGACGGCGGCTTCCGTGGAGACCGTCGTGCTCTCCGTAATTCAGCTGGCATTCTTCTCCATCGAAAAAGACGAAGCGGAGCGTGAACGGCGGAAGTCCCTCCGCCCGGTCGAGCGCCGTCATCATGGCGAGAAGGGCCCCGACGCCGGATGCGCCGTCATTGGCGCCTTCAAATGAGAAAAGCTGAAATTTCTTCGTGTCGTAATGTGCTGCGACGACAATACACTCGGAAGACTTCCCCGGAAGAGTCGCAATGAGATTGCAGAAACGCATCTTCCCCGAGGGAGTCAGGTCTTCAAATTCCATCCGTTCGGTCCGGAAACGTTTGAGTTTTCCGGCCTCGGCAGCGATCCAGTCCGCGGACTGCTCCGCTCCGGGAGAGCCCGAATGCCTCGGGACGATGGAAGCGTTCTTTGACGCGAAGGAAAATGCGAGTACCGCGTCGATCCGGGGCGGCTCCTTCATCATCAAATTTCCTCTCTCCTCTCCGCCGCCGCAGGCGCAGAGGCTGAAAAGAAGCGGAAAAAGCGGGAGAAAAGAGATTCTCATGATCTGCCGTTCCCGCCTTTGTCAATGGTGATGTTCCGGCGCTGGAACGTGGGAATGTCAAGATCCTCCTCCTTGTATTTGGTGGGAGGCAGATTCGCGAAGATCCCCTTGGAATAACTCTGCAGTTCGAGCACTCCCTGTTCCAGAGCGCCCTTTGCGGTTTCGGAGGCAGGAGCTCCGCCGGAAGAGGAGGCGGCGACTTTGCTGCTGCTCCATTCCTTCCGGTCCTTCCGCATGGGGGCGCTTTCGGGCTTCTGTTCGTATTTGATGGAAATGGCGGTGAGCTGAACCCGGCCGTCGGCCGCGGGCGAAGTGCTGGCGCCGACAAGGAGGTTCACGCCTTTCGGAAGCATGCCGGAAATCTGCTCCAGAGTCCGCTTCATTTCCCCGAGAGTGAGATCCGCGCCTCCGCTCAGGACGATGATCGCCGCATCGGAGGCCTCCAGTTTCGCCAGTCCGCCGAGAAACGGGGATTCCAGCATGCGTTCCAGCGCAATGGTGCAGCGGTCGAGACCGTCCTTGTGCGAAGCGGAACCGACTCCGACTCCGCAGGTGCATTTCCGTCCGCGGAGAAGAGCCATGAAGCTGGCGATATCTGATCCGACAATGCTCCGGCTGCGCAGAAGTCCGCAGATGCCCGCCACCGTGCGCGCGATTTCCTCCGACGCCTTGGTGAAAGCCGCGGGAGCGGGGGTGTTGGCAGGAAGCATGGAAAAAAGAAGATCGTTCGGAAGCGGGAGAAGGATATCCGTCACGGGAAGGAGTTCCGCTATGCAGTCGTCGGCGTTCTTCTTGCGCGAATACGCTTCAAAGGAAAAGGGGGTGCTCACAAGAAAGACGGCGGGAATCTTTGCCGAGCGCACAATACTTGCCACGGTTCTCATGCCTCCGGTGGCGGTCCCGCCGCCTAGGCCTCCGGTCACGACCAGAAGAGAAACGCCGGAAAGAAGAGATGCCATGCGGGAACGTTCGCGGGCAAGGGCGCGTTCACCACGGATCACGTCGCCACCGCAGCCGGTGCCGTCGCGGATCACCCAGTCGGAGGAGGCGGCGATTTTTTTCCCGGCCGTCGTTTCCGCGAGGGATTCGCTGTCCGTGTCCACCACGGCCGTTTCGATCCAGGATGTCCCCGGGCAGGAGGAAAGCGCATGGACAATCCTGCAGCCCTCCCCGCCGATTCCGATGACCAGTGCACGGGGAGAGGATTCTTCTTTTTCATCTCCAGCGGGCGTTCTTCCTCCGTCCCCGTCTGTCCTCCCGTCCGGGTTCTGTCCTGAGGAAGAGGAGGGAATGGGAGAAGCGGAGGATGAGCTTGTAAGCGCATCTGCCGCAGACGACGTACGCGGGGAAAATCCGTCTTCAGTATCCGGGCTCATATTTTGAACGCCTTTTTAAATAGACCAAAACTTTTTTCGATAGTCCCTGCAAAGCCTTCGAGGGCGTCTCCAATCCGGTTGATGCCGCCGCGGACAGGATTGCTTTCCACTTCCAGAGCGTATTTGAGCAGACCGAGCAGGGCGGCATAGCGGGGACTGCGGTCGATTCCCGTCATGGCTCCGCTGACTCCGGAGACATCCGCCCGCCGGACGTGTGTCCCCATGACTTCGCGCATATTGTCCGTCGCGGAAGGCAGCAGTGCCCCGCCGCCGCAGAGGACCGACCCGGCCCCCAGGAGATGCGCAAGATTGCTTGTGTCCACTTTCTCCTTGATGATCGAAAACGTTTCGCGCAAACGCATGTCGATGATTTTTTCAAAGGACACCAGGGGAATGCGGCGCTGCTTATCCGCGGTGACTCCGGGGATTTCCACAAAATCATGTCCGGTCCGGCGCAGTTCCTCAATTCTGCCGTCCCGGAGAAGACGGCGGCAGAAATCCATGTTCAGGTCCAGGCCGATGGAGAGATCGTTTGCGAGGTTATCCGTCCCGATCGGCAGCACGCCGCTCAGAAGCACGCCCTCGTTGTGGACCACCAGATAGTCGCAGACTCCAGCTCCGAAATCCACCAGGAGCGTCCCGTGTTCCCTTTCATCGGAACTGAGTGTTCCGTAAGCCGAAGCGATGCCCGAAAAAACGGCCTCCCCCCCGTTTTCAAAACCGAGTTCCCGAAGCATCGTGCGGATGGTTTCAATGGGTTTGCGGTCCGCGGAAATGATATGCACATAGGCGTCCAGACGGTCCGCGACCTGCCCCAGCGGATTCTTCACACGATGACTCGAATCAATCGTGAAATAGGAGTCAAAGGCGTTGAACGGAATCTGATTCGGGGAAAGGGAAAGGCTCTGTGCACGGCTGATGGCCTCTTCAATGTGGGAGGATTTGATTTTGTGGTCTTCATCATAAATGACAGTGTTCCCCTCCCCCTGACGGGAGGAAATGCTCGGCCCGCTCAGAAGATAATAAACATTCCGGCGGTCAAAGGAACATGCGGCAGACTTGTCGGCATCCTCCAGCGCCTTGTCGAGAATGCGCAGTGCCGTATTGTAGTCGGCTATCGCTCCTTTCAGGATCGAGCCTTCGCTCGGATGACCGCCGAAACCGAGCAGTTCCGGATTCCCTGCCTTGTCACAAGTCCCGTGAAGCGCGCAGATCTTGGATGTGCCGAGTTCAATGACCGTAAAGATGTTTCTGCTGTGCAGAGCCATGGAATTCACCTGTCTCCCGGAGGCGGGAAAATTTCCGCCGTTCAGTGCGATGCGACCGAACGGATCACAGTTGCGGTTTTGTCAATCTGCTCCTCGGAAAGATAAGGATGCATCGGAAGCGCGAAAATGGTGTCGGCCGCCTCTTCCGCCACCGGCATGTCGCCGCGGCGGTAGCCCAGATATTTCATCGCCTGGAGAAGATGCATCGGAATTGGATAATACCGGGCGGTCGGAATCTCGTTTTCCGCCAGAGCCTTCTGCATCTCGGCAAATTTCGGAGAACGCACACAGTACTGTGCCCAGACGGAGACGTTCCCTTCCGGAATCACAGGCGTCTTCACCAGTCCTGCAAGACGTTCCGTGTACTGCGCAGTCACCTTCTGGCGGAGTTCGATCTCCTCAGGATACAGTTTCAGTTTTTCCAGCAGCACCGCCGCCTGAAGAGTGTCCAGGCGCGCGTTCAGCCCCAGACGGACATTGTCGTATTTATCGCTTCCCCGGCCATGGACAAGAATGGAATACATTTTCTCATACAGGTCCTTGTCGTCGGTGAAGACGGCTCCGCCGTCCCCGTAGCATCCGAGCGGCTTGGCCGGGAAGAAGCTCGTGCAGCCGATCCTTCCGAAGGAGGGTGCTCTTTTCCCGTTCTGGACTGCTCCGAAGGCCTGGCAGGCGTCCTCCACCACGGGAAGACCGAATTCCTCCGCCACAGGGAGAATCGCCGAATAGTCCGCCGCCAGACCGAACAGATCAACGGGAATGACAGCTTTGGGCCGGAGTCTGCCTTCCCGCTTCACTCTCAGGATTGCTTCACGCAGTTTCACGGGATCCAGGTTGTAGGTGTCCCCGTCGATGTCCGCGAAGACAGGGGTCGCACCGAGGCAGGCAACGGTTTCGACCGTCGCAAAAAAGGTGAACGGCGTGGAAAACACCGCGTCTCCGGGGCCGACTCCCAGCGCCATCAGCGCCATCGTCAGCGCATCGGTCCCGCTTGAACAGCCCAGGCAGTATTTTGTCCCCGCGAATTCGGCAAGACGCGTCTCCAGTTCCGAGACCTCCGGCCCCAGAATGAATCTCCCGTGTTCCAGCACCCGTTTCAGCGCCGCGTCCACTTCGGGTTCAATTCTGCGGTACTGGTGTTTCAAGTCAATGAACGGCAGCATCTTGTCATTTCTCCTGTTTATTTGGCATCGAAAATTTTTCTGGAGGAATATACCACTGGAAGGTCTGCTTTACAACCCCTCTCCTGCCGCAAGAGGAAAACTTTTCTCCGGAATGGTTTTTCTCCCCTTTCAGACCCCTTTCAGACTCCTTTCAGACCCCGCTTCCTCCCAGAAACGCACGCATGGCATCCTTCCCGAAGCCGCGGCGGCGCGCGTATTCCTCCAGAGACGGCTCATCCAGTTTCCCGACATTGAAATAACGGCTCTCCGGATGCGAAAAATAAAAACCGCACAGGGAAGCCGGGGGATTCATCATGAAGCTTTCCGTCAGGGACACTCCGATTTCCTTTTCCGCGGACAGAAGTTTGAAAATCTCCCTCTTCAGACTGTGATCCGGACACGCCGGATATCCCGGCGCCGGACGGATCCCGCTGTATTTCATCGCAAACAGTTCCCGGGGAGAAAGATCCTCATCAGGCGCATAACCCCAGAGTTCCCGGCGGACCAGCCTGTGCAGATATTCGGAAAACGCTTCCGCCAGACGGTCGGCAAGGCATTTCAGCAGAATTGCCGAATAATCGTCGCCCGATTCCATGAACTGCTGCGCCAGATCTTCCACCCCGTAGCCCGCGGACAGCGCAAAAAGGCCAATGTGATCTTTCACTCCGGAATCCTGAGGCGCAAGAAAATCAGCCAGAGAATAATTCGGCGTCAGATCCCTTCCGGAACTCTCCGGCGAGGAAGCCCGACGGCGCCGGAGCATCGGCAGGTCCGCAAGAAGCTGTTCATGCTTCCTGTCCGCAAAAATGCGGATTCCCTCCCCGTACGACTCCGCCGGAAAAATTCCGACTCTTCCCTCCACACGGAGATGACCTCCCTTCAGAAGCTCCTCCAGCATTTTCTCCGCATCCGCGAGAAGTTCTTTCCCGGCCTTCCCTGCGGCGGCGCCGCGGAGATCCCAGGCCCGCAGCAGTCCGCGCCAGTCAATATACGCGGTCAGCTCCTCCGGACTCACGGAGCGGATCGTGAAAACGCCGCAATGCTTCGGGTCCGGAGAGGGATGCAGACGGAAGTTGATGAGTTTCCTGGATGAATCCGTCTCCGCGGAGGAAAGAATCCGCCCCGGGGAAGCGTCTTTTCCGGTCTGTTCCCTGTGTTCCCTGTATTCCCTGCGGATCACATCGTACTCCTCCTCCAGGGAACGGAGAAAAGCACCGCGCTTCTCCGGATTCAGAAGCGCATTGGCCACGGGAACGCTCTGAGAAGCATCCTTCACATACACGACCGGACCGGAATAATTCGGCTGTATCTTCAAGGCGGTATGGGTTTTCGATGCCGCCGCCCCGCCGACAAGCAGGGGGATTTTCATTCCCAGGCGTTCCATCTCCGCCGCAACGCGGCTCATTTCCTCCAGCGAAGGGGTAATCAGGCCGCTCAGCCCGATCATGTCTGCCTTTTCCCGGAGCGCGGCTTCCAGAATGACTTCCTTCGGCGTCATGACACCGAGGTCAACCACACGGTAATTGTTGCAGCGGAGCACCACTCCCACAATATTTTTCCCGATATCATGCACATCTCCCTTGACCGTTGCCAGCACCACGGTCCCGGCAAAGGAGGAAGCCGCTCCCCGGGAAAGGGAAGAAACGCTTTTTTCCCCATCCGGCCCATCCGTTCCGGGAAGCAGGAAAGCCGCGGCCTGTTTCATGACGCGCGCAGTCTTGACCACCTGGGGCAGAAACATCTTCCCTTCCCCGAACAAAACGCCCACACGGCGCATGCCTTCCATCAGAGGACCTTCCAGAATGCGGACCGGATCGGGATAGATTTCCATGGCTTCCTTCATATCCGCTTCCAGGAAGGAATCGTCCCCTCTCACGAGGGCGGCGGCAAGACGTTCCTCCAGCGTTCCGTTCCGCCATTCGGGAATTCTTCCGGCAGCGGCAGGGGGGGAGGCGTCCTTCCCGGCGGAAGTGTTCTCCTTGAGTCCGGAGGCAATTTCCAGAAGACGGTCGGAGGCATCGGGGGAACGGTTCAGAATCACATCTTCGGCGGCATCGCGCAATTCCGGTTCAAGTTCGTCATAGACGGCCAGCTGAGCGGGATTCACGATCGCCATGTCCAGCCCCGCTGCGACGGCGTGATGAAGAAAAACGCTGTGAAGCGCTCCCCGGACGGCGTCGTTCCCCCGGAAGGAGAACGACACATTGCTGATGCCCCCGGAAAGATGACAGAGCGGCATCTCGGCATGAATCCGCCGGACGGCTTCAATAAAGTCCGCCGCGTAGTTGTCATGTTCCTTCATCCCCGTCGCGACGGCAAAGACATTCGGATCAAAAATGATGTCCTCTCCCGGCACTCCGGCCTTCTCCGTGAGAAGGCGGTACATCCGGCGGCAGACCTCCACCCGTCTTTCCACCGTGTCGGCCTGCCCGGATTCATCAAACGCCATGCAGAGCAGCGCGGCACCGAAACGCCGCGCCTCGCGCGCCTTCTGCAGAAAGGGTTTTTCGCCTTCCTTCAGGCTGATCGAATTGACCACGCACTTGCCCTGCACACATTTGAGTCCTTCCAGAATGACCTCCCAGCGGGAGGAATCGATCATGACGGGGACACGCGCAATTTCGGGTTCGGATGCAATATAGAGAAGAAAATGTTTCATGCAGTCGGAGGAATGGAGCATGGCATCGTCCATGTTCACGTCGATCATCTGCGCGCCGTTTTCCACCTGGCTGCGCGCAATGCGGACCGCCTCCGGATAATTCCCCGCCCGGATGAGATTCAGGAACTTCCGGGACCCGGCGACATTCGTCCGCTCCCCCACATGAAGGAACTTCTTTTCCGCACGGCGGCGGCCCGCCTCCTTTCCGGCATGTCCGGCATCTTCCTCCGTCCGGGTCCCGATCAGAGGGTCGAGTCCGGAGGCGCGGAAAAGAGGCTCCGGCACGGGAATTCTCCTCGGAGCACAGTCCCTCACCGCCTCCGCAATCGCCCTGATGTGATCGGGAGTCGTGCCGCAGCAGCCGCCGACGATATTGAGAAGCCCCTCCTCCGCGAATTCCCGGATGATCCGGGCCATTTCCTCCGGACTCTGGCGGTAGCGCCCGAGTTCATCCGGCAAACCCGCATTCGGATGCGCGCTCACGAAGCGGGGGCATTTCCGCGCCAGTTCCGCCAGATGCGGATGCATCTCAGCCGCCCCCAGAGCACAGTTGAAGCCCACGCTCAGAAGATTCGGCGTATGCAGAATGGAAATCAGAAATGCTTCGGCGTTCTGTCCGGCAAGAAGCCGCCCGCTGGCATCGCTGAGAGTCCCGGAAAACATGACCGGAAGCCTCCTCCCGCGGCTTTCCTGGGCCAGCATGACGCCGAATGCGGCGGCCTTGGCATTCAGAGTATCGAAAATGGTTTCAATGAGCAGAATATCCGCGCCGCCGTCGATCAGGCCTTCGGCTGCGGTGCGGCAGGTGGCGGCGAGTTCGTCGAATGTAAGATTCCGGAAGGCGGGGTTGTTCACGTCGGGAGACATGGAAAGCGTCCGGCCCGTCGGTCCGATGGTCCCCGCGACGAAACGCGGTTTTCCCGGATCGGCCTTCGTGAACTCGTCCGCCGCCGCTCGCGCAATCGACGCTCCCGCACGGTTCAGTTCATAGACATGATCCTGAAGGAGATAGTCCGTCTGGGAAACAGCATTGGAATTGAAGGTGTTGGTTTCAATGATGTCGGCTCCCGCCTCCAGGTATTTCACGTGGACGCTCCTGACCGCATCGGGACGCGTCAGACAGAGCACATCGTTGTTTCCCTTCAGGTCCCGGGGATGGTTTTCAAAGAAGCCTTTCCGGAAGTCCTTCTCCTCCAGGCCGAAGGACTGCAACATGGTTCCCATGGCCCCGTCCAGCACCAGAATCCGTTTTTCGAGTTCCTGTCTCAGCAAAGTCGATCTGTTGTCGTCCGCCATAGTGCTCCTGATGATCCTGAAAGGGGAAGCGGCAGCAGTCCTGCCGTTCTCCTGTTCAAGCCCTTCGTATGAGAGTTTGATTGTGAGTGGGGTTGGTTTTTGAATCCGGCTAATATATATCACGGAAAGTGTTTTGTCCAAAAACACAGTGAAATTCTTTGTTTTTCTCTCCGGCTTCTTCAGGGATCAGCATTTTTCCTTCGGGAAGAAAGGGGAAGAAGCGGATTCGCGGATCATGAATTCTCCTCTCCTACGGTTTGCGGGCCTTGTACTCAAGCCACTGGTCCCTGAGAGCTTTCCCCCGGGCAAAACTGTTTTCAAAGCCGTCGTAATCGCCTGAAGCGATTCTGCCGCGGAGGGAGTCGAGTTCCTTCAGAAAGGTATCGAGCGCCTCAAGCACGGCGGGAGTGTTGTGTTCAATGATTTCACGCCACATGGCGGGATTGCTGGAAGCGATCCGGGAAGTATCCCGGAATCCGGTGGCGCATCCGGCAAAACGAAGCGCCTGCTCCCGGGCGGAACTGCCCTCCAGAATGCCCAGCGCAAGAGCGGATGCGACCACGTGGAGAACATGGCTGGTGTGCGCCACAAGACGGTCATGCTCCTCCGCGGATTCGAGCAGGACCGGTTTTGTCCCGATCGCTCTCCAGAAGTCCGCCACCAGACGCAGCGACTCCTCGTCGGAACACGCTCCGGAGGGGCAGACAAACACATCCGCATTGCCGTACAGCGTTTCAAACGCGGCGAGATGTCCGGACTTTTCCGTCCCCGCCATCGGATGACTCCCCACAAAACGCACTCCGTGCGGGGGAAGCGCCCGTTCCGCAGCCTGGAGGATCACGGATTTCACACTTCCCATGTCCGTAACGACGCTCCCCTTTCTCCAGCAATGCGCATAACGTTCCAGATATTCCACAATCTGCGGAATCGGCAGCGCCAGCACCGTGAGATCGGCCTTCCCGAGAACGGATTCCAGTGAATCCTCCGTCTCATCCAGCACATGGTTTGCCAAAGCCCATTCGCGGACATCCTTTTTCCTTGTCCATCCGCTTCTCAAATACTGTGTTCTGCCGCGCAGGGCCATGCCCAGGGAGGTCCCGAGCAGACCGAGTCCGATGATTGCGATTCTGATTGGATCCGCCATCTTTGTTTTCATTTCCATTGTTTTTCGATCTGAAGTCTGCATCATGAATGTCAAAATTCCCGATTGGGAAAAAGTTCAAACGGAGGCTTGTTCAAGCCTGCAGCGAAAAAAGACTGTAAAAAAATGTAAGAAGAAGAGCTCATCCGTTCTTCCGGGCAGAAAAAAAGTCCTGCGGAGACATGGAACGCCCCCCGGATCCGTAAAATGACAATCAACAGAGGGAGAAAGTCCGCGGACCGGAACAGACGGAAACAGAAAAAAAGAAGCGGACTCTTCTTCCCGGAGAATCCCCGGACAGAACGGAAATTCTCTTTCTTTACACTTTACACCATCTTCTCAGGACGGACCACGCGGTCAAATTCCTCCTCCGAAATCAAAGCGCTCCCGACGGCCGCCTCCCGCAGGGTCAGCCCTTCGCGATGCGCCTTCTTGGCGATGGCCGCCGCGTTGTCATAGCCGATGACGGGACTGAGCGCAGTCACCAGCATCAGGGATCGTTCCAGCAGTTCCGCAATGCGTTTTTCATCGGCGCGAAGGCCCTTGAGAGCATATTCCGTAAAACTCCGGACACTGTCGGAAACCAGGCGGATTTCCGTGAGAAGGTCGAATATCATCATCGGCTTGAAGACGTTCAGCTCAAAGTTTCCCTGAGTCCCTGCGAAACCGATTGCGGTGTCGAGTCCGATCACCTGCACGCACACCATGGTCAGCGCCTCGCACTGGGTGGGGTTGACCTTCCCCGGCATGATGGAGGATCCGGGTTCGTTTTCAGGCAGAAGCAATTCCCCGATTCCGCAGCGGGGGCCGCTGGCGAGCCAGCGGATGTCGTTTGCCATCTTCATGAGCATGCAGGCCAAGTTGCGGATGGCGCCGGAGGCCGCGGCGATGGCGTCGTGTCCGGCAAGAAGGGCGAATTTGTTGGGAGCGCTCCGGAAAGGCAGACCGGTTTCACGGGCAATTTTCCCGGCGGCAAGTTCGGCAAACCCCGCAGGAGCGTTGAGTCCCGTTCCGACAGCGGTGCCGCCCAGAGCCAGATCATAGAGTTCGGGAAGGGTCAGGCGGATTCGCGCCCAGGCGTGATCGAGCTGGGCGAGATATCCGGAAAACTCCTGCCCGAGCGTCAGGGGGACGGCGTCCTGAAGATGAGTCCTCCCGATCTTCACCACGCCGGAGAATTCACGGATTTTCCCTTCCAGCGCGGAGCGGAGGAGTGCCAGAGAAGGCAGAAGAGTCTCCTGGATTCCCAGCGCGGCGGCGATGTGCATCGCGGCCGGAAAGGTGTCGTTGGAAGACTGGGACATATTCACATGGTCATTCGGATGAACCACTCTCCCGTTTCCGGGAGTCCCCCCCAGAAGACAGCTCGCACGGTTCGCGATGACTTCGTTGACGTTCATATTCGACTGAGTCCCGCTCCCGGTCATCCAGACTTTCAGCGGAAACTGTTCCTCATGTTTCCCCGAGGAAATCTCATCGCAGACACGGCAGATCGCCTTTTCCACATCCCCGTTCAGCCGTCCCAGTTCCCTGTTCGCCTGCGCACAGGCTTTTTTCAGCACGGCAAAAGCATGAATGACTTCCTTCGGAATCCGTTCCCCCCCGATATTGAAATGCTGAAGCGAACGCTGGGTCTGCGCACCCCAGTATTTATCCGCGGGGACCCGGATTTCCCCCATGCTGTCGCTTTCCATACGCCACTCGGTTTCCATGAATCCGTCCTTTTCCTGAAGGCATTCCGGTATTTTCAGGCGGCCCTGGCCACCTCGGCTCCAGGGGATCGGCTTACGTTTTTTCCGGAGATACCGTATCTGTTTCAAAATCTTATTTTTGCATCCTTTTAATTTATCTGCTTTTCCCCGGATTTCAAGTCTTGGACCTTAAAGTTCTCCGCCAGGAAGGCCGGAAAGGGAAAGAACTTGCAATTAGCTCTGCTGAAAAATATATTACACGATGTCACATCGGACTTTTGACACCCGTCTGAGATCCGCATCACAGCAGAATCCCATGAGAACCGGAGACATCCAAAAAAATGAACGAGGAAATGACTCAAGCTCTTCCCGCGGAAAACGCAGCCCTCCAGGCAACAACCCGGACAAACATCCCCGCAAATATCCCTTCCGACATCCCTTCCGACATCCCCGCAGAAAGCCTCCTGCCGGACACTTCCGACACGGAAGCCGTGATCGAAAAGATCATCGGAACCGTTCAGGAAAAGGGAATTGACGGCTTCTTCCAGAAACTCTGGGAACATCATCAGGACGACGTCATTCATCTGGGCAAGATCCTGCTTTTGAGCGCAGGGGTTGTGGTCCTCGGGTGGATCATCTCCAAAATTCTCCGGAAGCTGATTTTCAATGCGACGGAGAAGATCGCCTCGCTCGATGAAGCGGTGGGGAGAATTCTCTATTCCATTGTCCGGGTATTCGTCTGGCTGTTTGTGGTGCTGATCGTGCTGGATCTTTTCGGAATCAACACGGCAAGTCTCCTGACGGTGCTCGGCGCCGCCGGACTGACGGTGGGCCTGGCCATGAAGGATTCCCTCAGCAATATCGCCGCAGGTTTGATGCTGCTGTTCCTCCGGCCGTATAAAGTCGGAGATTACATCGACTGCAGCTCCGTCAGCGGGACTGTCCGGGAAATGGGGCTCTTCTCCACCGAGCTCATGACGGTCGACGGCATGTACATCGCCGCACCCAACAGCTCCATTTTCGGAGTGCCCATCAAGAATTATTCCCGGAATCCCCTGCGCCGGGCCGACATCTCCGTCGGAATCGCCTATGAGGATTCTCTTCAGAAGGGAATCCAGATCCTGCTTGATATGATGAAACGCGAAAAGCTCATCTGCACGGATCCAGCCCCGGAAGTGCTCGTCTCCGAACTTGCAGACAGTTCCGTCAACCTCACGCTCCGCTTCTGGACCGCAACCGAAAATTACTGGGAAGTCTACTGGCGGATCAAAGCCGGACTCAAGCACACCATCGAATCCGCAGGTCTGAACATTCCCTTCCCTCAGCGGAGCATCACGTTCTCTTCGCCTCTTCCTGTCTCGCTCTCCTCCGCCCCGGATGCGGTGGAAACAATGTCTGCCACCACAACTCTATCCACAGCATCATCAGAAGACAAGGATGCGCCTCCTGCAGCCTCCCCCCTCTCCGTCGAGGATCCCCAGGAAGAATAAAGAATAAACTCTTTCCCTTCCCCCCCTTCCGCTCTTTTCCTCAGAGAAAAGGGAAAAGAAGAGAAAAAGAAAATTCAGCAAAACTGCATCCGACGGAAAAACACGGATTCCCGGTTTAAACAAAATCAGTGGAAATTCTTCCCCGGCCCTGCATAACAGCACCGGGAGCGTTTGAAACACAGGAGCGTTTCCTGCGCTTCAGCGCCGCTGTACCGTTGTTTTTCCGCCCGGGGGGGAAAAAACGGTGTTTCTTCGCCTCTCCTCAATCGCAGGAGACGATCTGCCATGTCTGAATGGAACGAGGAGGGATGGTGGCTCTGGCGGCCTGATCTCCGCAGACACAGTCAAAACTCAATGCTTTTTCCGTCCGGTTCATGACAATCAGCACGATTTTCCCATCCGGATTCCGGAAGGCGGTGCATTCCAGAGCGTTTTTGCTGGGGGCAGCCGCAATGCGGACGGCTCCGGCACGCAGGAAATGGAAGAAATGGGCCAGATACGGGAAACTCGTCGTCTGCTCGAGGACACCGGTCTGGACATTATAGAGATAAGGTGCGCCGCATCCCCCGGGGAGGTGTCTGGGGCCGCCTTTTTCATCCAGCACCATATTCCAGTCCAGCCATCCGGAGGTGTGGTGATTGAAATCCTGGATCATATTTCTGGCGTAGCGTTCGCCGGCTTCCCAGATGCCGCGATGGAGGAAAATCCCGTTCGGATCGGGTTCATCGGCGGACCATTCGGGGTCATAATGATTGTTGCCGCCGTTGCAGCCTTCGGTGAAGAAGAGATTCTTGTCGGGGAAGGCGTCGTGTGTGAGATCGACATTCTCATAGCAGTTGTCGTCATACCAGTGGAAGGCGGCTCCCCAGACGTATTTCGAAGCTTCCGGATCCCGGTAGATCACAGACGCGCGGTTGTACAGATAATCCCGGTTGTGGTCCCAGATCAGCACTTTCACGGAAGCGTATCCGTTTCTTGCAAGGGCGGGACCGAGATGATCGCGGATGAAATCACGCTCCTCATTCGCACTCAGAATAAGGGAATCCCAGGGCTGGGAAGCGTTCGGCTCATTATTCACGGTCAGTCCCCAGACGGGAATTCCTTCGGCTCTGAGGACTTCTATGTAACGGCAGTAGTAATTCGCCCAGCTTTCCAGACATTCCTTCCGGAGTTTTCCCCCGTGATCCATTTCCCCGTTGCTCTTCATCCACGCGGGCGGACTCCAGGGGGAAAGCAGCACTTTCAGGCCCGGATGCAGGGACAGGGCTTCCTTCACCATGGGAATCATCCATTTCCGTTCGCGTTCCATACGGAATGTTTTCAATTCAAAATCCCCGTCCGTGTCACAGCTGGAATAATGTTCGATGGAGAAATCGCAGCTGTTCATGGGAAAACGGATCACGTCATATCCGCAGCCGCCGGGAGGGGCGAAATAGCTCCGCAAGACTTCCGAACGCATGGGACCCGGCATCTGGGAGAGAGTCCAGCAGGCGGCCTCGGTCATGGCTCCGCCGATGCCTTCGAGTGTCTGAAAGGATGCGGCGGGATCCAGATACACCGTCGGATGACGGTATCCCTTCGACTCTTCTTCCTCTGTGATCCGGCGGAATGCGGGGGGATTCTGAAGGGCAAGAGTTTCCCGGACTCCGAGAGTTGTCTGATAGAGAGCTGCCTGCAACATTGTTTCGTCTCCTGTGTCATGTTCTTGTATTTCCACGAAATTACGGATATATTATACTCCGCTTTCTCCATAAGAAAATGCAGAAAACGAACTGTTTTTTACAGAAAACGGACATTCCGATGAATTTTTTCAGCGGTCATTTTTTCAGCATCTACAGATCTCTGCCGGTGAATCGGGACATTCTTTCCCACATTCCGACCTATTACGGAATCCAGTACAATCATTCCGGACGTTTTTTCCTGGAAATCAACCATCAGGCCCGGCAAATTCTGGAAGGTCCGCATGTTTTCATCACACATCCGCATGCTCATTTCCATTATGGCACTCTGCCGGGGGAGACACGCCATCACAATTACATCTGTTCCTATGGGGAGAGGGTGGAACAATATATCCGGAGCGGGCTGCTGCCTCTGGAGCGAAGAGTTTATCCGGTCACCGAGCCTGAACTGTTTCTGGATCTGATGCTTCGGATCATGGACCTCCTTCGGCAATCTGCTCCGCTTGTGCCGCCCCGTGCAGTCCTTTTGTATGAGGAGCTTCTTCTGCTTCTTTCAGAATCCCGGACGATGGATTTCAAGATCCCCGCCTATCACAGGGATGATTTCCTGAATCTGACGGAAATGATCCGGCGGAATCCGCAACGGAGCTGGAATTTCGCCATGGAGGCAAAAAAAAGACTGCTTACTTTGACTCATTTCCGCCGTTTGTTCAAAGCCATTTCGGGGGAATCTCCGCAACAGTTTCTGATTCATTGCCGTCTTGAGCATGCGGCGCACCTTCTTTTGACCACGGGAGAAAGTGTGGGGACGATTGCGGATCTCTGTGGAATTGGAAATGAATTTTATTTCTCGCGGCTTTTCCGGAAACGCTATCATCTGCCTCCTGCAAAGTTCCGCAGAGAGCGAGAGTGATATAAACAAAAAAAATACGGCAGGCTTG
>CAJMAW010000016.1 GCA_905211485.1 uncultured Lentisphaeria bacterium | reverse complement strand
CCGCCACAAAAGGAAGCGTCGCGGAAGAAAAATCAAAGTCGAAATGTCCCACGGGAAGCTGATCGCCCATATTTTCCTGCAGTTCGCGCATTCCCCGCAGCATGGCCAGATGCGTCTCCATCTGGCGTTTCCTCAATTCCGCCTGTTCCAGATCGGCATTCACTATTTTGGAAAACGCCTCCAGATTCACAATTTCTCTCTTGAAAATCTGAGAACGCAATTCATTCAGCAGCGCTTTTTCCTCTTTCAGGCGGTCCAGCTCCGCCTTCATAAGCGGATCCTCCTCCCCGTTGTTCTTTTTGGCCATATAGGGCACATAGATCTGCTGGTAAAGGTAATTGTTGTTCCCGACCATCCCGTCCAGATTCCGGGAAATGCGGTCCACGCAGATCCGTACCGCCTCCCGGAGCTCCGGTTCACTGATCCGGAACGGATCCACCCGGCGCAGCACTTCCAGTTCCCTGTCGATGGATTCGAGTTCCTTTTCCGCCATCGAAATCCGGAATGCCACACTGTCTTTTTCCGCATCGGTTTTTTCAAATGGGAAGTAGAAAATCCGCGCACCCTCGAAAAACGAGTAATGGGAACCGAAAAACACAAAATACAGACTCCGCCCGGGAGGAGCGGCTTTCCCCGCAAGAGACACGGCAAGCGAGGTCATCAACGCATTGTTCGCCGCTATTCTGCGGTCCTGCGTCTGATCCGGAACGGTTCCGAAGGTGTCGAGCGTAGCGGTGAAAAAGAGCGCCTCAGGACGCCCGTAGAAGAAACGGCTGTCCTCGCGGCCTTTGACTTCCACCCACAGCGTGGTGGCAATCTCATCCTTCCAGCGGGTGAACACCTGCAGATGACCTTCCTTTTCCCCGGAAGCGTTGAGCAGTCCCGCCTTTTCCGCCTCGCTCTTCCGGATGCAGAGCCGCGGAACCGATACGGATGCCTGTGAAAAGTGAGAGGCAAAGTCATGAACATCTTCCGTCCCGTCCACGACCAGAATCACCGCACGGGCCCCATGGGAAAAAAGATCCTTCATGTTCGGGCTGGAGGCGTCCATCAGGACAATGAAGTCCTTCAGCTTTTTCTTTTCAATGTCATCATAATCCCCCTTCCCCAAATAAATGACCGGGGCAGTCATATCCGTCTTTTCCGTCATGGCCACGCCGTTCGGAGCGAGAGGATACACGTCGAAGGACTCTCCATTGTACGTGAAGGAGGACTGAACCGTTTCCGGCACAAGGGTCGGATAGGAAATCCGGTGCGGGGTCAGACCTGCATCGCGGAGTTCCTTTTCCACAGCCTCCAGGCTTTTCCGATACCCCTCGGATCCCGGAAGGCGGTTGCCGGAGGAAAGCAGAGCTTCATACACCCTCGTGTAGACCGGATCGGCTTTCTCCGCGGAATGAAGCAGCAACTGAAATGCCGGAAGGGCAAAAAAGAAAAGGATCGTCAGCAGCAACAGACTCGTCTTATTCATTGTCTTCTCCGAGATTCGCTCCCTGAATCCTGCAGTCGGAACTGAGTTCGATCCGGTCGATTTTCCCGTGGTCGATCCAGACAATCCGGTCACAGACGGCAAGCATATTATAGTCATGCGTCGCGCAGATCATGGTGACGCCATCTTCCTTGTTGAGGCTGTAAAGAAGCTGATGAACCTCTTTCCCGGTATGAATGTCCAGATTCGCGGTCGGTTCGTCGCAAAGCAGCACGGATGGGTTGTTCGCAAGCGACCGGGCTATCGCCACGCGCTGCTGCTGCCCGCCGGACATCTCCTTCGGACGGTGATTCCAGCGGTCCGCCAGTCCCACACGCGTCAGCAGACGCATTCCCCTTTTCCGGGCATCATCCGGATGCATCCCCGCAAAGATCATCGGAAGCGTCACGTTGTCCAGCGCCGTCATGACGCTGTTCAAGTTATAGGACTGAAACACATATCCGATCTTCCGGCAGCGGAGAAACGCCAGTTCCTTCGCATTCAGCTGCGCCATGTCCACTTCGTCCATGAACACTCTCCCCGAAGTCGGTGAATCCAGCCCTCCCACCATGTTGAAAAAGGTGGACTTTCCAGACCCGGAGGGCCCCATCACACAGAGATATTCCCCACGGAAAATTTCCAGGTCAATCCCGTCCAGAGCATTCACAATCTCGGCGCCGCGGCGGTAGGTCTTGACCACACTGCATGCTCGGACTACGGTTTCTCTCCCCGCCGCATAGCTTTCCTTGTCGAACGCCATCGCCTCTTCTCTCCTTTATTCCACACGCATCGCATCCATCGGCGACATCCGAGACGCCTTCCAGGACGGATAAATCGATGCCGTCATCGCTAGCAGAATCCCCGTGCCAATCGCTATCCCGGTGCTCTCCAGCATCGGAATCAGCGCAAACCCGTGGATCACATACGCCCCGTACAGCGCAAAACATTTCAGCGAGGCCAGAAGAAAACCGACTCCCGTCCCCACAAAACCGCCCACAACACCCTGTATGAACGCTTCCAGAAGAAACTGGAACAGGACAAATCCGTCGGTCGCACCCAGACATTTCATCGTCGCAATCTCCCGGAAGCGTTCCGTAATCGCCATTAGCATCGCGTTCGCAATCCCCACCATGCACACCAGAAACGAAATCGCAAGCAGAAAAATCTGACGCGAGGAAATCCCGGACGCCGAAAGTTTCTCGCCTCCCGAAAACAGCTTCCGTTCCAGATTCACCAGCCGTTCATCCAGCGCGTCGGAAAGCTGAATGTCCCCTATCACCCCGTCCGGATACAGATCATTCATAATCTCGTGCTTCACGCGATCCGAAGCAATCTGGGACATTTTCTCTTTCAGAAGCGGCTCGGATTTGAACATCTTCTTCCAGGCGTCGCGCACCGGATACAGCTGAAGATACGCTATGATGTCATCCTTGTACTTGCGGGTCTGCAGCGTCTTCAGAATCTGCTGCGTCTGGGTTTCAGAAAGATCGAATCCTGCGGCCCGGATCAGGTCCCAGCCCCGTTCGGCATCGGCGGAAGAGGCAAACAGAAACCAGTCCCTCACGGGAAGGGTATCCTTGAAATTCTCAAAATCCTTTTCTAAGAGCACCCCGTAATCAGAGCATTCCGGCCACATGCCGGAAAGCAGAGCGGAACGAAGAGCGGACTGCGCCTTCAGGATACTGCGAAGTTTCTCTTCGAGTTCTTTTTCCTCCGCACCCGCATTCCGGTCCCGGATCAGCGCCTCTAATTCGTTCGGAGAGAGCGCGGCAAAACAGACGGCAGGTGATGCGGAGTCCTGGATCAGACGCCGCATTTCATTCTCAAGCTTCTCCACTCCTTGCGTATACGCCCCGGAAAGTGCGGACAGATCCTTCTGCCCATCCGTAAATGACTCCACAAATTCTTTCAGTTCTTCCGTTGTTCCCGGAAGCTCCACATTCAGCATGTCGGCAAGACGGAGACTGAACTCCTTCCAGTTTTCCTCGTCCTGCAGATAACGGAAAATATCCTTGCCCCGGTTTTTCCGTACAAGAATGCTTCTGCGTCCGGCCCCGAGATCCTGAAAGAATTCCGTGTAAAGTCGCTCCCGGGCGGAAAAGGCCGAAAGGGCCCGGACTTTTTCCCCGTCAGAGCCGGATACCTCGGCAATCTCCTTCAGGATCCGTGCGCTCTCCTCCTGTGCGGCAGCCTCCTTTTCTTTCTCTTTCCCGGAAATCAGAATGTATTCTTCCATTGCGGCGCTTTCAGGATGGGCATCCGCAAGACGTTCCCCCATCATCACGGAGCTCAGCGGGGAAAAAACCTTTTCAAACAGAAGCGCCGGAGTCCGCTTCGCCCGGATCTCCTTCAGCAGATTCAGCCTCATGGACGAAAGAAGATTATTCTCCGCTAGAATGAACATGAAAAACGCCACGGCCATCGCCACCACCGCCAGCGTCAGGAAAGAACGCAGCAGACGGTGGCGGATCCCCTTCATGCAGAAATGAAAGGATTCGTCCACAGGAAGACGGTACTGCTCCCTGACATCAATTTCCTTCTGTTTGAGCGGCTCATTCCCAGACATTTTCAAAAGTCCCTCTTTATTGAATCAGTTTATCGCCGGTCAGCATGTAATAGGCTATGGAAAACAGCGCCATGAATCCGCGGACTCCCAGTTCTCCCATCAAAATCCCGACGACAAGCGGTTTCAGTTTCTGGTAAATTTTTCCCCCTCCGTAACGCAGCACCAGCTGTTTCACCAGCCAGCCGAAAAAGAAGGAATACATGAACCAGTTCACACCCACAATCAGAAAGAGCAGCGGGTGCAGCGGAAATTTCACAAAACGCAGACGGAGAAGAAAGAAGAACAGCACTCCCAGCAAGCCCACGGAAAACCACCCCACCACAGGCCCCGACAGGGAAATCTGGGCAAAACGCCCGATTGATGACGCAGCATCGGAAATCACTCCCGTGCCGGTGTCTTCCAGGAAAAACAAATCGGCCGCCGCACGGTCAAGCGCGGGCGTCGCTCCGCGTGTCCCCTCGATTCCCAGATTGAAGTTGGTCCACAACAGAGCGAAAAAACCGATGCAGAGTGCAATCCCGAATGCCACAATTCCACTGAAAAACATCTTCTTCAGACTGATCCCGGCATCTTCCGTCACCTTATATGATGTGGAAAGGTACCCCGCAGTCGATTCCTGTGTATTGGTCGTGAAGATGGATCCCACCAGATACAGCATGCAGAGGGGCGCCGTCCCGATCGCGGCCGGCCCGAGAAGTTTCACCAGCAGCACTTCCGGCTGCCAGCCCGCGGTGAAGTAATACAATCCCGCCTCGCAGAGAATCCGGGTCGTCACCAGATACAGAATCAACACTCCCATTGCAAAAAGCAGCGCCACCGGAAAGGTCAGCCCGATCACCATCAGGGAAATGATGAATGCGATGAAGCCCAGCACCAGAATCCGCGCGGCAAAAATGGAATCCGAAGAAAACACTCGGTCACGGAATCCCAGCCCGAATGCCCGGAAGATCACAGGAAAATAATAGTTCCGCCCGATGTAGAGCAGAATCAGCGCATAGGCCACAAAACCGCCGGAACGCATCAATTCCAGATTCTCAGATGTCACCGGCGTCCCGGTCATCAGATAATACTGCGTGGCACAGAGCATCGCAATCACAGGCGTGATCCACAAAGTCAAACCCACTTCCGATGAAACAAAATAGGCGACCGCAAACGTCATGAAGGAAAGACTTCCACTCAGCACCGCATAGATCAGTCCCCCCGCATAACGGAGGGACGGAAAGTCCTGAAGCACCCCCCCCGCCACGCTCCAGCTCAGAGGCACCACGGGCACGGTCCCTGGGAAACTCTCCCCGAACCAGTTCAAAAGCGAGATCAGAGCCACAGGACCGAAACCGAACCAGAACAGGGGATTGGTCAAGGCGTCAGACACCATCCGGCCCGGGCTCTTCCGGATCAAGCTGTCCGTAATCGAGGCCAGCGGATACGGAAGCTGTTCATGACGGACCCACTGGCGCTGGACCAGAAGCACCATCCCCATCAATGTCATGATCAGCGCCAGAAACACGGCAAGCCAGAACCCCACCGCCCCGATCCATTCCATGACGGGAAAGTCCCAGACAAAGTCATTCCCCTTCGCCATCCCGTGAATAAAATTGCCGTGAACACGCTCATATTCAGCCACAATCTCGGGAGAAAGATTCTCCATGCTGCGCGATATCCTCGCATCCGCTATGGCCTTGGCCGCTTCTCCGGAGGGGAAGAGCTCCAGGGGCAGGTTTTCCAGAATGTTCATCCGGATCCACATGGTCTTCAGCGGCGCGTCATTCCAGATCTGCACAAACAAATCCGGCAGCCAGCGGAGAAAACCATTGATCACCGCCCCGCAGGAAATCAGCACGGTGGCCAGCACCACCACAAGTTCCTTGTAGTTCAGCACAAGACGCGGCGCAAAACGGGCGCAGATCCCGTTCCAGACCAGCGAAACAAAGAATATATACACCAACGCTGCCGGAGGAAGCTGGTTCACGATCGTCCAGACTCCCAGCTTCACCTCGGCAAAATATGCCAAGGAGCTGATGATCAGAATCCCCAGAAGAGAGAACAATATGGATTTACAAGTGAAGACACGGGATGAAGCTCCCGTCGTCTCCACTTCCGCGGCACCCGTTGTCTTCACGCTCATTTGCAGTCCATTCCAGTTCAGCCTGCCGCCCGCTGCAGCTCTCCTTCCCTGAGTGTGGGAGGGGAAAGCGGGGGGCGGGGAAAACGCCCTTTTTCTTTTGCTCATCGAATGCATTTACAGAAAGAAAAAGAAACTGAAGCGGAAATGGCTGTCCGTTCTTAAAAAAGCCCGCTGCGCGGAGCTTTGCCTTCTGTCAAGCATTCTACGTCTTACTTTACACTGGGACAAGCCCGGATCTTACATCCGGACTCTGAAAAAAAACTTCAAAAAAATCATCCGGATTGTCTTATGCACGGAAAAACGAAACGGCATCCGCGCAGTGTACAATACCGGGAAATGATGTTATCACTATACAGTCTCATTCCTTTTCTGACAAGGTTTTTTAGGAAATCCGAAGAAAAAAAAGTCGGGAAAGTTTTTCCTGCTTCCGCAAAAGATGTGGAAATGAGGTAAAATCAGACATCATCACAAATTCTCTGAAAAGCGTCCGAAGCAGTTAATTGCAACAGGAATCCGCCTGTTCTCTGCCGAAGCGACACTTAAAAATCTTCTGCGGATCCTTTCTTTCCCCCTTCTTCTTTCTTCCATTTGATTCATTGCATGGAGAATCAAAAAAAACTGCCTCTTCTCCATATAAAAAAACTGAATTCCTGTCCTGTAAAGAAGCCTGCCATTTCACAGAAATAATGAGAATTCGGAAAAGATAATGACCTCTCATAATCCCCCCCTGCCCGAGAGATTGTATGCAATGGAATGCAGAGAGCTCCAGGGTGCCGGAGGAACCGAAAAAAAACAAAACTCCCTGCGGTGTATCATGCTCAAGCCATCATTCCGGAATCTTGCTGTTAATGCGTATAGCATATAATGTTATTTTAATTTCAAGAGCTTAAGGCGCAAAAAATCAATCATGGAAACGGGAAAACGGAAACGGGATCCGCCGGATAGATATCGGTTCCGGGCTGGATTCCGGTCCGGATGCCTCCATTCCCCCGGGGGAAAAGGGGGGAAAAGCGCGGCGGAGGCAAATCCGGAATGCGCGGCGGAACAAAGCGAGGAACGGGGAATAAGAGAGGAAGAAAAATTGGAGATTTTTTCCGGAAAACTCTTTTTTCCTCCGAAGACTTGAAAAAAATACTTTCTGCTGTATACTCATCCATTGCCCCGCCGCCGTGGACTGAATAGAGCGCGGCGGCCCCATTCCTGGACCTGAATCACCGGACTGTATCAATAAGATGATTATGATTTCCGAGAGCGGGGAGGAAATCAGCAGGATCGTTTCCGACGCTGTACCCAGAACGCTCGAATTTTTTTCTGAAAACGGCCCTTTGCGCGAAGCGGAAAAGTACGGTGGACAACCCTACGAACGCCGTATTCAGCAGGAGGAAATGGCGCTGCGTGTGGCGACGGCGCTGGAAACGCGGAGAAATCTCTGCGTGGAAGCGCCGACCGGAGTCGGGAAGAGTTTTGCCTATCTGATTCCGGCGATTCATCACGCTCTTGCCATGCGTATGCCGATTCTGATTACGACGGAAACCATCAATCTTCAGGAACAGCTTGTCAGCAAAGATCTTCCGCTGCTGAAGAAACTCACGGATCTGAATTTCACCTTTGTCATTGCCAAGGGAAGGGGCAATTATCTCTGTCTCCGCCGTCTTTCGCTGGCGCTGGGAGAACACCGCAGGGAAACGCTTCCGGGGGGAATCGCGCAGCAGGAAGTCGAACAGCTCAGGGACTGGGCTCAGAGTACAAAGGACGGAAGCAGGGCGGACATTTCCTTTCGCCTGGACCCGCTGCTCTGGACAAGCGTCTGCAGCGAATCCGCCAGCTGCACCGGGCCGAAATGCAGTCACTACCGAGCGTGCTTCTACTGGAGAGCCAGACATCAATGGGACAAGGCCGATCTGGTCGTCACCAACCATGCTCTGTTCTTCACAGACCTGAAAATGCGCGCAATCGAAGAACAGGAAGCCACTCCGCTTCCCACATGCTGCGCCGTCATTTTCGACGAGGCGCACACACTGGAGGACAACGCAGCCAAACATCTCGGGATCCATGTGAACTCCTCCTCCCTGCGCTTCTTTCTGAACCGCCTGTTCAATCCCTTGAACGGACGCGGACTCCTGATGAAGCCCGGCGAACACTCCCTGACAGTCCGGGGACTGATCGCCCGCATCCACGAGGAAACGGATCTCTTCTTCCAGCAGTTTGAAACAGCCCTTGAACACTCCCCGGAACACTGTTTCCGGATCCTCCGGAAAGGCTTGTACCGGGACACGCTTTCAGATTCCCTCAGCGAACTGGAAAACGTTCTACATGAATACGCCGAAGAACAGGAGGAGGCGGAGTTCAAAGCGGAAATCCTTTCCCATCTGGACAAATGCACGGCCTATCGCGAATCCATCGGGTCCTTCATGGAAATGAGCTGCGGAGAAGATCAGGTCTACTGGGTGGAGGGCCGCACCTCCGCACGGACGGGAGGAAGCATCGTGGATCTGAACTCGGCGCCGCTGAACGTTTCAAGCCTGCTGGAGGAAATCCTCTTTTCCGGAGACGTCCCCGTGGTGCTGACCAGCGCAACGCTGGCTGTCAAAGGGCGGCTGGGCTACTATACGCGCCGGACCGGCTTCGCAAACGGAGACACGATGATCCTCGACTCCCCCTTCGATTTCCGTTCCCAGGTGAAACTCTACCTGTCGAAAAGGATGCCGTTCCCGCATGAAAAGGAATACAATGAAGAGGCGGCGGGGAAAATTTCACAATTCGTCAATCTCACGGGAGGACGGGCTTTCGTCCTCTTCACGAGTTACAGCATGCTCCGGCAATGCGCGGAAAGACTTCATCCGGAATTCCGGGAAAACGGGATCACGCTGCTTGAACACGGGGAGTCCGGTTCGCGGACAGCATTGCTGAACGAATTCAGGCAGAGTCAGCGCGCCGTCATCTTCGGAGCAACCAGTTTCTGGACAGGGGTCGATGTTCCCGGAAGCGCGCTGAGCAACGTCATCATCACAAAACTTCCGTTTGCGGTGCCGTCCCATCCTCTGATTCAGGCGCGCTGCGAACGGATCCGGGCGGAAGGAGGAGATCCCTTTTCGGATTATTCCCTGCCGGACGCGGTGCTGAAATTCCGCCAGGGAGTCGGACGCCTGATCCGGAGCAGGACGGACAAGGGCATCATCGTGATTCTCGATCCTCGCGTCGTCACGAAACAGTACGGGCGCCTTTTCCTCAATTCCATTCCTCCCTGTCCTGTCGAATATTTCTAAGTCCCTTTCCATAAGGCTTGTTCCAGCCGTTTCCAGCAATAGGAGAAAAGCTGTGGAATCTTCCAGAGGAAGACTTGTTTTTTTACAAAAGAAGGAATACATTATCCGCTGGGGTTCCCATAATTTTTCGATCAGAGCAAAAATGAATCAAAAAAAGGAGTAACGGGGAATATGCAGGAATTTATGGACACCACATGGAAAATGATTACGGACAGCAACATTCTCAGTCTGCTGTCGGCGCTGCTGGCACTGGTCGCGGGGTGGCTCATTGCGACCATCGCTTCCAGACTTACCAGCAAAGGACTTCAGAAAATAGGTCTGGGCAGGAGTCTGGCCGTCTGTCTTCCGGAAGAGGAAGCGGAGAAAGCAGTCCGGATTGAGAAATTCATTTCCGGGATCGTGTATTATCTGATCCTTCTGATTGCGGTGCTGGCGTGTCTGACCGCGCTGAACCTCACGGAAGCGGCGGATCCCATCCGCGAATTCGTGAATAAGGTGACGGGCTATATTCCCCATGTGCTTGCGGCGCTGGTCCTGCTTTTCCTTGCCTGGGTTCTGGCCACCGCGCTTCGCTATGTGTCTCTGACGGCGGTGAAGGCGTTCAAGCTGGATGAAAAAGTCAATCAGTATGTGGATACGGACGGGAAGGAATCCCAGCTCGGATCCACCGTAGCCAATGTCGTCTACTGGCTGACCTTCCTTTTCTTTGCGCCTGCCATTCTGCGCGCGCTGGAAATCACGGGGATCACGGAGCCGCTTGAGACCATGATCGGAAAGATTCTGCGTTTCATGCCGAATCTCGTGACGGCGGCAGGGATCGCGTTCGTCGGTCTTTTCCTGGCGAATCTGGTGCGGAAGGTTGTCACTTCGACTCTCACAGCGCTGAATATTGATGTGCTCGGGGAAAAGGCCGGAGTCCACAAGCTCTTCGATCAGAAAAGCCTTTCCAAACTCACGGGATTCATCGCCTACGTTCTGATCGCGGTGCCGGTGGTGATCGCGGCGCTCGACGTGCTCAGGATCGAAAAACTTTCCGACAGTCTCAAAACTCTGCTGGACAACATTCTCTATGCCGCCAGCAATATTCTTGGCGCGGGGCTTCTGCTCTTTGCCGCCTATATCGTGGGATGTTTCATTGCCGGGCTCGTCATCCAGCTGCTGGAGAACTTCGGATTCAACAAGCTCATGACAGCTGTCGGATGCCCCGGAAACGAGGAGAAGGGACTCACGCCTGCAAGGGTGGTCGGGAAACTCACGCTGATTGCCATTCTCTTCCTGGCGGCGATTGCGGCTTGCGAACTGCTGCATTTTGAAAAACTCGCGTCTCTGCTCCGTGACTTCATTCCATTTGCGGGCAATCTTCTGGTGGGCGTAATTGTCTTCATCATCGGCATCTTCCTGGCCAATCTGGCGGCGGACACGATCAAGAGCAAGGGATTTGAGTCGAGAGTCTTCACCCTGATGATCAAAGTGATTGTGCTGGTGTTTGCCGGCGCAGTGGCTCTGCACAGGATGGAAATCGGCGGGGAAATCGTGAAAATCGCCTTCGCCATTGTCTTCGGGACGGCCGGAATCGCGGCAGCCGCCGCTTTCGCTCTGGCCTTCGGACTCGGTGGACGCGACTTTGCCGCGAAAAAACTTGAGGAATGGGATCAGAAGTTCAGCAAAAAAGACTGACACCCATTCGTTTCTTTGCCTTGGCAGAGAAGAAATCTTACACGCCTGTCCGGAACTTTTCCGGGCAGGCGTTTTTTTTCTCTGAAAATAAGGAAACAAGTTGAAAAAAAGACCGCACGCGTCTATAATCCCCCTGATGAAACTGATGAAAACAGAAACAATGACGCTCCTGCAAAAAAACAGGAAGGAAGAGGAGGGAAAAATCTCATGACGCAGCTCTTTGATTCCATGGATGAAATCACAGGGAAAACACCCCTGCTCAAACTCGGAAAAATGGACGGTGCGGAAAAAGCGGACGTCCTTGTCAAGCTGGAATTTTTCAATCCCGCTTCCAGCATCAAGGACCGTGTGGCAAAAAACATGATTGACCAGGCGGAAAAGAGCGGAGCGCTGAAGCCGGGAGGGCTCATTGTCGAACCGACGAGCGGGAATACGGGAATCGGGCTGGCGATGGAGGCGGCGGCAAGAGGATACAGACTGATCATCGTCATGCCTGAAACCATGTCCCGGGAAAGACGTCTTCTCATGACGCATCTGGGTGCGGAACTGGTTCTGACTCCGGGCGGACTGGGCATGCCCGGCGCCATTGAAAAAGCCCGGGAAATCGTTTCCTCCACGGAAAACGCCTTCTTCCCGGACCAGTTCAACAATCCGGCGAATCCCCAGGCCCATTTTCAAACCACCGGACCCGAAATCTGGGACGCCTGCGAAGGGAAAATCGACATTTTCGTTGCCGGAGTCGGCACAGGCGGCACTCTCTGCGGAACGGGAGCTTATCTGAAAAGCCGCAATCCCGCCGTCCGCCTCTTCGCCGTGGAGCCGGAAAGCTCTCCCGTTCTCTCGGGAGGGAAAGCCGGACCGCACGGGATCCAGGGCATCGGCGGAGGATTCGTCCCCGGGAATTACAGGAAGGAGATTGTGGACGGCATCCTCCTATGCAGCGATTCCGACGCCATCACAGCCGCCAGAGAGGCCGCCGCAAAAGAGGGCATTCTCTGCGGAATCAGTTCCGGAGCGAATCTGCATGCGGCGCTTTCGCTGGCGAAACGCGCGGAAAACGCGGGAAAGACCATCGTCACAATCGCCTGCGACACTGCGGAACGGTATCTGAGCACTCCGCTCTTTTCCTGACAGGGACTCCCTTTTTTCCCCCATTTCCCCTATTATTTTTCCTTAAATTCACGTTTTACGGAGGAATCCAGCCATGCGGAAAAAACAACATCATTTATTCATCGCATTTCTTCTTCTTTCCGCCCTCAGCATTCTTTTTCTGCCCGCGTTTTCCCTTTCCGCCGGAGAAGAGGTGGAGAGGACATCCGCAGCGGAAAAGAAGCAGTCCTCGCCCGCCCCCGGTGAAAGGAAAGGCGAAGCGGAAAGGAAAGGATATGAAAGCTTCCCCGGCGATCCGTTCCACACCCGGATCTACACGCTGAAAAACGGGATGAAGCTGTATCTTCTGCAGAACAGGACGGTGCCGAGGCTGCAAACCTTCATTGCTGTCCGTGCGGGCTCCGCTGATGAAGACAAAAACTCCACGGGACTGGCCCACTATTTTGAACACATGATGTTCAAAGGCTCTTCGGCCATCGCTTCTCTGGACTGGGTGAAGGAAAAAGTCCTTCTGGACCGGATCGAAGACCTTTTTGAACAGCACAGGAAGACTCCGGATCCGGAAGAGCGGAAAAAGCTTTATGCGGAAATCGACCGTCTCTCCCAGAAGGCCGCCAGATATTCCAACAACGAATACTGGGAACTGCTCAACTCCATCGGAGCCCGGGGAACCAACGCATGGACGAGTTATGACGAAACGGTCTACACAAATGACATTCCCGTCAGCCAGCTGGAGAAATTTCTCTTTCTCGAATCCGAACGTTTCAGCAATATCGCGCTCCGCCGTTTCCACACGGAGCTGGAAACCGTCTATGAGGAATTCAACCGGATGCAGGACAGAGACAGCGCCATCGCCTATTCCGCCATGCTCTCCGCTCTTTTCCCGAACCATCCCTACGGCAGGATGGTGATCGGGCTTCCGGAACATCTGAAATCCCCTTCCATGAAAGACATCCACCAGTTCTTCAACGAATACTACACCCCTGAAAACATGGCCCTGATCATTGCGGGAGACCTGGATTACGAGCAGACGGCGGCTCTGGCGGAACGCTATTTCGGCACCCTGCCCCGGCACACGGCGTCAGCAGAGGGGCAGCAGCACAGGAACAGCGGCAGACAGAGTCAGGAACCCCCGCTCACCGCATCCAGGATCATCGACGTCACGGGACCGGACAGGGAAGCCGTCTTCATCTCCTGGCGCTTTCCCTCCGACCCGGAATCCGAACCGATGCTTCAGCTCGTCTCCGGACTTCTTTCCAACGGGAAAACAGGATTGATAGACAGCGATCTTCTTCAGCCGCAGAAAGTCCAGTCCGCTTCTGCCTGGGCGAACCGTCTCCGTGACTATTCGCTCCTTTCCTTCTACGGGGAACCCCGTTCCGGGCAGACGCCGGAAGAAGTCCGCGACCTGATTCTGAAGGAAGTCGACAAACTCAGGAAAGGAAAATTCGATCCCCGTCTCATCAAGGCAATCGCCGACAACATGCGTTACGAGCTTCTGCTCTCTTCCGAAAACCGGGAAAGCTCCGCCCGGCAGATGGTCGATCTCTTCATTCTGGGCGATTCTCCCGCCGATCTGATTCAGCTCCCGGACAAGATCGAACAAATCACTCCGCAGCAAATCATGGATTTCGCCCGGGAGAATCTCAAGGAAAACAACTATGTTCTTGTCAACAAGCTTTCAGGGCCGCCCTCGGGGCGGATACATGCGGAAAAGCCGCTCATTACTCCGGTCCCGATTCCCGAGCAGCATTCCGCATTCGCGGAGAAATTCAGGAAACTTCCCGTCTCCGAGAAGGAAAGCGCTCCGGAATTCATCGACTTCCAGAGCGCCATGGAAAAAACACCCCTCGCCCCGGGACTGGATTTCTATTACCTCCCCAACCGCGAAAACGAACGCTTTTCCCTTCTCTATGTCTTTCCCGCCGGAAGACGGAACAGCAAGAAGCTTTCTCTGGCTTTTTCCTATGCAAATCTCCTCGGGACGGACAAATTCACGCCAACAGAACTCCGGAATGAATTTTTCCGTCTTGCGGTCAACTGCTCCATCCGCGCGGACGAGGACACGGGAATTATTGAAATCCGGGGACTTCAAAGAAATTTCAAAGAAGCGGCGACTCTTCTTGACCATTTGATCCGCAGTTTGAAGCCGGACCGCCAGGTGTATGACAAGCTTGTGGAAAGTATTCTCAAAGAGCGGGAAAACCAGAGAAAATCACCGGATTCCATTCTCCAGGCGATGCAGGCTTATGCGGTTTACGGCAGAGAAAATCCCGTCAGAGACAAACTCTCGGAAGCGGAACTCAAAGCCGTCGATCCCGCCGAGCTGACGACAAAATTCGCGGAACTTCCGATCTATGAACACGATATCGTCTATTACGGACCTGAAAAGGCCCAGACCGTGCTCAAAGACCTGCAGGAGGTCATGCCATTCCCGAAGGAAACGCTGAAATTCCCGGAGGAAAAGAAATTCAAGGAGACCGTTCCCTCTGAAAACATGGTGTATGTGTTTGACTATCCCTCGTCGCAGACTCAGGTGCTGCTGCTGAGGGCGGATACGCCGTTTTCCTTGGACAAACTCGCTTTTGCGTCTCTCTTCCAGCCCTATGCGGGAAGAACTGTCATGCGGGACATCCGGGAAAAGCGTGGGCTGGCTTATACAGCCACCGCCTTTTACTCGCTTCCGGAGAAAAAGGACAAACTTTCCTACGCCGCCGGATACGTCGGCACACAGGGAGACAAACTCCCGGAAGCGCTCCGGGAACTCAAGGCTCTAATGGAAAAAATCCCCGATTCCCAGAGTCAGTTCCTTTCCGCCAGGGAAAAGGTCCTTCAAGGAATCCGTTCGGACCGCATCCAGCGCGAAGGAATTTACACGCTCTTCCGGAGAGCCGGGAAACGCGGACTTCATCATGACTGGAGAAAAAACATCTATGAGGATGCCTCCGCCATGACTCTCCAGGATTTCAATGCCTTCCATCAGAAACATGTCGCCGGGAAAAACGATTCGATTCTCCTCATCGGCGACCTGAAACAGATCGACCGGAAAGCCCTGGAATCCTTCGGAAAAATCAAGATCCTCACACTCAACGAAATTTTCTGAAAATCTTCTGAACAGGGAAAACGGAATCCGCTCCGTTTTCCCTTCCTCTTTCATACCACACAAAAGGAAAGGCATATAGAAAATGCTTCTTGACACCTGGACACGTTTTCAGAATCCCGGCCCGGAATTCCGCGGTGCACCGTTCTGGGCCTGGAACTGCGAACTGGAACCGGAAGAAATCCGCAGACAGGTCCGCATTTTCCATCAGATGGGTCTGGGCGGTTTTTTCATGCATTCTCGGGTGGGCCTGAAGACTCCGTATCTGGGAAAACAGTTCTTTGATTGTGTCCGCGCGGCAGCGGATGAGGCGGAAAAATTCGGAATGCGCGCATGGCTCTACGATGAAGACCGCTGGCCCTCCGGTGCGGCGGGGGGGAAAGTCACGGCAAACCCCGCCTTCCGCCTCCGGGTGCTCTGCTTCGATGAAACCCTTCCCGAAAAAGATGCGGAGGATGAAGTCACGCTCGGAATCTTTTTTGTGAAACTCGATCAGGAACAGTCTCTGCATTCCTTCCGCAAAGCCGCGCCAGGAGAGGAGAAGAGCCCTCCGCCGGCAGGGGAGAAACGCATCCGCTTCTTCCGGAAACTCGCCCCTCCGAGTCCCTGGTTCAACAATCAGACGTATCTGGACACCATGAATCCGGAAGCGGTCCAAGAATTCATCCGGGTCACACATGAAGCGTACAGGCGCGAAGCCGGACAGTTTTTCAATCGGAGCATCCCCGGCATCTTTACGGACGAACCTTGTTACATTTACCTCGGGAGCATCCCGAACTCGCTCCCGTGGACAGACCGCCTCCCGGAAAAATTCCGGGAAAAATTCGGCTATGACATCCTGGAGCGGCTGCCGGAACTGTTTTTCAGGGAAAAAGATGAAGACTTTTCGAGAACAAGGCTGAACTACCGCGATCTCTGCACGAAACTTTTTGTCAGCGCCTTTGCAAAACAGATCGGGAAGTGGTGCGGGGAGAACGAACTGCTCTTCACGGGTCATGTCCTCGGAGAGAATTCCGTCGTGACCCAGAGCTACGTGGTCGGCAGCGCGATGCGTTTTTACGAATACATGCAGGCCCCCGGAATCGACGTCCTCTCCGAACACTGGTTCGTTTTCGATACGGCGAAACAGTGCAGTTCTATGGCCCGGCAGTTCGGGAGGAAATGGCGTCTCACGGAAACCTACGGATGCACGGGGTGGGATTTTCCTCTCGCGGGGCACAAGGCGCTTGCGGACTGGCAGTTCGCACTCGGGATCAATCTCCGCTGCCAGCATCTGGCGTGGTATTCCATGGAGGGGCAGGCGAAGAGGGATTATCCGGCAAGCATTTCAGAACAGTCGCCTTGGTTCCGTGAATATCCCGTCGTGGAGGACTACTGCGCAAGAATCGGAGCGGCGCTTTCGGAAGGGGAAGAGCAGAGAAGACTGCTTCTGATTCATCCGATTGAATCCACCTGGGGAATCCATGCATGTTTTTCCCCGCCGGAAAGTCTGGAAGAGGAAGCGGCGAAACTGCCGGCAGTGAGCGGGAAAATTCTCGGAGAAAACATCGACTTCGATTACGGAGACGAGGAAGTCATGTCCCGCCACGCCGTCCTTTCCAAGGAAGGGGAAGATCCGGTCATACGGATCGGGAAAGGCGTCTATCACGCCGTGCTTCTCCCGCAGATGAGGACGATCCGGGAAAGCACGCTCAGGCTGCTCCGGGATTTCCGAAAAGCCGGTGGAAACGTCTTTTTCCTCACGGGAGGCGCCCCGGTGTTTCTGGACGGCGTCCCTTCTCCGGAGACGACCCGGATCTGTCAGGAGGAATTCCTTCCCGTCGATCCGGAAAAGGATCTGGCGGAAAAGCTCGGGGGTACAGCCAGAATTGTTTCCATCACAGAGGGAGACAGCGGAAGGGAAATCGTCCAGGTGCTTCATCTTCTCAAACGTGCGGAGGGGTTCCATGTGCTCTTTCTCTGCAATCTGGGGATGAATCCGGCGGACGCGCCGGAAGACATCAGTATTCCGCAGAGGGTGCTGGAAAGAAAAGACGTTTTCAGGGACGTCCGGATCTCGGTGAAGGGGATTCCGCCGGAAGAGAGATTCGTCTATGAGGCGGATCCGGCGGGAGGGGACGTCTCGCGCCTGACATCCGCGGTCCTGAAAGACGGGGTCCTCCGTTTCCGGACTTCGCTGGAGCAGCTCGGGTCCCGTCTTTTCTTTATCACATCGGAAGAACTGCCCTGCGCCGGGGAAATTTCGTCAGACGGGAAAGAAGGTCTCCCGGGGAAAAGGGATGACAAGGAGACGGGAAAGGCGCATCGCCGTCTTCTTCTTCCCTCTTCCGGATGGTCTTTCCGCAGGGATGAACCGAACGTGCTCGTACTGGACCGGCCTGTCTGCAGCATCGGAGAAGAGAAAGCAATGGAAGAGTGTTTTGTCCTGACACTGGATGCCCGGCTCCGCACCCGGCTGGGTGTGCCTCCGCGCGGAGGAGGAATGGCACAGCCTTATCTGAAAAGACAAGATCTTCCGCCTCGGGAAACGCTGCCTCTGCGTCTGGACTATTCCCTGAACTGCGGGAAAATTCCGGAAACGGACTGTTTCCTGGCAATGGAACGACCTGAACTGTATCAGGTCATCACATTCAACGGCACGTCTCTTGACCGCAGGGACAGCGGCAGATCATGGTGTGACAGATCGCTGCATCTTCTGAAAATTCCCGCCTCCGCTTTCCGGAAGGGGAAAAATGCTCTCTCTCTCGAATGCGGATATCACGAACAGCATCCCGGGCTGGAGGCGCTTTTCCTCCTCGGCGATTTCGGGGTTTCCGATGAAACAATCACGGAATTACCGGACACGCTCAGCTGCGAGGATCTCTGTTCCCAGGGGCTGCCATGCTATTCCGGAAATCTGACTTATGTCCTGGAAATGGATCTCCCGGAGAAAAGGTCACCGCGTTTTCTGCTGCTGGAAGAACCCGCATGCACAGCCGCGGCGCTTTCCGTCAACGGATCTCCGCGCAAGACTCTCGGATGGCCGCCTTACAGATTCGAGCTTGCTGAATGGATCCATCCAGGATGTAACCGCTTTGAAATCACTCTGTTCGGAAGCAGAAGAAATTCACACGGTCCGTTTTACATGGATCAAAAGTGGCCGAGATATACCGGTGCGGCAGAACTGGAAGCAGAAATGCGGAGAGAAAAAAATCTCGTCCCCTTCGGTCTTCTGCACCCACCCGTGCTGGAATTCTGAAGAGGGATCCGGAGATAGTCTGAAGAGAAAACGGGGAGATTCTTCTCTTTTGGCATCTCCCGTTTTCCCCTCCGTCATACAGGGGGCACATCCGCTGTTCCCGGTGCGGCCCCGCTTTTCTCCTGTGTTTCCGCGTTTTCTGCAGGAAAGACAGACGCCCGCCCGTGCGCCCCCCCAACACACATATAACGCCCCCTTCCCCCTCCCCCCTCCCGCAGAGATCAAATACGGCAAGCTGGGAAAACAAGAAGAAAAGGAATGGTAGCAGGAAGAAAACAGGAAGAAAACGGAGAGCAAACGGGAAAGCCAACAAATCCATGGGACATGCAATCTTTTCCGGAAGACTTGAGAAAGAAAGTTTTCCATTGAATTGACAAAACCCGATGGAGGAGTTATAGTAATGGTTCGTTGTTTAAAACATCCAAAATATATACAGCAACCTTATTTTATACGGATCATACAAATGCACGAGAAAACAGTGACAGTCAGGAACAAGGCGGGGATACACTGCCGTCCGTCCAGCACAATCATGATCGCTGCGGAACAGTATCCGGGACATGAATTTCTGGTGGTAACCGAACGCGGGAACTCGACTCTTCAAAGCATTCTGGATCTTCTTGCACTCGGTCTGCAGCAGGGGGATCAGGTCACAGTGAAGGTTACAGGACCGAAAGAAGTGGAGGCCTGTGAAAAACTGGCCGGGCTGTTTGCAACTGAATTCGACTTTGTCTGAGCGCTTCCCGGGAGGGGGGGGAGTCAGCAACAGCATCATCATTTCTAAATTTCTGAGCTTCGGGAAAAGGGAAACAGCATGAAAGTAATCATCGTCGGAGCCGGCGAACTGGGGAGACTCCTTGCATACACTC
The DNA here is from genome assembly GCA_905211485.1 of uncultured Lentisphaeria bacterium. Lineage (GTDB taxonomy): Bacteria > Verrucomicrobiota > Lentisphaeria > Victivallales > UBA1829 > CAJMAW01. The sequence continues at coordinate 13,304 of CAJMAW010000016.1, read as the reverse complement.
TGTGCGCGGAAAATCACGACGTCGTCATTGTGGACAGCTCTCTCGACGGACTGGAACGGCTTACCGACAAACTCGACATCATGACTGTGGAAGGCAGCTGCGCCAGCGTTGCGACATTGAAGTCAGCCGGAGCGGAATCGGCAGATGTTCTTCTTGCCGTCAGCGGAGACGAAGCCGCGAACATTCTTTCGTGTCAGATTGCATCGAAACTCGGGGTAAGGCACACACTCTGCCGTCTTTACAGTTCGGACGCCTTTTCGGAAAAAGACGGAATCACTCCGGATTCCTTCGGCATCTGGCGGACTTTCTCTCCGCCGGAGGAATGCGTCAGAAAAATTCTGGACGTTTTCGACAACGAAATCATTCTGGAAAAAATCCGGTTCAGCAGCCCGGATGCCCTTATGGCGGTATTTGAGATCACGCCCTCCTCTCTTCTGGCGGGACTCCGGATCAAAGATATACCCGGGTCCGACCTGATCGCCACAGTCCGTTTTGCCGCCATTCTCCGGAGCAAACAATTTCTGATTCCCCATGGAGACACCATCCTGGTTGCCGGAGACAAGATCTATCTGGCAGGGCATCGGGATAACGTGCAAGCCTTCATCCGCTGGATCACTCCGGACAGTCTTCCGAAACGGAAACGGGTCATCATCACCGGAGCCGGAGATGCGGGGAAAATGCTTGCCCGCAAAGCCGCTTCCATGGGCAATGACGTCGTATTCATCGAAAAGGAACTGAAAAAAGGCGAGGAACTCCTGGACGAACTTCCCTCCGGCATTCTTCTGATCCATGGAGACGCCACGGACGAGGAAACGCTCGAAGAGGCCGGAATCGCCAGCTGCGACATTTTCGTCAGCGCTGCTCAGGATGACGAAGGCAATATTCTTTCCGGCATCATTGCGAAACGTCTTGGCGCGCGGAAAGTTGTCACGCTCACGTACAAGCCCGAATACATCAAGATTGTTCCCGCGCTCGATCTGATCGACTCCGGATTCAGCGCCACGCTGATTTCCGTGAACACCATTCTCCGCCTTCTGGAAAGCGGCATGATGAGGATCGACGCCATCCTTCAGCAGTTCAACGCCCATCTGACGGAATTCCGGATTTCCGAACGCTCTCCGCTCTGCGGGAGACGACTTCCGGAAGCCGGCATTCCCTCATCGGTGGTATTTGCTCTGATTTTCCGTGACTCGCAGGTCATCACACCCTCGGGCCATACGGTTTTTCATGCGGGGGACACCATCGTGGCGATCGTGACCAGCGAAAGCGAGAAAGAACTGAAACCGCTTTTCCCGGAAAAGTAAGCGAAATGACAGGCAGGGGAAAAATCTGATGAATAAGCGCATTGTCATCCATCTTGCCTCGGTTGTTGCGGCGATTGTCGGATTTGCGATGCTGTGCACGGGGGGGGTGTCTCGGATCATGGGGGATCCGCTGGAGGACACGCTTCAGATTCTGCTCTGCGCACTGTTCACGCTTGCCGTCTCGCTGAGTCTGGCGTTTTTCACGCGGCCGAGGACGGAGCGGGAAAGGAAAGTCACGATGCGGGAGGGCTTTGCGGTGGTGGCGTTCAGCTGGTTTTCCGCCTGTCTGTTCGGCTGTCTGCCCTTCATTGTTGTGGTGGAGATGAATTGGTATGACGCGATTTTCGAGACGGTTTCCGGTTTCACAACCACAGGTGCGACTCTGATCGACAACACTCTGGGCCTCGCCAACGGGAAAACCCTTCCGGAAGGCATTGAAAGTCTTTCCTTCGGAGTGCTGTTCTGGAGGGCGCTGACTCACTGGCTGGGAGGCATGGGAATCGTGGTGCTCTCGATTGCGGTGCTGCCGCTGCTGAATATCGGCGGACAGGTACTTTACAGCGCGGAAGTGACTGGAGTCAAATCCAGCGGCGACCAGCTGACGCCGCGCATCGCGGGGACGGCAAAACTGCTCTGGCTCGTCTATGTTTTTCTCACCGCGCTGGAAACGATCTTTCTCTGGGCCGGAGGACTTTCTCTTTTCGACGCCCTCTGCGAATCCTTCAGCACCATCGCAACAGGCGGATTCTCAACGAAGACCGACAGTATCGGAGCCTACAACAGCAATTACGTCAACTGGGTTGTCATCGTCTTCATGTTTCTTGCGGGCTGCAACTTTGTCCTTCACTTCCGGGCGATCACGGGGAAACCGAAGTCCTACTGGAAAGACGAGGAGTTCCGTTTTTACACGCTGATCATCCTGTTTTCGACACTCGTCATCACCGGGCTTCTGTTTTTTTCAGACGTGCTTGACCCGATGAGCGGAAAGGAATACCGCCATGATCTGCTGGGATCGTTTGAGGCTGCGCTGTTTCAGGTGGTAGCGATCCTCACGTCCACGGGTTTCTCGACGGGGGACTACACGGCCTGGCCGACGGCGGCAGGAGCACTTCTTTTCGGTCTGATGTTTGTCTGCGCCTGCGGAGGATCCACGACAGGGGGATTGAAATGCGTCCGGGTGCTGCTTCTGGGCAAATACGCTCTTTCAGCGGTCAAACGCTGCATCTATCCGCGCATGATCCCAGACGTGAGGCTGAATTCGACCCGTCTGGAAGAAAACACGATTCAGAAGGCGGTGGGTTTTTTTGCTCTCTTCATTGCGACCTACTTCATTTTTGTCCTGCTGCTGACACTTGCATGTGAAATGAATCTGGATACGGCGCTCTCGGCTTCCATCACATGCCTTAGCAACGTGGGTCCGGGTTTTGCACAGATCGGGCCGAGCTGCTCCTTCGCCTGGATGACGCCTGCGGCCAAGCTGATTCTCTCCTTTGAAATGCTGCTGGGCCGTCTTGAACTCTTCACGATTCTTCTGCTTTTCCTGCCCTCCTTCTGGAGACGCTGAAAACAGAGAAAAAATCGAAGGAAAAATTTCATTCGGGAACTTGCGAACAGCTCTTCCGGATATAATGTACAAAACAACTTTAACAAACTTTCAAAAACAAGAATATATTCCATATCATTCAGATTCATTTCAAAAACAGGAGACTTGATTTTTCATGCGTATTTTTTCTCTCATTTTCTGCACGGCGCTTCTGAGCTTCACACTCTCCCACACGGCATTTGCGCAGGTCGAAATCAGCAAGGACGCAAAACAGGATCCGACTCTTCTCTTCCGGGGCATCAACGGCAACACGGCGCTCTCAGAACAAGTGAAATCCGATCTGCTGAACTGCGGATGGTTCAATGTCATCGCCTCCGGTCCGGCGGATCTGATCCTTTCCGGGAGCGCCAGCGGGAACGTGCTCAAACTTGATATCGCCAATGGAGCGGGAGTGGTAATGAAGACCTTCTCCGTCTCGGGACAGGATACGGATAAAACAGCACATACGGCAGTCGACGCGGTTCTGAAGGAACTCTTCGGCATCCCGGGGATCTGCCGGACAAAAATCGTTTTTGCAGCGGAAACGGCGCCGGGAAGGAAGGAAATTTACGTCTGCGACTTCGACGGACGGAACATCACGCCGCTGACACGGAACAACACTCTCTGCATTGATCCCGTCTGGCATCCCGGCGGGAAAACGGTCATCTACAGTTACTTTGGCCCCTCCTACACCCATCTGATCGAGCTGGATCTGGCTTCAGGAAAAAGCAGACGCCTCACACAATATCCGGGAATCAACGCGGGCGGAGCCATCTCTCCGGACGGGCGTTATCTCGCCCTGATTCTCGGGATGAACAACCAGGTGGATCTTTACATCCGGGAGACGAACGGGAGCCAGCTCACACGCATCACGAACGACAAGGCGGTTGAAGCCAGTCCGTGCTGGTCTCCGGACGGGAAGAAACTCTGCTTCGTCTCGGATAAAAGCGGGAGGCCGCGTCTTTATATCGTCTCCCCATTTGAAAGAAAGCAGTCCCCAGTGCTGCTGACGTCCACCCTCGGCAGCGAACGGGTCGCTCCGGACTGGTCGAAAGACAACAAGATCGCTTATTCGGCAAAACTGGGAGGCGCTTACACAGTGGCGGTCGTGGACCTGAACGGTGACAGACCTGCCGACAGCAAAGTCGGACTTCCCGAAACAGCTGCCATTGCAGGGGAAGGTCCGTCCTGGGCGCCCGACAACCGGCATGTTGTGGTCTCCGACCGGGGCGTGATCTATATTGTGGACACCCGCCTCGGCAAAGTCCGCCGTCTGGTCGCGGGGACGACCAAAGTCTCCGGTCCTGACTGGTCCCCCCTGCTCTACTGAGCTTCAGCCCAGCATGCACACTCCAGCATTACAATTTTTTTACAGGCCGCATCTCTTCCCTCATGAACACGCAATCCGAACTCGAATGGCTCGCCTCCCTTGAATTCTTCGGAATCAAGCTGGGCCTGGAGCAGACGGAGGAACTCTTCCGCCGTGCGGGAAATCCTCATCACAAACTGAAACTGATTCATGTGGCGGGAAGCAACGGGAAGGGGTCCGTCTGCGCCTTCACGGAAGCGGGTCTGCGGGCGGCGGGGTGGAAGACGGGATTTTATTCCTCGCCGCATCTGGTCCGTCCGGGAGAGAGATTCCGGATCAACGGAGTTCCCTGTCCGGAAGAACGGCTCGCGGCGATTCTCGCACAGATACGTCCTCTTGCGCAAGACATGGCAAAGGAAGGGAAACACGTCACATACTTTGAGGTGACAACTCTTGCAGCGGCCCTGCTCTTCGCGGAGGGAAAAGTCGATTTCGCTTTATGGGAAACCGGAATGGGAGGACGGCTCGACGCAACCAATATCGTCCTTCCCGAACTCTCCGTCATCACCGGCATCTCCATGGAACACAGCGACAGGCTCGGAGACACCCTTGCCAAAATCGCGTTTGAAAAAGCGGGCATCATCAAACGCGGGATCCCCGTCTTCTGTTCGGGAGCAACGCCTCCGGAAGCGCTGGAAGTCATCCGGGCCCGGGCGGACGAGATGGGGGCGGAATGTTTTCTTTCCGATCCCTTCCCCGAAGGACCTCTGCAGATGGAACGTCTTACGGCAAGTTCCGATGCCGCCCGCAGGGAAAGTGGAATCCATCAGAAATTTCCGCTGAAAAGCGGTGAAATTGTGACCCTTCCACTTGCGGGGCCCTGCCAGCGGCGCAACGCGGCACTCAGTGCGGAAATTCTGAGATTTCTTTCCCGGAAATACGCCTTCGATTTCAGGAGGGCGCTGGACGGGTTTGCCTTTGCTTCATGGCCGGCTCGGATGCAGTTCTTCCCGGAACTTCACCTCGTCATGGACGCGGCGCACAATCCCGAAGGAGTCGAATCCCTCCGGGACGCTCTCCGTGAACTTCATCCGGGAAAGAAATTCCATTTCATTTTCGGCGCCTTTTCCGACAAGGATTTCAGAACCGGACTCGAAATTCTGGCCCCCATGGCAAAATCCTTCCGTTTTGTCTCGCTCCATTCCCATCGTTCGAGCCGGAGCACGGAGGAAATGGCCGCCGCTCTCAGGGAAATCGATCCTTCAATTCCTTCTGAAAGCACGGACCTCACCACCGCTCTCTTTACGGAATTTCCTGCTGAAGAAGGGGAAAAACGGGAAAAGAAGGTGCTTTGCGGCTCCCTCCATCTCTGCGGAGAAGCGCTTGAAATCCTTGAAAACACCCTGGGGAAAAGACTGGTCTGACGCCGGGCCGACACGGCTCTCCTCACATCGGTTCCGTCCCCGTACCTTGAATCCGGCAGCATCCCGCGGCAGCGTATTTCCTCCCGATCCCGCATGAAGCGGCATGTCCCGGCATATTCTGACAGAGCCCCTGACGGCGGAATGCGTCCTTCCTGGTTCCCGGAATGTTTCCCCTATTCCTTCCTGACATGAGAGGGGAATGACTTTCCCCGATGTGGAGAGCAATTCTTCTTCATCATTCCCCATGAGGGAAAAAAGAAACGGCATCCACATAATACCCCCGCCGTCCTTCTCCAGTTCAGCAGAGAAGGTTCTCTTCAGCGGAGAAGGTTCTGTACGGAAGAAGGCACACACACTCCTCAGTCGTGCGGAAGGGGATTCCCCTCCAGCGGCTCGACGCGGTTGTCAGCAAGGATTTCCGGTTTGGAAAGCATGCTGTCCTTCCCGCGTGTAATCGGGCGGATGACACGGCAGGGGCTTCCCGCGGCAAAGGAGAGAGGGGGGATGTCTCTTGTGACGACGCTTCCGGCACCGATCACAGAGCCGTCTCCAATCGTGACGCCCGGGCAGACCACGACATTGGCCCCGAACCAGCAGTCGCTGCCGATTGTGACCGGCCGGGCATAGCAGTAATGCCCCGGATGACCGTCTTTGTCAAAGAGAGTGCGCCGTTCATCTGGGAGCATCGGATGGACTGGGGTGACAATGGTGGTGTTCGGCCCGAAGTTGTTATCATCTCCGATCACGACGGGTGCGTCATCCTGAATCGTCAGATTGTAATTGAAAAAACAGCGTTTCCCGATCCGGGTATGTTTCCCGTAATGAAAAAATACGGGGCCCTGGATGAAACTGCCCTCTCCGAATTCCAGCAAAATCAGTTCCAGAAGTCTGGCTCTGAGTTCCACATCGTCCTCATTCGTTCTGCTGTATTCGGCACTCAGCTTATGGGAACGCAGTTTCATTGCCTTAAGCTCCGGATCTCCGGGGCGGAAAAGAATGCCTTGAAATATTTTTTCCTCTTCCTTCATGCCGTCCTCACTCTCGTCTTCTCGTCTTCACTCTTGTTTCGGCTCTTCTCCTCTCAGTCTAGCATTCCCGCTGCATTTCTTCTCCGGAGCGGGAGAGGAGAAAAGTCTGCGGCGGAGGTAGCGGAGGAAAAGAAGAATGGGCAAACTCCTTGTTTTCTCCTCTTCTCCGGTCCGAGCGCTTTCCGGGCAAAGAGCGGTTTCTTTCAGACTCATACAAATTCATTCAATTTCATTCCGCTTCAAGCCGCCTTTGCAGCAGCAGAAAATGAATCAGCTCTTCGGCCAGGCGCTCTTTTTCCATAAGCGGGAACTCTTTCACGGATCCATCCGCTCCGTACACCGTGACCGCGTTGAAATCGGAAGCGAAGCCTCTGCCTGGGAGTCCCACTTCATTTGCAATGATCCAGTCCAGATTTTTCTTTCGGAGTTTCTGAAGTGCATATCGGGCAAGGTCCTGCGTTTCGGCGGCGAAGCCGACAAGGATCTGGGAGGGGCGTTTCCGCTGTCCGAGCGAAAGCAGGATGTCCTCGGTCCGCTCCAGCTCCAGGAAGAGCGATTCCCCGGATTTTTTGATTTTCTGTTCCGCACAATGCACAGGCCTGTAATCGGCGACGGCGGCACACATGATGGTCAGCTCCGCATCCGGAAACTGTTCTTTCATGGCTTCCGCCATATCCGCGGCGGATTCGACCGACAGGAAGCGGAGCAGCCCCTCCGGGACAGTGCATGAAACGGGGCCCGACACAAGGACCGTCTCATGCCCGGCACGGACAGCCGCACGGGCAAGGGCATAGCCCATCTTCCCCGTGGAACGGTTCGAGAGAAATCGGACGGGATCCAACGGCTCCCGGGTCGGTCCGGCACTCAGAAGAATTCTCATACCCGCTGCCCGTTCCTCGAACTGTTTCTCAGACGATGACGGATGAAACGGCATTCCGGGCACATGAAGCAGTCCAGCCCTAGCACAGGGGTGGTTTCAGCGGAGAGAAAGATGGACGCACTGTCTCCTTCATTCAGGGGAATGCTTTCCGGAATGTTATCCGCCACCAGCTCCCCGGGCCCGCGCAGGATTTCCACTGTAATCAGGGATTTCTCCGGCAGAACAAGATGGTTCACGAGTTCGGTGCTGTTGTTGAAGGCCAGTCCGATTCCGGTTCTGAAAATGCTGTGGGTGATGCTCCGGTAATAGGCGGTGGATCCGTGCACGGTCGCGACTCCGACTCCGTCTCCGACCGTTTCCCTCCCGTACAGTTCCCCGTCGATCCAGACCTTGTAGCGGAGGGCGCAGACGTTGCTCCGGTTATGAATAAATATATCGTTCACCGCGCGCAGACTCTTTCCGCAGGCACGGCCCTCCAGCTTCGGAAGAAACGTTTTTTTCAGCTGACCGGCAAGCAGAAGATCCAGCTGCTTTTCAATCCGGTGTTCAGGACACAGGGGAGCGGTCTCGGCATCACGGACGGGGAATTTCAGTCTCCCGGGGAAACGGTATTCGGCGCCGAGCATGGATCCGTCCCCGCCATGAGAGAGAATCAGGTCCGCCCCGTCCGGAGAAGGCAGAAGCTCCACGCCCCTTTCCCTCAGAAGGCGCTCGATATTCCCGAAATTCCTGCCGTACAGATAAACCTTCATCGTTTCTCCTTTTTTTCCGCCGCACGGATGGCCGCCACTGCGGAATATAGCGCCACTGCCGCGCAGTTTCCAACATTGATGGAAGTTTTCATCCCGAACATGGGGAGAGACACCGCGCCATCCACTTCCTTCAGCGTTTCCGGATGCACGCCGAGAGCCTCGTTTCCGAAGATCAGAGCAAGCGGAAATTCAAAGGAAACGTCCCAGACATCCGGCGCACCCGGAACGGTCTCCACCGCAAGAATCCTCTTCACCCCTTCCCTTCTCAGGGCACGGACCGCATCCAGAGAGGTATCGAAATGCCGGAACGGCACGCTTTTATCCGCACCCATCGCCGTCTTCTCCAGTTTCGGATGCGGAGGGAAAACCGTATAGCCGCAGCAGAGAATCTCCGCCGCGCCCACGGCCTCGGCAATCCGGAAAATATTGCCGACGTTATAGGCGCTGCGCAGCCTGTCGAGGACTATGACAATCCGTTCTTTCCGTTCCGCCACATTCGTCTCCAAAGGGAGGGAGGCGTGCATCCCTCCCATGTTTACTGGTCATGCGGAAAATAAGGCATCAGCGCCTTGCTCCATTCCGTCTCGCGAAGGAGGAGGAGCGTGACGAAGAAGGGCCGCGTCCCCCGCCGTAACTGCCTCCGTGACTGCCGCCGCGCCGACAGGAAGAGTCGCTCCCCGGAGATGGTTCCGAACGGACTTTCTCCGGGAGGACAAGCATGGCATCCTCCGGCTGGACCGTCGTCACCTTCATATCAATATACTTTTCGATATCGGGCATGACATAGGCTCCGTATTCGCAGACAAAACTGATGCTGACGCCTTTGGCACCGGCTCTCCCCGTGCGGCCGATGCGGTGGACATAGTCATCCGCCTGTTCGGGGAGATCATAGTTGATGACATGCGTGATACCTTCGACATGGATACCCCGCGCGGCCACATCCGTGGCAACCAGAATTCGGGTCGCCCCCGAACGGAAACGCTCCAGAATCTTCAGGCGTTTTTCCTGAGCGATGTCCCCTGACAGCAGCTCCGCGTCGATTCCGTAAGCATAGAGTTTCCGCACTAGAGAGCGGTTTTTGTCCTTGCGGTTTCCGAAGATGATGACCCGCCCGGGATTTTCCGTTTTCAGTACGGAAAGGAGCATGGGCAGTTTCTGATCGTCCAGCACGGCGTAGAATTTCTGTTCGATGAGATCGGTGACCACATGTTCGGGCTCGGATTCGACCGAGACGGGATCGGAAAGCCAGCGGTCCACAAGGCGCAGGATTTCGGGTTCCAGCGTGGCGCTGAAAAGCATGGTCTGACGCTTCGGCGTCGGCGGCAGTTTTGAAACGATTCTCCGGACATCGGGGATGAATCCCATGTCCAGCATCCGGTCGGCCTCGTCAATCACAAGGATTTCCACGTGGGAAAGGTCCAGATCTCCGCTTCGGCTGTAGTCGATGATTCTTCCGGGTGTTCCGACAAGGATATCCACCGGATCCTGAAGCGAATCCCTCTGCGCCTTGTGGTCCATTCCGCCGAACACCACCAGATTGTTGAGCGGCGTATAGAGCCCAAGCGCTTCCGCGTCCTTGTGGATCTGGATGGCCAGTTCCCGGGTCGGTGCCAGGACAAGAACGCGGGCTCCCCCGGGTTTCCGGTCCTGAAGCGGATGACGGAGCAGATGAGTCATGGAGGAAGCCAGGAAGGCAGCCGTTTTCCCGGTCCCCGTCTGCGCCTTTGCCGCCAGATCTTTTCCGGAAAGGGCATACGGCAGACATTTCCCCTGAATTTCGGTACAGTAACGGAAGCCGAGCGTCTGAGTCCCGGCAAGGATTTCCGGGGCCAGATCCAGATCGGTAAAACGGATTTTCCCCTCCTCCTCCGGAACCGGAAGGATTTCCGGGAGAGGCGGAGGGGGCGTTTTCATTTTCCGCGGAGAGGTCTTTTCCTTCCCTCCGGGAGCGTTTTTTCCGGCGGAATGAGTCTTCCTGGATTCGCCGCCGTCCGGACGGGGAGAGGATTTTTCCAGACGGAAAGCCGATTTTTCCGACTGAACGGACTGGGAAGACCGGGCAGACTGGGGGGAAGCACCCGGACCGCGTCTGCGTCTGCGTCCCGCGGGAGAAGAGAGCGCGTCTTTTTCATTATTCCCCCCGGGAAACAGTTCTCCTCCGCGCGGAGGCCTTTCCTGAACTCTGGAGCTGGGCATCATGACGGGGCCGGCGGCGGGGGTGGAGGAAAGCATTCTTCTAAGCTGTCTGATCCGGGCCTTGATCCGGAAGAGACGTCCGACATTTTTTCTGATCTGCTGCAACACGATTGTTCAATATGCCTGTGATTGTTTTTTTCCCCAGGCGGGCGGACGGGGGGGAAAAGAATTTGTTCTCCGCCGCCTGCCTGAGAGTTCGGGGCTGTTTTTTTCGAGTTTATTTCCAGGGACAGGACAGTCTCCTGTCTTCTTTCATCATCTTCTTCATCTGCCTGAAAATGGAAAACCCGCCTGAAAGTTTTCCAGAGAATCAGACAATGTACAACATCCTGTTCAGATTGCAAGTATTTGTCTTGCATTTTATGTTCTTTGGCGTATATTTCCCGGAAAGAGAATCCACAATCAGATCAAGGAGACAGATTTCTCATGAGATGCGGCAACATTGTCAGAACCACAAAAGAAACCGATATATCCGTGCGGATTGAACTTGACGGCGAAGGACTTGCCGATGTCTCCAGCGGCATTCCCTTTCTGGACCACATGCTGACTCTTTTCGCAAAACACGGCTCTTTCAATCTTGAAGTCAAAGCCTGCGGAGACCTCGGAGTCGACTGCCATCACACAATGGAGGATCTGGGACTGGCTCTCGGCGAAGCCATTTCCCAGGCACTCGGGACCAAGGAGGGCATCCGGCGCTACGGAAACTTCCTGCTCCCGATGGATGAATCCCTGGCTATGATTGCGCTGGATCTTTCGGGACGGCCTTGTCTGGTGTACCGTCTGGAACCGCCCGCGCCCTATATCCGGGAACTGGATACTGCTCTCTTCAAGGAATTTTTCACAGCGCTCTGCGTGAAGGGCGGAATCAATCTCCATATCCGCATGCTGGAAACGGGGGAGACTCATCACGTCTTTGAAGCGGTGTTCAAGGGCTTTGCCCGGGCGCTCGCGGAAGCGGTGTCTCTGGATCCGCGTGTCAAAGGGATCCCGTCCACGAAGGGGTGTCTGTAATTCCCGGACCGTTCCGGGGAAGCATTTTTCTGCTTTTGTCTCCGGAAATCAGAGACCGGTATTGAAGATCCTCGAGGGATCCGTATTGCTCTTCAAATAAAAGTGAATGGAGGCTTCCTGCGAACTCCAGGATTCCAGATGCCCGTCATAAAACGTGATGTTCACCATATTGGAATGGCGTCCGTACATCATATCCTTCAATTTCAGATCCAGCCCCGCTGAAGTCCCGGAGAAGCTGGACAGGCCGGCCGCCACGTATCCCGCTATCGTGCTCTCTTTCGATACCCCGACTCCCGGAAGATAATACGTGGCATTGATCAAATAATTGACCCGGGATGAATCGTTGCAGAAATCCATCAGTCCCGAACGCATCGAAGGCTGTTTGACCTCACTGTTTTTCATCCCGTCCCATGAGACAGTATGGATTGCCGTATCCTGATGCAGTCCGCCGTAATGTGTGGCCAGATAATAGCGGGAAGCTCCCTTGTCGATCCCGTTCGGACATTTCATGAATTTCGGAACTTTTGTATTCCCGTTTATCGCAATCCCGTGGGCGGAATCATATCCATAGCGCAAACATTCATGCCATTGGACCGTTGTCCCCCCATAATAAGGATTGTTTCGATAAACATTCCAAAGAGGTGTCAGATACCCATAGGACTCCATATAACCGAAGTCCAGAAGAGAAATGTTTTTCAGATTCCCACTGCAGAGAATTCGTTTCGCCGTCTCCCGCGCCTTCCCCAATGCCGGCATCAGCATTGCCGCTAGCAGAGCTATGATCGAGATCACGACAAGAAGTTCGATCAAAGTAAAAATATTTTTCCTCTCTCCCCTGAAATTTTTTGTCTGTAAACTCATCGGAGCATCCTTTCCCTTTCTCTTGCTTGTAAAATTTCACGAGCTGTGACAAAAAAAACTGAAAGCGGAAATAACAGCATTGAGAAAGAATTACTTGCTCAATCTGATTTTACAATATGCCGTGAAAGGAAAAAACGGGAAAAAAATCCGCATGATTTCAGATTTGAAAAAAACGGAAGGAAAAAACGGTGTCTTCAGAGGAAAGGGAAAGGATCCCGGGAAAAAATTCCCCGCAAAGAAAGGAAAGAATCGGGACTCAAAGTTTGGTGTTGAAGATCCGTGAGGAATCCGTATTGTTCTTCAAATAAAAATGAATGGAGGCTTCCTGCGAGCTCCAGGATTCCAGATGCCCGTCATAAAATGTGATGTTCACCATATTGGCATGGCGCCCGTACATCATATCTTTCAACTTCAGGTCCAGCCCCGCCGAAGTCCCGGAGAAGGTGGACAGGCCCGCAGCCACGTATCCCGCTATCGTGCTGTCTTTCGATACCCCCACTCCCGGAAGATAATAACTGGACGAAACCAGATAGTTATATCTGGAATTGGCATTGGAAAAATCCATCAGCCCGGAACGGCGTGAAGGCTGTTTCAACTCGCCCGCCCGGATTCCTTTCCATACCCCGTTGTTATGGATTGCCGTATCCTGATGCAGTCCGCCGTAATGCGTGGCCAGATAATAACGGGAAGCGCCTTTGTCGATCCCATTCGGGCATTTCATGAATTTCGGGACTTTTGTATTTCCGTTTATCGCAATCCTGTGGGCGGAATCGTATTCATAGCGCAAACATTCATGCCATGAAGTTGTTGCAAGAGCATAATACGGATCTGGACGCCACATATTATAGACTGGGGTCAGATAGCCATAGGACTCCATATAACCGAAGTCCAGAAGAGAAATATTTTTCAGATTCCCACTGCAGAGAATTCGTTTCGCCGTCTCCCGCGCCTTCCCCA